>CAIQHM010000048.1 GCA_903871555.1 uncultured Actinomycetes bacterium | reverse complement strand
GGTGGCACACCAGAAGGTGTTATTACAGCAGCTGCAATGATCTGCTTGGGTGGTGAAATTCAGGGATTACTTCGCCCGAAGGATGATGCTGAAAAAGCTAGCGCGATTGCTGCTGGATATAAGTTGGATCGGGTTTATACAACTAAAGATTTAGTTAATTCTGATGATGTTTTCATGGCGGCTACTGGAATTACAGATGGCGAATTGCTTAAGGGTGTTCGTTACTCCGAATATGGTGCAATCAGCCAATCACTTGTTATGCGCGGCAAATCTCGGACTGTGCGCTTTGTGGAAACCGAACATCACAACAAATAAAGCAGATTTAGCAGACTTTCTCATATGGTACCATTTCTCGTACCATTAAAGAGAGGCGCCAAATTATGTCGATAACAGCATCGCAGGCTCGCGCGCAACTATTTCCATTAATTGAACAAGTTAATGAGGACATGAAGCCTGTTGTAATAACTTCAAAGGCTGGAAATGCAGTGCTAATTTCTGAAAGCGAATATGAATCTATGATTGAAACTGCCTATCTGCTTTCGACACCAGCAAATCGAGAATGGCTACTTGATTCATTGGCCCAGGCAGATCGCGGTGAAACTACGCGCCTGGAATTTCCAATTGTTGCTCCAGTAGTCGCCAAAGTTAAAACTCACGAAGCCAAACGACGCGCTTAGTGCGACGTAAGGCGAAACTTACCCAAGTCGAACAGACCAAGAGGGCTGCACAAGACATTCAGTATTGGATTGAAAGCGGAAATATTAAGAAACTTGCCAGAATAAATGCGCTAATTACTAGCGCTCTTGTTGACCCTTATTCTGGAATTGGCGCACCTGAACAATTGCGCTTCCACGATGAAGCTACCTACTCAAGGCGAATCGATAAGACCCATCGTTTGGTTTATCGCGTCCACGGATCAACTCTAATAATAATTTCAGCTCGCTTTCATTATGAAAAATGACAAAGAGATAAGGTTCGCTAGTGATTGCAAATGATTGAGAAAATGCGCAAGGCCCTCGATGCTGCAGTAGATGCAATCGGTGGCCAACCTCGCGAAGGCCAGATTGAAATGGCTGAGGCAGTAGCAAATGCGTTATCAGATCGCCACCATTTATTAGTACAGGCTGGTACTGGTACCGGAAAATCACTTGCATATTTAGTTCCCGCTCTTGTTCATGGCAAAAAAGTTTTAGTCGCGACCGCAACTCTTGCGCTTCAACGACAACTTGTCGAACGTGACTTACCAAAGATTAAAGGCGCCCTGGAGAAAGAGTTGGGACGCGAACTTACTTTCGCCGTTTACAAAGGCGTTGGAAACTATTTATGTCTGCAGAAAATGAATAGCGCCGAAGCAGATCCAGATGGCGAAGTTTTATTGGAAATTGGAACTCTCGAAAAAGATGCCAAACGCCTGCGGGCATGGGCTGAAACGCCTGGTGTATCTGGGGACCGCGATGATGCACCTGATGTAGATCGCAGAGTTTGGTATGCAAATTCAGTTTCGGGACGTGAATGTATTGGTAAAGATGATTGCGCATATGGGTCGCAATGTTTTGCGGTAAATGCAAAAGCAAAAGCCCAGACCGCCGATGTTGTCGTAACAAATCACACCTTGCTGGCAATTGAGATTGTTGATTCGCATCCGATTTTGCCGGAACGTGATGCGGTTATTTTGGATGAAGCCCACGAATTTATGGATCGCACAACGCAAGCCGTTACCGAAGAGCTAACCGCAGCCCGAGTAGAGCGCGCAGCGAAGATGGCGAAGAAACATTTACCTGGAAAGGCATCTGATGCTTTTGCGAAGGCTGCGGATAATTTTGCCGAAGCGCTGAATGATTTTGCTGCTGATGTGCGAAATGATCCAACAAAGGCGGGACGTCTTCCAGAATTACCGGCACAGCTAGAAGCGCCAATTCGCAAAGTGAAAGAGGCATCTGCCGCAGTTATCGCACTTATTAACGCTGACTCTGATGTTATCGATCCAGATTCGATGGCCGAGCGCGCACGGGTTAAAGGCGCGACAAATGAAGTTCAGCAAACTGCAACAAAAATGTTGAAACCAAGTGACCACCAAGTTATGTGGTTTGAACCAACGTATTCCACACTTTATTTAGCGCCGCTCTCGGTATCACAAGTTCTTCGGGCAAATCTATTAACCGAGACGCCAGTGATTGCAACAAGTGCAACCCTTTCAGTAGGCAAGTCCTTTGATGCGATTGCTAAATCAATCGGCTTTGTAGTCAATGGTTCTAACGATGATGATGAAGATTCGGAAGATGAATTTGAGGCTGGCGAAATAGATCCTGCCAATGTGCAGATGTTGGATGTGGGATCACCATTTGATTTTGCGAATCAGGGAATGCTTTATCTGCCAAAACATATTCCAGAACCAGGTCGTGATGGTCCAAGTAAAGAAGCCCTTACTGAACTCGCCGAGTTAATCGATGCCGCAGGTGGCCGAACCCTTGCGCTCTTTTCTTCATGGCGCGGTGTAGAAATGGCCGATGAATATCTGCGAAAAGTTTTAGCTGAACTTGAAATTCCTATCATCACGCAGAAGCGAGGAGATAGCGTCGGAACTTTGGTTGAAAGATTCGCAAAAGATCCAAAATCAATTTTGCTTGGGACCATATCGCTGTGGCAAGGAATCGATGTTCCTGGTCCTGCTTGCACACTTGTTGCAATCGACCGAATTCCATTTCCGCGTCCTGATGAACCTGTCATGAGTGCACGTGCGGCTGAAGCAGATGCCGCTGGTGGTAGTGGATTTATGCAAGTTTCGTTACCTCGCGCCGCTCTGTTATTGGCACAAGGAACCGGTCGTTTGATTAGATCAATTGATGATCGAGGTGTTGTAGCAATTTTAGATTCGCGAATAATTACAAAACGATACGGCTCGGTGTTATTGAATTCGATGCCACCATTTTGGCGCACAAGTGATGGCGCAGTAATCCGCGAATCCTTGAAGCGGTTAGATAAAGATTATCTCGAGGCGGGCCAATAAAGCGGGCCAAGTTTTAGCAAAGCTAGGATGCAAGTTTTTTGCAATAACTTCATCGAAGGCAACCCATTCGACTTGAAGTGATTCATCATTTTGTTCGTGGGCAATCAAATCTTTATGGGCATTTGCGATGACAGTGTCATAAGACCAACCGCTATGTTCATCGTTAAAGATCTCAATTGGTTCTACTAAGTTTGTGTGAATACCAATTTCTTCCTGTGCTTCGCGAAGCGCTGCTTCGATAGGAGTTTCATGCGAATCACGGGCGCCACCTGGAATACCCCACGTGTCTCCGTTATGTACCCAAGGTGCGCGATGCTGCATCAAAATAGTTCTGTCGCGGACAAGTAATAAACCTGCGGCGCCATTTAAACCCCAATGACGATTGCCGCAAACACAATCAACCCAACCATCGCCATCTCTATGCACCACGCCTCTAGATTCACACAGTCTTGGGTTTTCCACAATTTGAAACCTCAATAACTTGCGATGAAAGTTAGCGCTCTATCTTCCGTGGGTGCCCATTCTTATTGCTCTTCTCTTGCTCTTCTCGGTCAATTCCGCAGTCGCAGCCCCAAAATGTACAACCAGTGTTTGCGTCAAGGTTTATACCGATCCAAAGACTGGAAAATTAATAATTACCGCTAACAGAAATGGCAGTAGCTCATCTCCGAAGCCAGCACCAACTCGCACTTGGAAAGCGCGACCATATACCCCAAGACCAAAACCAACTTATACTCCGCCGCCAAAGCCAAGAGTTATTGTCACTAAGAAATACACCCCAAAACCTATTGTTAAATTATCGCTTTCGGATCAACTTGCCCAATTAATTCCGATGAAAGATATTTATCGCCAACCTGAAATCGGCGCGCTAGTTCAAGTGCCGGTTAATTTTTGGACCACAACACCATCAACATTTAAAACTTCAGTTGTAATGCTGGGCGTACCGATTACGGTATATCTCTCACCAACATATCTCTGGGATTTTGGTGACGGCACGAAATTTGCTACAACTTCACGTGGCGGGCCATATCCAGATCGCAGCATTTCTCACACTTACCGAAGCGCTGGAACTTTCACCGCTTCACTTCAAATCTCGTGGGGCGGCACCTGGCAGGCATCTGGTGCAACAAGTGCGGTTAGCGGCGGGGCAATAATCCAAAATCTTTTTACCCAAGTCATAGTTTCAAAGGCCCCATCAAAATATCTGAACTAACCAACTATAAGAATGGAAGACCAATGACAGATCTATTAGATATCGAACTCTCTGTACTTCTCAAGAATGTAGAGGAGATTGATTATGAGGGCGACGAATACTTAACTCTTCAACGTGCCGGAGCACTGGCCTTTAACGATTTATTCGAAACGTTTACTAATGAAGGCATCTGTAAAGATAAAGCACTAATAGCTCTGGTCCTTGTTCGATTGCGAGATCTTCAAGTTCGGGATTATGCAATGGGTTTAACTAATAAAGAAAATATCGAGATGCTATGGAAAATGTGGCAATGGTTGCTTTCAATAACACCTGCTGGATATGCGGCACCGGTTGCCTCACTATTTTCAGCAGTAAATTACGAGATGGGCGACGGGCCACTTGCATCTAAATTGCTAGAGCAAGCGCTAAGCGATGATTCAACATACCCGCTAGCAAAACTGCTTCGCCGCGTATATGCCGCAGGTTGGCCGGCTGAGAGTTTTGCCACTATGCGCAAGGAGCTGCATCCAAAGGTTTGTGCCGCACTTTTTAACGAGTAACCTAATTACATGATTATTGGTGTCCCTAAAGAGATTAAAAATAATGAATTCCGTGTTTCAGCAACCCCTTCTGGAGTTCATGCACTTGTAAAGGCAGGACACCAAGTATTAGTTGAGGCAGGCGCCGGTATCGGTTCAGCAATTACCGATGCAGATTATGTTGCCGCTGGTGCAAACGTAATTTCAAACGTTGAAGATGTTTGGGCTAAGGCCGATCTGATTCTTAAAGTAAAAGAGCCAATCGCAGCCGAATATCCAAGAATGCGAAAAGGCCAAATTCTCTTTACCTACTTACACCTTGCAGCATCTCGCGAATGTACCGATGCCATTATCAAATCCGGCACAACTGCAATAGCTTTTGAAACTGTTGAATTGAATGGTCAACTTCCATTACTTGCTCCAATGTCAGAAGTTGCGGGCCGGATGTCAATCCAAGTCGGTGCAACTGCGCTACAAAAACCAGAAGGCGGTCGCGGGGTATTACTTGGGGGAGTCCCCGGTGTTGCACCAGCGAAAGTAGTTGTTCTTGGCGGTGGCGTCGTTGGCGTATCTGCTGCAACTATTGCACATGGCATGCGCGCGGATGTCACAATTTTAGATTTAGATCTAAATCGTTTGCGTTATTTAGATGAACTATTTAATGGCCAAGTCAAGACAATTGCTTCATCTGCTTATGCGATTGAAGAGCAATGCATGGCGGCAGACTTAGTTATCGGGGCGGTTTTAGTTCATGGCGCTAAAGCACCGAAACTTGTAAGTGATGCACTAGTTGCAAAGATGAAGCCAGGTTCAGTATTGGTAGATGTCGCGATTGATCAAGGTGGTTGCTTCGAGGGATCAAAGGCAACAACGCACTCGGATCCAACTTTCAAAGTCCACAACTCACTTTATTATTGCGTTGCAAATATGCCAGGGGCAGTACCAGCAACTTCAACAGCAGCACTTGCTAATGCAACGATTAAATATGCCCTAGCAATTGCTAATAAGGGTTGGGAACAAGCCTGTGCCGATGATCCAGCGCTCGGTAAGGGTTTGAACGTGCATGAGGGCAAGATTAAGTATCAAGCAGTAGCCACAGCCCACGGCTTGTAACAATCCCGTAACAAGGCTTTGGCATTATTCCTGCCATGACTTCCCATGGCGATGAAATAAGCAAGCAAGAAGAGTTTGTAATGCGCACTTTAGAGGAGCGCAATATTCGATTTGTAAGACTCTGGTTTACCGATGTGCTTGGCTTTTTGAAATCAGTTGCGATTGCACCAGCAGAGCTAGAGAATGCATTCCAAGAAGGTATCGGCTTTGATGGTTCATCTATCGAAGGCTTTGCACGTATTACCGAATCAGATATGTTGGCAAAGCCAGATGCGGCAAGTTTCACTGTTCTTCCATGGCGCACTGCAAATCCAGGCGCAGCAAGAATGTTCTGTGACATCGCAATGCCAGATGGAAGCGCGTCGGCTGCAGATCCAAGAAATGTTTTGAAGCGGGTACTGCGCAAAGCCGCAGCTATGGGTTACACCTGTTACACCCATCCTGAAATGGAATTCTTCTTATTTAAAAATCCACCGGAAGAGAATGTTGCACCGATCCCGGTTGATTCCGCTGGCTATTTTGATCAGACACCATCTGCTGTTGGCCATGATTTCCGTCGCCAGGCAATCACAATGCTAGAGGCGATGGGCGTATCAGTTGAGTTCTCACATCACGAAGGTGCACCTGGCCAACAAGAGATTGATCTGCGCGATGCTGATGCGCTGACAACCGCAGATAACATCATGACTTTCCGCCATGTAATTAAAGAGATTGCACTCGATCAAGGTTTCCATGCTTCATTCATGCCAAAACCATTTACCGATCACGCCGGTTCTGGAATGCATACGCACTTCTCGCTATTTAAAGGGGAAGAAAATGCATTTCATGAAGAGGGTGCAGATCTGCAACTTTCACCAGTAGGTCGGGCATTTATTGCTGGCGTTCTAAAGCATGCACGTGAATTTACTGCGATTACAAACCAGTGGGTTAACTCGTACAAACGTTTAAGCGGTGGCGGTGAAGCTCCGGCACTAGTTGATTGGGGCCACAACAACCGCAGCGCTCTTGTGCGAATTCCGGCATACAAGCCGAAGAAAGAGAACAGCACTCGGATTGAAGTTCGCTCACCTGATTCGGCATGCAACCCATATCTGGCATTTGCCGTTATTTTGGCCGCGGGCTTAAAAGGAATCGAAGAGAAGTACGAACTTAAATCAAATGCCAACCCTGAAGTTTTACCAACTAATTTGGAAGAAGCCATTGCCGCGATGGAAACAAGTTCACTTGTTCGTGATGCGTTGGGCGAAGATGTTTTTGAATATGTGCTTCGCAATAAACGCGCTGAATGGGCAGATTATCGCCGCCAAGTCAGCGCCTTCGAGCTAAATCGGTACCTACCCGTCCTATAAGTTGCGGTAATCTTGGGGAGTTATGAACTTTCCTAAACAAACTCCGTCGACAATGCCGATCCATAGGTATGCGCCATTTATTCCTGTTGATTTAACGGATAGAACTTGGCCTACTAAGCGAATTGAAGCCGCCCCGAAATGGTGCTCGGTAGACCTTCGCGATGGAAATCAAGCGCTTATTGATCCAATGGATTCAACTCGCAAACTTGCGATGTTTAAGTTACTTGTCGAGATGGGTTACAAGGAAATTGAAGTTGGCTTCCCAAGCGCCTCTCAAACTGATTTTGATTTCGTTCGTAAAATTATCGAAGATGGTTTGATTCCAGATGATGTAATCATCCAAGTATTAACCCAGGCCCGCGAAAATCTAATTGCCCGTACTTTTGAATCAATCAAGGGCGCGAAACAAGCTGTGGTCCATTTATATAACTCGACTTCTACCTTGCAACGTCGGGTGGTCTTTGGTTTAGATAAAGATGGAATTAAGAAGATTGCAGTTGAAGGCGCCAAGTTATGTAAGAAATATGAAGAGACTGTTCCAGAAACAATCGTCTCCTACGAATATTCACCAGAGTCATATACCGGCACCGAATTAGAATTCGCCGTCGAAGTATGCGATGCGGTAAATGATGTTTGGAAGCCAACGCCGCAACACAAGACAATTATTAATTTGCCTGCAACTGTCGAGATGGCAACGCCAAATGTTTATGCCGATTCAATTGAATGGATGCATCGCAATTTAAAGTATCGCGATTCCATTGTGCTTTCGCTGCACCCACATAACGATCGTGGAACCGGTGTTGCTGCTGCCGAACTTGGATATATGGCAGGAGCAGATCGCATCGAAGGAACGCTCTTCGGAAATGGTGAGCGCACTGGAAACGTTTGCCTAGTAACTCTTGGTTTGAATTTATTTAGTTATGGCATCGATCCACATATTGATTTCTCGGATTTAGATGAAGTTCGTCGCACCGTTGAATATTGCAATCAATTGCGTGTGCCAGAGCGCCATCCATATGGCGGAGATTTAGTATTCACTGCATTTTCTGGTTCACACCAAGATGCAATTAAGAAAGGTCTAGAGCATTTAGAGAAAGATGCAAAGACCGCTGGCAAGCATGTTCATGAAATTGCCTGGGCAGTTCCATATCTTCCAATTGATCCAAAAGATATTGGGCGCTCGTATGAAGCTGTTATTCGAGTAAATTCCCAATCTGGTAAGGGCGGAATTTCTTACTTAATGAAGAATGATTATCATCTTGATCTACCACGTCGCTTACAAATTGAATTTAGCCAAGTTGTTCAGAACCATACCGATGAACAAGGCGGCGAATTTAGCGCAGCTGATTTATGGCAGATTTTCGAGGATGAATACCTTCCTGCCGAGCAGAACAAATGGGGCCGCTTTAAATTAAAGGCGCTTTCACAATCTTCGAACTTAGATGAAGATGCGCACCTAACTGTTCAACTTCTCGAAAAAGAAGTTGTTAAAGAACTTAGCGGTTCTGGCAATGGGCCAATCGCCGCGTTTGTAAATATTATGAATACCTATCTGCCAGAGGCAAACGTTCGCGTATTAGATTATTACGAGCATGCTCTTTCAGCTGGTGGCGATGCTAAAGCTGCGGCATATCTTGAATGCGAAGTTGCGGGAAGAATTTATTGGGGCGTCGGTATTGACCCAAGTACTACAACAGCATCGCTCAAGGCCGTCGTGTCTGCGGTAAATCGAGGGTTTCGCTCGTAATTATCGCTACGGTAACCACCGTGGCCGTCTATCGTGATCAAGCAGTTGTTCTGCGCACCCAGAAACTTGGGGAAGCAGATCGCATCATCACGCTATTTACTAAAGATCATGGTCGACTTCGTGCAGTTGCAAAAGGTGTACGCCGTACCAAATCTAAATTTGGTGCCCGCTTAGAACCGACTTCATATGTTGATCTCCAACTTTATTCTGGAAAGACTTTCGACATCGTCACGCAGGCTGAAGGAATTGAAAACTTTGGCGACGCCCTTGCTATGGATTATAAGAATTGGACCACTGCAAATTCAATATTGGAAGCAGCCGAACGTTTCACTGAAAATGAACACGAACCAGCGCTGCAACAATTTAACTTAGTTGTCGGCGCCCTTCGCGCCCTTGCACATGGAACATACGATTCTTCACTCATCTTGGATGCTTACTTATTGCGCTCACTAGGAGTCGCGGGCTTTGCACCATCAATGACAACTTGTTCTAAGTGTGATGAACCTGGTCCACATAAATATTTCTCACTTGTCGGTGGCGGAAGTGTCTGTGTTACCTGCAAGCCTTCTGCAGCTGCGACGCCAAACCCAGAAACTTTGGAACTCATGGCCAACTTAATGACCGGAGATTGGAATAACGCGATCGAAAGTGATGCCAGATCCAGGCGTGAAGCCTCTGGCTTAATCGCGGCCTATCTGCAGTGGCATATCGAACGTGGTTTACGAAGCCTGCCACTTGTTGAGAGAATTTAGCCGTGGCAATTCCAAAGTTAAAGCCAGAACAAATTCCAAACCATGTTGCTGTTGTCATGGATGGAAATGGTCGTTGGGCTAAGAAGCGCGGGCTGCCAAGAACTGCTGGACACGAGGCAGGTGAGGCAGCGCTCTTTGATGTTGTGCAAGGTGCAATTCAAATCGGAGTTAAAGAGTTAAGTGCATATGCTTTTTCAACTGAAAATTGGCGTAGGTCGCCTGAAGAAGTTAAATTCTTAATGGGTTTTAATCGCGATGTTCTGCGCCGCCGCCGTGATGAGATGAATGATCTTGGAGTCCGAGTTCGCTGGGTTGGCCGCCCACAAAAATTATGGACAAGTGTCATCAAAGAATTACAAGAAGCGGAAGAGTTAACTAAACGAAATAAAGTCTTAACCTTAAATATGTGCGTAAATTATGGCGGTCGATCCGAACTAGTTGATGCGGTTCAAGATATTGCCACGGAGGTTGCAAAGCGCAAGCTAAAGCCCGGACAAATAACCGAGAAGCTAATTTCTAAACATTTATATAACCCACAGATGAGCGATGTAGATTTATTCTTGCGCTCCTCTGGCGAGCAACGCACATCTAACTTTTTGCCGTGGCAATCGGTTTACGCTGAATTTGTTTTCATGGATGTGCTCTGGCCAGATGTAGATAGAAACACCCTATGGAAAGCGATTGAAATTTATGCTGAACGTGATCGCAGATTTGGTAAAGCTTAAATCAGCATTTCTGACATAGGCCATAAATTTCAGCCGAATGTCCTACATCTCTAAATCCGTGTTCTTCGGCCATTGTCCTGGCCCACTTTTCAATTGCACCACCGGGGATTTCAATTGCATCACCACAACCCTTGCAAACTAAATGATGGTGATGGGCGTCGCCACAGAGCCGATAAATTGATTCGCCATCATCACGTCGTAGAACATCAACAATTTTGTCATCGGCAAGTGATTGCAAAGAGCGGTAGACCGTAGTTAAACCGATACTTTCACCAGCCCGCTGCATCAAGTGATAAACCTCTTGCGCACTAGCAAATCCGCCAGCGCGCTCTAAGGTATTTAAGACTCGGGGATTAGAACGTGACATTTATTGTTATTCGCCGATATTTCCGACAATAAGCCACATTGCAACTGCGCCAATTACTGTGGCCAGCATTGTCAATCTAGATGGATGACGCGAATGCGCTTCCGGCAGAATATGCGATGTTGCAAGGTAAATAACGAAACCAGCAAAAGTTGCAAGATAGAGTCCAAGAATTGGATCGCTAATAGTTATGTACGTTCCAAGTGCCGCGCCTGAAATACGCATCACAGCATCTAGCCCAAGTAGAAGATAAGAACGCTTATTCCAATGACCGCTCTTGATCAATAACGAAACGGTATTTAAACCATCACTAAATGCGTGAGCCAAAATTGCTATGAATACTGCAAAGCCAAGTGCGTTGCTGACTTGGAAGGCAAGACCTAAAGCGATGCCATCTAAAAATACATGTCCGCCCATTGCAAGCGCGCCCATGGTTCCAGCGATATTGGAAGAGTGCTTATGGTCGTGGCCGTAATCAGATTCAGCCGGTTCGTGCGAACCGAAGAATTGCTCAGCGAAGTGCAGCGCTAAGAAGCCACCAACAAATGCGAGTGACACGATTGGAACCCCACCAAGTTGGTTGGTATTCAACTCAAAAACTTCTGGCAGAAGATCAAACGCAACTAGACCAAGGAGTAATCCAGCTGATAGTCCGAGCACCAGATGCAGGCGATCTTTTGAGCGGATAGCGAGGAAACCACCGGAGGTTGTGGCAATTGCGGTTACTGCTGCGAGTGCTATGGCTATATTCATAGCGAGACCATAGCAGAAATGAAAATGATTTTCATTTCCATAAGAAAGGCCAGATCTGGGCGTGTTGGGGCGTTAAACTTGGCCCACGATTGCAACGCTCGTTGCCTTTCGCCGACAGCCAGCCGGATGGAGAATTTAATGGCCGCAGATCGTTTAGAAACAATTGTTAGCCTCGCAAAACGCAGAGGTTTCGTTTATCCCTCATCAGAAATTTACGGCGGACTTCGCGCCTCATGGGATTACGGCCCACTTGGAGTAGAACTTAAGAACAATGTTAAGCGTCAATGGTGGCGCGCGATGGTTCAAGGTCGCGAAGATGTTGTTGGCTTAGATTCCTGCGTAATTTTGGCCCGTGAAGTTTGGGAAGCATCTGGTCACGTTGAAACTTTCAGCGATCCACTAACTGAGTGCACTGAATGCCACAAGCGCTATCGCGCAGATCATTTAGAGGAAGCATTCGAAGCAAAGAACAAGCGCAAGCCAGAATCAATGGCTGAAGTTAATTGCCCAAATTGCGGTAACAAAGGAAAGTTCACCACCCCTAAACAATTCTCAGGTCTGTTAAAAACTTATCTTGGTGCCGTTGAAGATGAATCTGGACTTGCATATCTGCGCCCAGAAACCGCGCAAGGAATATTTATTAACTTTGAAAATGTTGCAACAACATCACGCAAGAAGCCACCATTTGGTATCGGCCAAATTGGTAAATCTTTCCGCAACGAAATTACACCTGGAAACTTTATCTTCCGTACTCGTGAATTCGAACAGATGGAAATGGAATTTTTTGTAGTTCCGGGCACCGATGAAGATTGGCACCAATATTGGATCGATACCCGCCTCGAGTGGTACAAGGGATTAGGCATCAACCCAGATCGCTTGCGTCTCTTCGAGCATCCAAAAGAGAAGTTGTCACATTATTCAAAACGTACAGTCGATATTGAATATAAATTTGAATTCAATGGAACCGAATGGGGCGAGCTTGAAGGAATTGCAAGCCGTACTGATTTCGATTTAAAGGCGCATGGTGCGGCATCCGGAAAAGATTTATCTTGGTTTGATCAGGAGAAGAACGAGCGTTGGGTTCCATTCGTTATTGAACCAGCAGCCGGTGTTGATCGTTGCGCACTTACCTTCATGATGGATGCATATACCGAAGATGAAGCTCCTAATGCTAAAGGCGAGATGGAGAAGCGCGCAGTTATGAAGTTGGATTACCGTTTGGCACCAATCAAGGTTGCAGTGCTTCCGCTATCTCGTAACGCTGATTTATCTCCAAAGGCCCGAGATCTAGCTGCGCAATTGCGCCAGAACTGGTCAGTTGATTTTGATGATGCTGGTGCAATCGGTCGTCGCTATCGTCGGCAAGATGAAATTGGAACTCCGTATTGCATTACGGTTGACTTTGAAACTCTAGAAGATAACGCCGTAACTATTCGCGAACGCGACACAATGGCACAAGAGCGAATCAGTATCGACCAAGTTCAAAATTGGCTTGCGCCAAGGTTGTTGGGTTGCTAACCAAATCTCATAAACCACTTGTACTCCCGATTGCTAATGGCCAATTCGCGAATAACCAGGTGGTTTTAGATACCCCAGTTGTTCTTGCACCGATGGCTGGCATTACAAACTCGGCTTTCCGTACGCTTTGCCGCGAACAAGGGGCTGGGCTCTTTGTATCCGAGATGGTTACAGCGCGCGCGCTGATTGAAAGACACCCAGAAACTATGCGGTTGATAACTCCAGGTAAGGGCGAGACGCCAAGATCAGTGCAACTTTATGCAGTTGATCCACGTGTTACTGGTATGGCAGTTAAATTATTGATGGAAGAGAATTTGGCCGATCACATTGATTTAAATTTCGGTTGTCCAGTTCCAAAGGTAACAAGGCGCGGTGGGGGATCAGCCCTTCCTTATAAACAAACTTTATTTTCACAAATAGTTTCAGCTGCTGTTAATGCTGCAAAACCATTTGGGGTTCCGGTGACAGTAAAGATGCGAATCGGAATTGATCCGCAAAATGAAACTTACTTGACCGCCGCAAAAGCAGCAGCAGATGCTGGTGTTGCTTGGGTTGCACTTCATGGGCGCTATGCATCACAAATGTATGAAGGCAAAGCTGATTGGTCTGCAATTTCCAGACTCGTTGAATTCTTAGCACCAACTGGAGTTCCAGTATTGGGCAATGGCGATATCTGGTCAGGTCAAGATGGTGTGCGCATGATGAATGAAACAGGCTGCGCGGGAGTTGTTGTTGGCCGTGGATGTTTGGGTCGGCCTTGGTTATTTGGCGATTTAGTTGCCGCATTTAACGGTTCCGAATCAAGAATCACACCATCGTTATTTGAAGTTCGCGATGTTATTTATCGCCATGGGCAATTGCTTGTTGAATTTTTCGAATCCGAAGGTCGGGCAATGCGCGATCTGCGCAAACATATGGCCTGGTACTTAAAGGGTTTTCGGGTTCCACGCGAATTACGAAGTAAATTCGGAATGGTTTCATCCCTTGGCGAGTTGGAATATTTACTGGCCCAACTTGAAGATCAACCATATCCAGTTGAAGTTGGCGAATCACCAAGAGGACGTACAAGTCATGGCCGACCAGTGCATCTGCCCGATGGTTGGCTAAATGATCCATTTGAAATTCCAGAGATCACAATTGACGATTCAGTTTCGGGTGGTTGATCTTGTTTCTAATATTTAAAATAATTAAACGTGCGATTGCCTTTATTCTCTTAGTCGTAATTGTTCTGCCGTTATATGCCGGTGGCCGTGTTTGGTGGACTGCAAATCACACAACGCCAAAGAGCAGTGATGCAATTATTGTTTTAGGCGCAGCGCAATTTGATGGCGTTCCAAGTCCAGTTCTAGAGGCAAGACTTGTTGAAGCAGAACGCATCTTTGAGAAGAAGTTAGCACCTCGCATTCTTACCGTTGGCTCCAGGGCGCCTGGTGATCGCACCACCGAAGCAGCAAGTGGTTTCTATTGGCTTGTAAGTCATGGTGTTCCCAGAAAATTTGTAGATTCAATTCCCTACGGCAGAGATACTCTTGCCAGCACTGAAAGTTATGTCGGTGTTATGAAGAAGTTGAATTTAAAATCCGCAATTATTGTTACAGATCAATACCACTGTTTGCGCGCGATAACGATGGCCCAAGATTTAGGAATTACCGCAACCTGTGCGCCGACCAAAACTGGGCCGGCCTCGACTACTAATTCGAGCTTCCGCTATTTAGTGCGCGAAACTGGCGCCTATCTGGCCTATGTCACCGTTGGGCGGCATGGTATTCACCTAAGTGATCAAGTTAAGAATTAGAACAGGAGTTAGGGTTACGACACTATGGTTTTAAAAGCGGCAGTTGAACATTCGGGATACACCGATTTCGATCGTGCGCGCTTTTTAGATGAACCAGCAAAGCGATTAGGTCGCACTGAATTTGCACGTGATCGTGCCCGAATCATTCACTCCTTTGCACTTCGTAGACTTGCGGCAAAGACTCAAGTTGCAGTTCCGTGGGCAACAGATTTTCCGCGAACTCGACTTTCACATTCACTCGAATGCGCACAAGTTGGTCGCGAACTTGGCGCCGCACTTGGCGCAGATCCAGATTTAATGGAAGGTGCATGTCTTGCTCATGACATCGGCCATCCACCATTTGGTCATAATGGCGAAGATGCACTTAATGAAACGGCGCTAAGTTGTGGTGGTTTTGAAGGCAATGCCCAGAGTTTTAGATTGCTTGTTCGCCTAGAAGCAAAGACAGTTGATGCTGATGGAATTTCACTTGGCTTGAATTTAACGCGCGCAAGTTTGGATGCAGCAACTAAATATCCGTGGCCACGCGCAACAAATGCTCGCAAGTTTGGGGTTTATGACGATGATTTAGAGATATTTAATTGGGTTCGCAAAGATGCACCAATCGGAAGTCAATCATTCGAAGCCCAAATAATGGATTGGTCTGATGATGTTGCTTACAGCGTTCATGATTTAGAGGATGCTTTAGTTTCTGGCCAAGTTAAATTACATGATTTAACAAATGATTTTCCAGATATTTATAAGGATGCGCAATCAAATAATCTTGCCGATATCACAATCGATGAAGCCCGGGTCGCACTTGAAAACTTACAGAAACTTTCTTGCTGGCCTAAAGAATATGATGGTAGTCATAGCGCACTTGCCAGGTTAAAGGATTTAGCAAGCCAACTTGTTGGTCGCTTCGCCAGAGCTGCGGAGGAAGAAACTCGGGCACATTATGGCCAAGGAGATCTAACAAGATACAACGCAAATTTACTTGTTCCCCGGGCCCAACATGTCGAAGTAGCACTGCTTAAATCACTTGCCGGTTTTTATATTATCAATGCCGCACATTCAGCAAAGCGATATGACAACGAACAGGTTTTAATTCACGAATTAGTTGCCGCAGTATTAAAGGGTGCACCAAATACTTTGGAATCCTTCTTCCTTCAAGATTGGAAGCGTGCAACAACAGATGAGGCAAAATTGCGCGTAGTTATTGACCAAGTTGCTTCTTTAACTGATCCAGGAGCAATCGCGCTCTATGCGCGATTAAGATAACCCCATGGCTTCCGGTCGAATTCGCGATGAAGATGTCACCTATGTTCGCGATAACAGCGCAATAGATGATGTTGTTGGCGATTTCGTTCAATTAAAGAGCGCCGGTGGCGGACAGAAAAAAGGTCTCTGTCCATTTCATGATGAGAAGAGTCCCTCATTCCATGTAACCCCAAGCAAAGGTTTCTTCCACTGTTTCGGTTGCGGTGTCGGCGGAGATGCAATTGCGTTCCTGATGAAGATGGATCATCTCTCTTTCTCGGAATCTGTCGAACGTCTGGCAGATCGCATGGGCTACACACTGCGATATGACGGAACTAATACAAGTGCAGGTCCAAGTATCAATCGTTCAAGGTTGGTTGCGGCAAATGTTGCGGCGATGAATTTTTATCGTGAACAGATTAACTTGCCAGGTACTGCGCAAGTTGGGCGAGATTTCCTGCAGAAGCGCGGCTTTGATAAAGCGGCAGCAGAAACTTTTGGTGTTGGTTACGCTCCTGATGAATGGGATGGCCTCTATAAACATTTGAAAACTCTTGGCTTCACCGATAACGAATTATCACTAGCTGGGCTGACTAAAGATGGCAGCAAAGGTCCGATAGATCGATATCGCAATCGTTTGGTCTGGCCGATAAAAGATATTTCTGGCGATGTTGTTGGATTCGGCGCTCGGAAACTTGCCAGTGATGAAGTTGATCAGGGACCAAAATATTTGAATACCGCCGAAACTCCTCTTTATAAGAAGAGCCAGATTCTCTATGGCCTGGATATGGCGAAGAAAGAGATTGCCAAGAAGCGCCAAGTTGTAATTGTTGAAGGCTATACCGATGTAATGGCAGCGCACTTGGCCGGCATAACAACAGCGGTCGCAACTTGTGGCACTGCATTTGGTGATGATCACATTCGTGTCATCCGACGATTGCTTATGGATGACGATGCTTTTCGTGGTGAAGTAATTTTCACATTCGATGGCGATGCTGCAGGACAAAAAGCAGCGCTTCGGGCATTTGATGATGACCAGAAATTTGTTGCTCAAACTTTCGTTGCCGTTGAACCTTCAGGTATGGATCCTTGTGATCTTCGAATCACAAATGGTGATGCCGCTGTTCGCGATTTAATTGCCCGTCGGGTTCCGTTATTCGAATTTGCTATCAAGAGCGAAATTGCAAAGTACGATGTTAATTCTGCCGAAGGTCGAGTATCAGCGCTAAACCAAGTTGCGCCACTCATTGGAAAAATTCGTGATGCATCACTACGCCCAGAGTATGCCCGTTTAGTTGCTGGGTGGTTGGGCCTTGAAGTTGATATCGTCACAAGTGCGATAAAGAAAACTGCAACCAGAAGTGTTCCATCTCAGAACCTAGAACCTGCAGTTCAATCGGAAGTTAATTTGCGTGATCCAATACTGATGATGGAGCGCGAAGTTTTAAAAATTAAGTTGCAATTTCCAGAGATGGCAAAAGATTGGGCGCGCCTTGAGAAGAATGCATTTTCTTATTGGGCCTATCACCAACTTCGTACTCAGATAGATGCCGCCCCAGAGATAAATATTCAAAAACTCTTAGAGAGCAGTGAGAGTGAAGATATCCGCGCACTTATAACTGAATTGACAGTTGAACCAATTCGTACGGATCGCGAAATTTCCGAACGTTATGTCGAGGCGATATTTGCCAGACTTCGCGAAGTTGCCTTAAGCAGATCTATCGCAGAAATTAAATCGACGCTGCAACGCCTCAACCCAACTGAAAATGAGGCGCAATACAACGAGACCTTTGCAGCTCTGGTTGCGATGGAGGCCGAGCGCCGGGTCCAGAAAGATGCCGCCTTGGGCGAATTAGGTTGATTGGGCTAGCCGCCGAGCGTCAGATATAGTTCGCATGTTCATTTAATCCCTCATAGCTCAATTGGCAGAGCAGCCGACTGTTAATCGGCAGGTTCTTGGTTCGAGTCCAAGTGAGGGAGCTTTCTCCCCAAT
>CAIQHM010000047.1 GCA_903871555.1 uncultured Actinomycetes bacterium | reverse complement strand
GGGATTATTATCGATTGCAACGGAATTAACATCGCGCCAACAATTCCAATAAAGAAAATAGGCGTGGACTTCGAGCGCATCTTGGCGATTGCAAAACCAGCCATCGTTGAGACCACGAGAATAATTGAGATTGCGCCGGCACAAACAAGTGTTGAATTTAGAAGTTGATTCCAGACTGGCAAGGTTTCAAAGAGTTTGCTCCATGAGGAAGTTGAGTGTCCTGGTGCCCCGAAATATTGCGCCTTAGATTTAAATGATGTGTTAATCATAAATGCAAATGGGTAGAGCATTATTACTGCAAGAACACACATTGAAACAAATGCCAGAATTGTCTTAGGGCTATATTTTTTGCTTCTCATCTACTCATCCTTATTTCGCATAAGAAGAAGTTGCCCAATACCGAGGATCGCCATCATAAAGAAGAGAATCACGCCGAGCATCGCACCTGTGCCAAAGTTGCCGCGTGAGAAGGCGCTCTGGAAGATAAAGAATTCGAGGGTTGTTGTTCCAAACCCTGGTCCCCCACCAGTCATTACGAAGATCAAACTAAAGAGCGCGGTAAATGCGCTGATGACTGTGATGATGAATGAGAATTGAATAAAGCGATTTAGTTGCGGCAAGGTAATACTTCTAAAAATTCTAAAGTTTCCAGCGCCATCCATCCGGGCCGCTTCATTCAAAGATTGATCCAGCGTGGCCATTCCCGTCAAAAAGATAATCGAATTAGTACCGACCATCGACCAAATAAAGGTAATAGCAACTGCAAAGAGCGCACCTTTTTCTGAAGATAAGAAATCTGTCTTAATGAACCCAAGGCCAAAGCCTTTGAGCAGAGAATTCAATAAGCCTTCTTGGGCGAAGAAGCGCATTGAAACCATTCCGATAACAACCCAAGAAATCGCAGTTGGCAGGAAGTAAATAGAGCGAAAGATTTTCCAACCCGCAACTTTTTCATTTAATAGGAAGGCAATACCCATTGGAAAGAGGATTGCAACTGGCACGCCTAGAAGTAACAGGCCATTGTTTTCGAGTACTCGCCAGAAAATCGGATTCTTAAACTCTTGTATATAAGCCGAAATACCAAGCCACTTCGCATCGATGCCATTCCACTCGGTAAATGAAAAATATCCGGCTTGAATAATTGGGATACCAAGAAAAGCGCTCACCAAAATTAAAGCTGGAGTTGCGAAGAAGATTCCAACTTGAGTGCGTTGCTGGTGAAGTGAAGATTTCTTAGCCATTTAAATTTTGGATTCCTTAAGAATTGATTTACAAAAAACAGTGAGAGCGAAGTGATTTCTTCGCTCTCACTTTTACATCTACTTACAGGGTTCCTGCTTATAACTAGATTTACTTAGTTATAAGAAGCTCCGCGCTTTGCGGCTGGAAGCGCCTTCCAAACCTGAGCCATTTGCTTCAAGCCATCTGCAACTTTGGTCTTTCCACCAAGAATCGCTGGGATGATCTTGTTACCAGCATCAACAACATCGCCTTGAAGAACGTTGTCGAGCATTGGATAACGTACGAAGCTTTGCTTTGCAGCGAAGTCCAACATCTGTTGATTAACAGGGTTTGTAGTTGAAGATCCGGTGATGTTTGGAATCAATCCCACGCCATCTAGAATCTTTGCAGCTGCATCTGTTGTCATGAACTCAAGGAACTTGCTAGCAGCAGCTTGGTTCTTTGAATAGTTAGTCATAGCAAGACCTTGTCCCGCAAACTCAACTACGCCCTTGATTGGCTTATCTGAGAATGGTGGAACGAATGCTGCGACGTTTGTCTTCATTGCATCTGTGAACTTCTGAGTATCCCAAGTTCCATCAATGATCATTGCAGCCTTGCCGCCAATGAAATCTTCAACGTTATTTGTCTTGGTTAATACGTCAGTGTTTGTGCAGCCCTTTGACTTAAGTGCTGCGTACTTACCGTATGAATCTAGATTTGCTTTTGAATCCCATTGATTCTTGCCGCTGTAAAGATCGCGCAGACCAGAAACTGAAGATTGTCCGATTGCGATATAGCTTGCGTCATACCATGGGTAATACAAAGCACCGAGGCTCTGGCCACCGTTACCGTAAACAAGTGGTGTGTAACCTGCGCTCTTTAACTTGCCGCATGCTGAATAAAGTTCATCCCAAGTTGCAGGAACAGTTGCAACTCCAGCCTTTTTAAATGCAGCCTTGTTGTAGAAGCCAATATAGAACTGGCGATCTAGCGGCATTACATATGGTCCATTTTTTGCATCAAAGTTTGGAGATGACCAGCTCAGTGAACCTTCACGAGCAAGTGCGGCATCTGAAACTTTGCCCTTTAAATTTTGTAGGTAACTCTTATATTGAAGTGCAAACAAGCCGGTCCACATAAGAGCCAAATCTGGGCCCTTCTTTGAAATAGCTGCTGATTGCAAAAGTGCGAAGTAGTTATCGCCAGGTTGGTCAACTAATTTAAAAGTAACTGAAGGGTTTGCCTTTGTGTAAGCGGATGTAAGTGCTTTAACTGCTTCAGCATTCTGAGTTGTACCCAAGTTGTGCCAAATAGTAATTGTTGTTGCTGCGTTAGCGGCTTGCATGTTCATTCCAACGCCAGTTGCTGCCATTGCGAATGCAAGTGCACCAGCGAGTAGAGACTTTCTACGCATTTATCCTCCTGTTGTAGTGGTTGTGAAACTTTATAGCGTAGTCATAGAAAAACCCATGCTTTGGCTATGAATTCTTTAGGATCTTCCGACAACCGGGGGGACGAATCTGCGCTCTATCTTGCTATTTGGACGTAGAAAATCTAAGTCGCACCCGGTATCGGCTTGCATAACATGTGCT
>CAIQHM010000046.1 GCA_903871555.1 uncultured Actinomycetes bacterium | reverse complement strand
CATGATTTGAGAATAGCCTGTAGGACCGTGGCCTTGCGCTCTGAAAGATTTGATGTCGCGCTTAACCAGTTGATTCGTAGATCTCGACTAAACCAGGTTTCTTGGCGACGCGCATATTGTCTGGTTGAACGAGCAGTATCTGCAACAGCTTCCTCTTGTGTCATGGTGCCGTGCTTCATCCGAATAATTTGGGCATAACCAATCGCTGCTTGGGCGGTCTTGCCTTCGAGAATCCCCTGATCTATTAGTCCCTCGACTTCATCTATAAAACCTAGATCCCACATCTTTCTTACCCTGGAATCAATTCGAATATCTAAACTTTCGCGATCCATTGCCAGACCAAATTGCATCGCATCTGGATATTTCGTGGAATCTTCACGTGGCAAAATTGCAGTAAATGGTTCTCCGGTAATTTCAATAACTTCCAGGGCTCGAACAACTCTTCGCACATTCTCTTTTGGTATCGCCAAACTCGCCGCCGGATCCAACTTGGCTAATCTTTGATGCATCGCATCGCCGCCTATTTGTTCTGCTTCTTGATTTAATTTCTCTCGAACCTCTGGATCAGTCTCTGGAAAATTTAAATCATCCAAAATGGCTTTGATATAAAAACCTGTACCGCCTACGACAACAACGCTTTTACCGGCGTTGCGTAGTTCATCAATCTTGGCTCGGGCAAGTTCTTGGTACCAAGAAACTGTCACATCTGTTTTCACATCAACAACATCGAGCAAATGATGTGGAATCCCACGACGCTCTTGCACCGAAAGTTTTGCAGTTCCGATATCCATACCCTTATAAAGTTGCATCGAATCAGCATTAATTACCTCGGCCTTAATCTCTTCGGCAATTTCAACGGCTAAATCACTCTTACCGGTCGCTGTTGCACCACAGATAATTATTAGTTTGCTCATATTTTAAGAGCGGGCCTTCAACTGTGAAAGAGTCGGCATCCCAACCATGATCGCCATCGATCCACTCTCTTTGCTGCGCGCCTCGGTTGCATCACCGCCGCGAGTTCTTCTAACTGATATTGGTGCGCCTTCAGCCAGAATAAAGTTTGGTGAAGCCTTCGTAATCTTTGTAATTACTGCATCTCCTGGTCTTGGCAGATTTGAATCTTCAACTGCAAAGTGCGCAAGTCTAAAATCTTTCGTACGCCCAGTCATTCGAGCCTTGCCATCATCACGGCGTCCTTCATAATCTGCAACCAGTATCTCTTGCTCAGTTCCTAATACTTCTTCATTAACAATTTGTGACATCTCTTGCTGAAGGATATGCAGGGCGTCATAGCGTTGCTTCATGACTGAATCACTGATCTGATCCGGCATTGTTGCCGCTGGAGTGCCGGGCCGCTTTGAATATTGGAAGGTATATGCCGCTAAGAATTTGGCCTCCTTAACCAGATCCATAGTTGCTTGGAAATCGCTATCTGTTTCGCCAGGAAAACCCACAATGATGTCTGTTGTAATTGTTGAATGTGGGATTGCGGTTCGCACCTTTTCAATAATTCCAAGATAACGATCACTCCGGTAAGAACGGCGCATCGCCTGTAAAACTCGATCCGATCCAGATTGAAGTGGCATATGTAGATGTGGTGCAACGTTTGGGGTTTCTGCCATTGCTGCAATTACATCATCTGTGAAATCACGTGGATGCGGTGACATAAAGCGAACACGTTCTAAGCCCGCAATATCGCCACACTTGCGCAGCAACTTTGCAAAAGCACCACGATCGCCAACTTCAACACCGTATGCGTTTACATTCTGGCCAAGTAAGGTAATTTCAATTACGCCTTGATCTACGACAGTTTTTATCTCATTTAAAATATCGGTTTCACTGCGATCCTTCTCAATTCCACGAAGTGATGGCACGATGCAAAATGTGCAAGTGTTATTGCACCCGACAGATACCGAAACCCAGGCGCTAAATGCAGAGTGGCGACGAGCTGGAAGAGTCGACGGGAAATGCTCGAGCGCTTCCTTTATTTCTACTTGAGATTCTTCTTCAATGCGGGCACGTTCTAAAAGAGTTGGCAGCGAGCCAATATTGTGGGTTCCAAAAACGACATCCACATAAGGCGCACGCTTAATAATTGATTCTTGATCTTTCTGCGCCATGCAACCACCGACTGCAATTTGAAAATTAGGATCGCTCTTCTTTCGTGGCGCCAGAAATGAGAGATTTCCATAAAGTTTATTATCCGCATTTTCCCGAACTGCGCAGGTATTAAAAACTACTAAGTCTGGTTCGCTTCCCTCAAGGGCTTGAACATATCCGGCATCGAGCAATAAACCAGAAATGCGTTCTGTGTCATGCGCATTCATCTGACAGCCATAGGTTTCAACCACAAAGGATCGGGCTTGTAATTGGCTGCTCACGCGAGAATCTTAGTTTGGAAAGGTAGAACTAGTTACTTCCCAATAATTCCCGCATGATGCGACCAGAAATGGAATGGCTAAAACCCTTGCGAGATAAGAGGCCATGGACCCTGCGATAAATAACGTCGTGATCTAGATGTGAACAAGAGCGAAATTTCCGTTCGGCCAAAGTGAAGGCCATTTTGTATTCCTCTTCGTCATCGATATTTTCCATCGTCTCTTCGATGATGTCTTGAGAAACACCTTTAAATTTAAGTTCTTGGGCTATCGATCGCTTAGACAACTTCTTCTGGCGTTGTCTAGATTCGCTCCAAATTTGTGCGAACTCTAAATCATTCAAGAGGCCTTGCAGTTCAAGTTCATCTAGAACTGCTGCTGCAATTTCATCTTCTACGCCACGTTTCTTTAAGTGGGCATGTAGCTCGGCCCTACTCTTTGCACGTGGTGCCAACGCATAATGCGCGGTGGTTAACGCGAAAGAGTAGGGATCTGCTTCTACTTCTTGACTTTTACTCAATAGCTTAGAAATCAACCTCAGCGGTTGCTTCATCTATTGCAGCTACTAGTTCAGCATCGACAACGATTGGGACATAATGTTCGCGAATCTTTGCCTCGATATCGTTTGCAAGATCAGGATTATCGATCAAGAATGCACGAGCATTCTCTTTTCCTTGACCAAGTTGATCTGCTTCGTAGGTGTACCAAGCTCCGGCTTTCTTTACGATGCCGACTTCAACACCAAGGTCAATTAGTGAGCCTTCGCGTGAAATTCCGACTCCGTAAATGATGTCGAATTCTGCTTGCTTAAATGGTGGTGCCATCTTGTTCTTAACAACCTTGACGCGAGTACGGTTTCCGACTGCATCATTGCCATCTTTAAGAGTTTCAATACGACGGATATCAAGACGGATAGAAGCGTAGAACTTAAGTGCTTTTCCACCAGTTGTTGTCTCTGGTGTTCCAAAGAAGACACCGATCTTGTCGCGCAATTGGTTAATGAAAATTGCTGTGGTATTTGATTGGTGAAGCGCACCAGTAATTTTGCGAAGTGCTTGAGACATCAAACGTGCCTGCAAGCCCATATGTGAATCGCCCATCTCGCCTTCAATTTCTGCGCGAGGTGTTAGGGCCGCAACTGAGTCAACAACGATTACATCAATTGCGCCAGAGCGAACCAACATATCCATAATCTCAAGTGCTTGTTCACCAGTGTCTGGTTGTGAAACTAGAAGTGCATCAATATCAACGCCCAATTTGCGGGCATACTCTGGATCAAGTGCATGTTCAGCATCAATAAATGCTGCGATGCCGCCAGCTTTCTGTGCATTTGCAATTGCATGAAGTGCGACAGTTGTTTTACCTGAGGATTCTGGTCCGTAAATTTCTACGATACGACCTCGAGGCAATCCACCGATTCCAAGTGCGATATCTAGCGCAACTGAACCGGTTGAAATAACTTCTACAACTTGTGGGCCGCGATCGCCCATCTTCATAACTGAACCCTTACCGAATTGACGCTCGATTTGGGCAAGTGCACTATCTAAGGCTTTGGTGCGATCTGAATTCTGCTTCTCAGATTGTTTATCAGGCTGTTCTTTAGCCATTTTGTTGACCTTTCATCGATCATCGTTATCGGTCCTGAAGGTACGGAGACCCACCGACGGCAGAGGCTTGGCATCTGCGGAAATGTGGAACCGCTCAGGCTGGGTATATCCGAGCTAGGTAGCACGAATGGATAAAGGGTAGCCGAACACCTGTTCGAATAGCAACAACACGCCGAAACCCCCGACCGAATCTCCACGGAGACCGATCGGGGGTTTCAAGTTTTTCTAGTTTTTAGGCGTTATTACTTATTAGTGCGGAATGGACCAGCTGTTCCATTCTTCAGGCGACCTCGAAGAACTGCAAAGTACCAAACGGCTGCGGCAAGTTCGAAGTAGATTGTCATTTTTGCAACTACATGGCTTCCAGCAGGAAGGGTCATGCAGAGGACAACGATTATTGCCCAAATGATTCCAACATAACTTAGTGGGACAAGTTTCTTACCCATGTCGTAGTACTGAGAAGGCGCACTAGGAATTTTATTGTTCTTAGTTCCGAGTACGGCCGCAACTAGTACTGAACCATAAGTTATGTAAAGAACAACGCTTACGATTCCCAATACCTGAGAAGCAATTCCTGATGAAAGGAATGTCACTCCAATTGCAAAAGCTCCGACCAGAAGAACTGCTGCAATAGGTGTCTTGGTATTTGGATTAACTTTTGAGAAAGTCTTTGAGAAAGGAAGCATGTTATCTCTTGATAGTGAATAACATGTACGAGTTGCGACAGTAACATTTGCAAGTAGGCATGAGAACATGGACACGAAGCAAACAACTTGAAGCAAGAACCCACCAGCAGAACCAAAGTGCGATTCAAAAATTGCAATCATTGGATTTGATGATGTTGAGTTAACAGTGTCTGCTATTGGACCAGGAATTGCCATTGCGAAAATAGCAAAAACTCCTAAGCCGGCAAGACCGGAGATTATTACTGCACGGCGCATTGCTTGTGGAGCAACCTTGCGTGGATCATGAGTTTCTTCTGCTAAGTCAGCAGAACCTTCCCAGCCCGCAATTGTCCAAATTGGAAGTAGCAACGCTGTTGCAATTGCAGTTATGTTAATTGCACCGCCGGTACTTGAACCTCTCTGGAAAAGAATGCTTGCACCCTGCTTATTAGCAAAGAATGCAATTCCGATTCCTAAGAGAAGTGTTAAACCGATTGTGCCAACAAGTTCAATACTTGCACCACCGTTATTGATGCGTGCAGTTAATTTAATTGAAATTATATTTACAACTACTGCAAAAACAATTCCAATCGTTGAAAGCATAATTATGTTTGCGTGTGTTGGTTTATCCCAGAAATCTGGGGCGAAAACCGAAGCCGTCGCTACTGCAATTCCTGCAGAACCAACGAATTGGCAGAGAAGCGCATTCCATCCAGTAAACCAACCATATGAAGGGTTTACCAGACGTGAAGCCCAGTGATAGGCATACCCGGTAATTGGGAGTCGAACTGCTAAGTGGCCATAAACAGCAGACAATAGAAGCGTGCCTGCGATTACTGGAAGCCAGAGCCAAATGGCTATGCCGCCAATAGTTTGGAATGGTTGTGCGAATAAAGTGAAGACAGTAGTTGTAACACTGATCATTGAGAAAGCTAGTGCGAAAGATGAAAATCCACCCATCGTACGTTTAAGTTCTTCTTTGTATCCGAAAGCGCTAAGCGCTTTATCTTCTTGTATGTCTTGATTATCGTTATACGGCATTTTTACTCCTCGTCATTGAGATTATTTGAGAAAAACAAACGTTGGTAAACGCTAATTTAAATAAATCTAAAAGGGAAGAGATCTCGATATTAAGTTTTTACTTTGTGGGGCTCAATCCATATACGCTCCCCCGTTTACTGAGATTGCTTCACCGGTAATAAAGTCGGCATCAGTGCCCGCAAGAAAAGCGACAACCTTCGCTACATCTTCGGGGGTCTCTAAGCGAGCAAGTGGGGTGTCATTAATCCAAAGCTTCTTCACACTCTCGGGATCCGTTCCGCGAAGTTGTGCCTCCCACGCTAACTCTCGATCTTGCATTGGAGTAGCCACAAAGCCAGGACAAACACAATTAACTCGAATGCCGTGTGGAGCTAATTCGAAAGCCATCGCTTGCGATAGACCGAGTACTGCAAACTTGCTTGCAACATAATCGGCAAGAAATGGAACTCGTCCTTGCTTCGCGGCCATCGATGCGGTGTTAATAATTTTTCCTTTTGTGCCAAGTTCTATCATTTTTCTTGCAGCTGCTTGTCCGCAGTAAAAAATTCCATAAGTATTAACTTCAAAACTGCGCTTCAAATCT
>CAIQHM010000045.1 GCA_903871555.1 uncultured Actinomycetes bacterium | reverse complement strand
GTCATACCCAATTCCGGGCTCGACGCCAAATGGATGGTTCCAACTCATTCCACCAAAATTTCCAATTGTTTCACCGCGAGCTGTAATCGAACTTGGATCTCGTTCAATAGGGCTCACATTTAAGACCCAAGCAATTAGTGGTGCAAAGATTGCTATAAATGCGATTGTAAAAGAAGCAATTGCAGATGGGATCGCAATCTTGTTCGCCTTGAATCGTCGCCAAGCGAGTTCTCTGGGACTTCTGCTTACGAGTCCAGAATCTGGAGTCTTCACTGACTGCATTTGACGTACGGTAGTCATCCAATGGCCTCATTACAAGGATGTAAGGGCTGACATGAGCGGGTGAGGCTTTACTTTAAGTGGCTGCGCTCACTTAATCCGCGAAGTGCGCGCAATCCATCCGATGCCCATGTATTTACAGTAGTAATACTGCAAGGCAGAACATCAAGGTGAAAAACGCTCTCCACTGGCGCCCCGATTACTAAAGTTACAAGTGATCTGATTACATAATTATGAGTCACAACAATAATAGTTTTTCCCGGGTGTTCTAAAACTAGATTTGTTAGTGCAAGTTCAGATCGTGCCGCAATATCTTCATAAGATTCTCCGCTAGTTCCTGCAGGTGCAGAAGCACTTGAAACCCAAGCAAGCCACTCATTTGGATAAAGTTCTTTCACTTCTGGAATATTCAAACCATCCCATTCACCAAATGCACCTTCACGCCAAGCTTCATCTAATTCAATTTTCAAGCCAGTCGCTGCCGCAATTCGTTCTGCAGTTTGAATTGTGCGAACCATCGGTGAAACGATCAATAAATCAGCCTTACGCGCTGCAAGTTCCTTTGCAACTGCTTCGGCCTGGGCAATTCCTTCGGCACTCAATTCGGGATCAGAACCATCCCCACCAGAAAATCTTCGTTCTGGTGTCAAAATAGTTTCACCATGTCGAACGAAATAAATAACTGTTGGCTTCTCGCCAGATACAAGTCGTTCGACTAAGAAATTCTTCTGCAACGGCGCATTGGTACTTACATCTCCATCAAGCGCCTTATTTGCAAGGCGATCAGCATGTGAATTCTCATCCCGTGGAATCCATTTATATGTAACTAAATTTGCCGGGTGGGCATCGCGGGCTAATTTTGCAAGTTCGCGCATATCTGGATGCTTTATCTGCCAGCGACCTGACATCTGTTCAACAACTAACTTTGAATCCATCCGAGCTTCAACAGTCGCGGTTGGATCAATCTCATTTACTTTGCGAAGTGCGGCAAGTAAACCGTTGTATTCGGCAACATTGTTTGTAGCGACCCCAATAGTTTCAAAGAGTTCGTGCAAAATCTTTCCATTTTCAGAAACAACTGCGCCATATGCAGCCGGCCCCGGATTTCCTCGAGAACCGCCATCTGCGGAAATAATAAAAGAGCGACCCATTTAGATTCGTACCAAGATTCGACGGCATTCTTCGCAGCGCAAAACTTCTTCAGAATCTAAAGATTTAATACGTTCCATCTCAACTGCATTAATAGCCAGGCGACAGCCATCGCAGGTATTGCCAATTAATAGCGCAGCCCCGACTCCCCCGCCATTAGCTGCAACTTTCGCATAAAGTTCCACAAGCGCTACCTCAATCTTTGGAACCAATAAAGTGCGCTCGGATTTCTTCAAGGCAATTTCGCGATCAAGTTCAGTGATTGCATTTTCTAATCGAATATTTATTTCGAGTTCCAATTTCTTTAAACCATCTTCATCACTCTTGATTGTCGCAACCTTCTCTTTGGCAGCATCAACCTTCATCATGATTTCTAACTCGCCATCTTCGAGTTCAGCCCTACGTGCAGCTAGCGTGGCAATCTCATGTTGTAATTGTTCTAACTCTTTTGGTGACGCACTTCCCCCAGAAAGCCTGGTCTCATCTTTTGC
>CAIQHM010000044.1 GCA_903871555.1 uncultured Actinomycetes bacterium | reverse complement strand
CTTCCTATAATAATTCTCTTCGGAATCGGCTTTGGTTTGCTACTCCATAACACCCCATTTGGTCGTCGCACCCTTGCAATTGGCCAGAGCCCAGAGGCAGCACGATTCGCTGGTATTAACGTGATCAAACATAAGATTATTGTTTTCACATTCACTGGATTCATGTCAGGTGTTGCTGGTGTCATCTACACATTTAGATTCTCAACTGCACAAGCTGATAATGGAATTGGTCTTGAATTATTAGTGATATCTGCTTGTTTACTGGGTGGTGTCTCAATATTTGGTGGCATCGGAACCATGTGGGGCGTTATTGCTGGTGTTCTACTCGCAGGTAGCGTTGAATCTTGGTTAACGCTTCGCGAAATTAATGCACAGTGGCGAACCATTGTTACCGGCATCTTGCTTCTTATCTCTGTTGCAGCGCCTGTCCTGATAAACAAGGCGAAAGCCGCGAAAGTTCGAGCGGCAAATAAAAGTTAAGAAAATGTTATAAAAAAGACCTTGTAGGTCGGGCTGAATCCCCATAGATTCACAGAGTTGTTCTAGGACGCGTAGCTACATTCCTAGTTCGATTGACAGAACCAAAGGTTGTTTCTGTTATTAGAAAGCAAGAGAGGAACCACTTTGAAAAAAGTACTTGCAGCAATTGCAACAGGTGCATTGATCGCAACAGCGTTCGTAGCACCTTCTTCAGCAGCAACAAAGTTAAAAATTGCACACATTCCTAAATTAGGAACAATCGGCTACTTCCAAGCAGCTGACAAGGGTGTACAACGTGCATGTAAGGAACTCGGCGCAACTTGTGCATACAAGGGACCAACCGAAATCACTGCAGCAGCACAAGTTAAGGAAATCAACGCAGCAGTTCAAGGCGGATACAACGTTTTGATCATTGCAGCTAACGATAAGGATGCACTTGTTCCAGCACTTAAGGCAGCTCAGAAGAAGGGTGTAACAGTTGTTACATACGATTCAGATGTTGCTCAAGCTGGTCGCTCAGTATTCGTTAACCAGGCTTCATCAGAAGGTATCGGTAACGCACTTGCAGATTCAGCAGCTGAACTAGCTGGTGGCGAAGGCGATATCGCTGTACTTTCAACAACACCAGATGCTACAAACCAGAACGTTTGGATCGAATTCATGAACAAGCGTCTTGCAGCTAAGTATCCAAAGGTAAAGGTTGTTGCTACAGCTTACGGTCTAGATAAGCCAGAAGAATCAACAACTGAAACTCAAGGACTTATCCAGAAGAACCCAACAATCGAAGCAATCGTTGCTCCTACATCTGTAGGTATCGTTGCAGCTGCTAAGTACGTTTCAGGTTCAGCTTCAAAGGGCAAGGTTTTCGTAACTGGTCTAGGTCTTCCAAATGATATGAAGACATACATCAAGGACGGCTCAGGAGCTCAAGCATCTCTATGGGATGTAGAAAACTTCGGTTACGTAGCAGTGCAAATTGCTAACTCAATCCGTAATTCAAAGCAATCAGTAAAGGTCGGCGCAGTTATCAAGTCCGCTAAGGGCGATCACGGCGTTAAGACTCGTACTGTTATCAAGGGTGCTGTAGGAAATGAAGTTCTCCTCGGACCAGCTACTGTCTTCACAAAGGCAAACGTAGACAAGTACAACTTCTAATTAATTCTTAATTAATTAAGGTTGGGAGAGCGACAATTTCCTCGCGGAGATTGTCGCTCTCTTCTTTTCAAGAACTTTTCATGAATATATTTTTGGACTACAGTTGGATTGTGAGCCTGGTTAAATAAATGGAACGCGTCTGTTTTAGATTGCAAGTTAAGAAAGAGATGATGCCTGAATATATTCGGCGTCATGCGCAAGTTTGGCCAGATATGTTGGATGCACTTCGAGCAACAGGCTGGAGCAATTACTCACTCTATTTAGATGAATCAGATGGAACGCTTATTGGGTATTTGGAGACAGAAGATTTAGACGCTGCAAAAGCAGGTATGGCCGCTACGGATGTAAATGCGCGTTGGCAGGCCGAGATGGGGCAATTCTTTGTCGAGCTAGATGGCAAAGCCCCCGATGAAGGATTTTTAAGGTTAAAAGAAGTTTTCTATCTAGCTTAAATTTGATCACAACTAAATAAAACTAAAAGGGAGCATGGACATGGCAAGTAAGAATGAAGCAAAGGAAGTATTAAAGCGCTTCTTTATCGAAGTTCCATCATGGGCTTACGGAAATTCTGGAACTCGTTTCAAAGTTTTCTCTTCGGCCGGAACTCCGCGCGATCCATTTGAAAAGATTGCAGATGCTGCCCAAGTTCATAAGTACACAGGCGCTTCTCCTTCAGTTGCAATGCATATTCCTTGGGACCGCGTTGATGATTACAAGGCGCTTGCCCAACATGCGAAAGATTTAGGTGTTCGTCTTGGAACAGTTAACTCAAATACTTTTCAAGATAATGATTATAAATTTGGTTCTGTATGTCATCCAGATGCGAAGATTCGCCAGAAGGCGGTTGACCATTTATTTGAATGTGTTGACATCATGGATCAAACAGGTGCACAAGACATCAAACTTTGGTTTGCTGATGGCACAAACTATCCAGGCCAAGATGACTTGCGTGGTCGCCAAGAGCGTCTAGCCGAATCACTTAAGAAGTTGTATGACCGTTTAGGTGCAAACCAACGCATGCTTCTTGAATACAAATTCTTTGAACCAGCTTTCTATTCAACAGATGTTCCTGATTGGGGCACTTCATATGTGCACTGCTTAGAACTTGGACCAAAGGCGTCAGTCTGCGTTGATACCGGGCACCATGCACCAGGAACAAATATCGAATACATCGTGGCATTCTTGCTAATGAAGAAGCGCCTTGGTGCCTTCGATTTCAACTCACGTTTCTATGCAGATGACGATCTAATCGTTGGTGCAGCAGATCCATTCCAACTATTTAGAATCATGCACGAAGTTAATCAAGGTGGCGGTTTTGCAAAAGACACCCCAGTTTCTTATGTCCTAGATCAATGTCACAACATCGAAGATAAAATTCCTGGCCAAATCCGTTCAATTACAAATGTGCAAGAGGCAGTAGCAAAAGCGCTCCTTGTCGATGCAGTTGCACTTAAGAAGGCACAAACAGATTGTGATGTGCTTGCAGGTAATGACATCTTGATGGATGCATACAACACCGATGTTCGCGAACTTCTTGGTGAAGTCCGTAGCGAACAAGGTTTAGATCCAGATCCAAAAGCAGCATTTGCGCGCAGTGGATATCTGGAAAAGATTTCAGTAGATCGGGTCGGCGGCGCACAGGCAGGGTGGGGCGCGTAATAATGACGACACCGAAACCAGTACAAGAACTACTTGCACGAAGTAACAAACTTGGTTCAGAGCCGAGATTTACAAACTTCGCGGGCGGAAATACCTCTGCCAAAGGCCTTTTAGATAATCCTGCTACTGGCGAAAAATCTCCAGTCTTATGGGTTAAAGGTTCTGGCGGCGATCTTGGAACGCTAACTGAATCTGGCCTTGCCGCACTTGATTTAGAACGCTTTAAATTACTTAACAATGTTTATCGCGGTGTAGAACACGAAGATGAGATGGTTGCGCTCTTTGATTACTGTCGCTTCGGCGGAAGTGGCGCAGCTCCAAGTATTGATACCTCGATGCACGGGCTAGTTGATTACGATCATGTTGATCATTTGCATCCCGATTCAATCATTGCGCTTGCAACATCAATCGATGGTGAAAAACTAACTCGCGAATGCTTCGGAGATGAAATTCTCTGGGTGGAATGGCGTCGTCCTGGATTCCAACTTGGTCTGGATATGGCTGCAATTGCTTCGAATAATCCAAAGGCAAAAGGTTGTGTTCTAGGTGGACATGGATTGACTACTTGGGGCAACACCAGCGAAGAATGTGAAAAACGTTCTATCGAAGCAATTGAAAAAGCTGAAAAGTTTATTAAAGAGAAGGGCAAGGCCGAGCCATTCGGTAAGAAAGTTGCAAAGTTTGCACCTCTAGATTCAGCTGCACGTAAAACTCGCGCCGCAGAACTTGCCCCATATCTTCGTGGAATCGCATCACGCGATGCACGCATGGTTGGTCATTTCACGGATGGCGATGTTGTTTTAGATTTCTTGCAAGGCAGCGAGATGCCACGTCTTGCGGCACTTGGAACTTCATGTCCTGACCATTTCTTGCGAACCAAAGTTCGCCCAATGGTTATCGATGTTGATCCAAAGGCACCAATTGAAGATGTCGTCGAATTTGCAAATAAAGCGCACGAGCAATATCGCTTGGATTACGCTGCTTACTACAACAAATTCGCTACAAAGGATTCACCTGCAATGCGTGGTGCAGATCCAGCAGTTATCTTGGTTCCCGGAATTGGAATGTTCACATTCGGCAAAGATAAGCAGACTGCTCGTGTCGCATCCGAATTCTATATAAATGCAATAAATGTTATGCGCGGATCTGAAGCACTTTCTAAGTATCAACCAATCGCAGAATCAGAGAAATTCCGTATTGAATACTGGGATCTAGAAGAGGCAAAGCTAAAGCGCGCTCCAAAGCCAAAGCCACTTGCTGGTCGAATCGCACTTGTTACCGGCGCAGCATCAGGTCTTGGAAAAGCCACTGCAATAAGACTCTCTGCTGAAGGTGCTTGCGTAGTAATCGCTGATTTAAATATTGAAGGCGCTACTGAATTAGCAAAATCCCTTGGTGGTCCAGATAAGGCAATTGCTATTTCAATGAACGTAACAAGCGAAGAGGAGATTGCTGCAGGAATTGCTTCAGCTGCTCTAGCTTTCGGTGGCGTTGACATCTTGGTCAACAATGCCGGAATTTCAATTAGTAAATCACTTGTTGAAACAACTGCGAAGGATTGGGATCTGCAACACGACATCATGGCGCGTGGTTCATTCCTAGTTTCTCGCGAAGGTGCTAAGGCAATGCTTGCGCAGAAAATGGGCGGCGATATTGTTTACATCTCTTCTAAGAACTCGGTCTTTGCTGGTCCAAATAACATTGGATATGGCTCTACTAAGGCTGATCAAGCGCACCAAGTCCGTCTATTAGCAGCAGAACTTGGTGAATTCGGAATTCGCGTCAATGGAATAAATCCAGATGGCGTTGTACAGGGTTCTGGAATCTTTGCATCAGGCTGGGGCGCAAATCGCGCAGCAGTTTATGGTGTCGAAGAATCTAAGCTTGGCGAATTCTATGCAAAGCGCACGATCTTGAAGAAAGAAGTTCTTCCAGATCACATTGCAGCAGCAGTCTTTGTAATTCTCGCCGGAGATTTATCACTAACAACCGGACTTCATATTCCAGTTGACGGTGGCGTATCCGCTGCATTCTTGCGCTAATTAGGTAGAGGAAAAAACCATGACGCTTTACGCTGCAGTTGATCTTGGTGGATCAAGCGGAAGAGTTGCTGTGGGACACATTCAAAACGGGAAAATTATCGTGCGCGAAGTTCACCGCTTCGCACACGAACCCCAGGTTCTAAGCGATGGTTCTATCCGCTGGGAATGGGAGAAAATTGTTCACGAAGTTATCACTGGGTTAAATAAGAGTTTAGAACTTGGGCCGATCAAGTCACTTGGTATTGATTCTTGGGCCGTTGATTATGGACTTATAAATATTGAAGGCAAGCTTGCAGAAATTCCTTTTACATATCGCGATGGACGAACCGATGGCTTGATGACACAACTGCAACGCGATGTCGGCCGGGAATATATTTATTCAAAGACCGGAATTCAATTCATCTTCTTTAATACTGCCTACCAACTCTTCGCAGCAAAGGGTAGTCAAGCATTTAAGAGCGCTAAGGTATTTTTACTGTTGCCTGATCTTTTGAATTACTTCTTATGCGGCAAGAAGAGCAGCGAAGTAACGAATGCATCAACCACCCAACTGTTAAATGCAAGAACTCAGGAATGGGATTGGGATCTAATCAAAAAGATTGGTATTCCTAAGGCCATCTTTCCAAAGCTTCACAAACCGAAGACGATTATCGGAAAAGTTCGTGGCCACGGTGCTATCAATGGCATAAAAGTTGTCGCAGTCGGTTCACATGACACTGCATCTGCCGTCGCAGGAACACCGCTTAATCCAAATGGCAGGTCGGCCTATATTTCTAGTGGAACTTGGTCACTTGTTGGCCTTGAATTAGAAACAGCAGTAACCACTCAGAAGGCAATGGATTACAACATCACTAATGAAGTTGGCGTCGAAGGACGAATCAGGTTTATTCGAAATGTTACTGGCATGTGGTTATTAGAAGAATCAATTAGATATTGGCGAGGTAAGGGGCAGAACTTCACAGCAGCTGAACTAGCGGCCGGTGCAGCGAAGTGCGATTCGATTCAGATAATTGATACTGAAGATCCAATGTTTGCTAAACCAGGACCAATGCCAGAAACTATTGCGAAATTCTGCGAAGAGACCGGACAGGCTGTTCCGGAGACACCATTTGAATATGCAAGATGTATTTTTGATAGTTTGGCGCTTGCCTATTCCAGAGCACTTAAAGATTTGATTGATGCATCAGGTAAAGAAATTGACGAAATAAATATTGTCGGTGGCGGTTCTGCCAATGAATTGCTAAATCAATTAACTGCTGATGCCACTGGAAAGATTGTTTATTCAGGTCCGGTTGAAGCCACAGTTCTGGGAAATTTAATTATTCAGATGGAGGCGGATGGCAAGATTGCCTCACTTGAAGAGGGCAGATCAATGATTTCTGATTCAAGTAATCGCAAGAAATATATTCCGCAAGAGGGAACAGATTGGGAAGCGCTATGGCACGGCATTCTGAATTAACTGATGTAAAAGGAACTGAACTTGTAATCTCAAAGTTAAGTTTGGGCACCGCGCCACTTGGTGGGCTATTTAGATCTGTCTCAGAAGCTGAATCCGATGCGATGATTGATCTTGCAATAAATTCAGGAATTAATTACATCGATACCGCTCCACTATATGGCTATGGAACCGCAGAACGCCGAGTCGGTCGCGCAGTTGCTGGTCGCAAATCTGGTGTAACTATTTCAACGAAGGTTGGGCGCCCGCTTCGTCCTGGCGTTAATTTAGAGATGGATAAATATCCAGATGGTGATCCAAATATCGAAACTTATTATGACTACAGCCCAGCCGGAATTAGAAATGGTTTAGAGGCAAGTCTTAAACGAATGAATTTAGATTCCATCGAAATTGCCTATCTTCATGATGCCCAAGATTGCGTGCAAGAGGCGATTGATGTTGCATATCCAGTTTTAGATCAGATGCGCCGCGAGGGAATTGTAAAAGCAATTGGTATCGGCATGAATTGGTGCCCGGCATCGATTGAGATAATTAAGAATACAGATTTGAATATTGCATTAATTGCTGGACGCTTCACGATTTTGGATCAGAGCGCACAAGATGAGCTTTACCCACTTGCCTTGAAGAAGAACGTTTCAATAGTTGCAGCCGGCGTATACAACACAGGTGTTCTTGCAAACCCAGTTGAAGGTGCGCTCTTTGACTATATTCCGGCACCACAAGAGATTATTAATAGAGCGCTAGAGATTCGTGATTTCCTAAAGGATTTCAAGGTTCCACTTACAGCAGCGGCGATGCAATTCCCATTGCGTCATCCGGCAGTTGTAACAGTATTGAATGGCGCAGGAACAGTTGCAGAGTTAGAAGCAAATATTGCGGCCTTTGATTTCGAACTTCCAGCTAATCTCTGGTCCGAACTTGAGAGCGCTGGCCTAATTGCGCCGGTAAATATCTAGATGAAATTAGCATTAGTAACTGGCGCATCAAAAGGAATCGGTCGCGAAATCGCCTTGGCACTTGTAGGTGCCGGACACAAAGTTATTGCAGTCTCTAGAACCCCGATGGCACAATCCGAAAACATTATAAATATCTGCGGTGATGTTAGTGATATCGAATTTGTTAATTCACTTCAAGAACAGGTAGCAAAAGAACATGGCGCTGTGCAGATCTTAGTAAATGCTGCTGGCGTATTTGGACCAATAGATTTAATAAAGGATGCAGATCCCAAGCAGTGGGTCGAAACCATAATGATTGACGCACTTGCCCCATATTTCACCTCACGAGTTTTCTTGCCTGCAATGTTGGAAGCGAAGTGGGGACGCATTATTAACTTAAGTTCGGCAGCCGCCCTGCATCCACCCGGAAAGCTAAATAGTGCATATGCCACAGCAAAGGTGGCCCTAAATCAATTCACTAGACATCTAGCAGCAGAGATAAGTGGAAGTGGTGTTACTGCAAATGTGATTCATCCTGGTGATGTGCGCAGCGATATGTGGGCCGATATAAGTGCGAAGGCAGATGCACTTGGCCAAGCCGGCGCGGATTACAAATCTTGGGTTGATTGGGTAGAAAAAACTGGGGGAGATGATCCAAAGAAAGCTGGCCAATTAATTCTTAAATTAGTTAGCGATGAGAGCGCAGGAATTAATGGTCGCTTCTGTTGGATAGATAGCCCGTTGCAAGAACCAATACCAAGTTGGGAAGATCCAACAGATGAACGGCCTTGGATTTAAATTAGCTATAAGTTGGATTAGTTAAGTTATTTAAGGCTTCGCAAGACCGCTGTAACGATGCCGAGAATTTCGGCGCCATCACCAGGGATTGGTGCATAGTTTTCATTTGCAGGAAGCAACCAATAATGACCATCTTTCTTCGACCAAGTTTTCACAGTGGCCTCGCCATCAATCATTGCGGCAACGATCTCGCCCTTATTTGCATCCTTCTGGGCGCGAATAACAACGTAATCGCCATCGCAGATTGCGACATCAATCATCGAATCGCCCTTAACTTTCAGCATATAAACATCGCCTTTGCCAACGAATGATTCTGGAAGTGGAAAGACCTCATCAAAACTCTGTTCTGCCAAGATCGGTGAACCTGCAGCGATCGAACCAAGGAGTGGCACATTGCGGGTCTTCTCTGGGGTAATCGCCTCGCCCTCACTTGGGTATGTGATTTCAAGGGCACGACCCTTCGTGGCATCGCGGCGGATAAATCCTTTTTCAACGAGGGTCTCTAATTGATATGAAACCGAGGCTGGTGAGGCAAGGCCGGCAGCTTGGCCGATCTCACGCATAGTTGGGGGATAGCCGTTGGTCTCAATCGCGGTGCGGATGGCATCGAGAATCTTGGCCTGGCGGGGGGTCAGGCCATGCTCGTTGGCTGGGCCATCTGGAAGCTCACTTATCTTCTTTTTACTCATGAGCAAATCATAAACCAGATTCTGAAAAAAAGCGAACATTTGTTCGATTTTAACTTGATTGTGTCAGTGGCTTGACCTATAGTTCCTTTTAGAACACTTGTTCGAAAGACCGAATCCCCTCGGTTCTTGGTAGCAAGGTTAAGTAGGAGAAGTAAATGAGCAACAACCGCAGAAGGAAGCTCGCAAGAACTTTTGTTGGCGCATCGCTATTGATAGTAATTGGCGCTGGTTTCAGCAGCTCATTAACTGATCACGGAAATGCATCTACTGAAATTATCAAGACCGGCACTGCTGGTTACATGCAAGTTGTTGTGGCATCAGGGGAGACCATCTGGTCTATCGCTCAGATGCTAAATACGGGCGGCCGATCTGATCTCTCATCCGTCGTTGATCAGATCGTTTCAGCCAATGGCCTAGCCTCAACAGATATCAAGCCAGGAACCAAACTCTGGGTGCCAATTAAATAGGTGCTAGCCCTGCTATATGCCCCTTATATAAAGGGTAGGTCAGGAGTAATTTCCTGAGCAATTGGTGGCCAATCTCGGTCGCCTCTTTATTGCTCATAAGGGGAGAGAAATGACTGATTTCGTTTCACCCGGCCAACCAGGAAGCAAGGCAGTTTTCTTGCCGCGGTATGACCATTGGATTAATGGAAAGTTCGTAAAACCAACTTCGGGTCAATATTTTGAAAACGTAACTCCAGTAACTGGAAAAGTATTTTGCGAAGTTGCTCGAGGCAATGCCGCAGATATCGATCTCGCTTTAGATGCCGCACATGCAGCAGCACCAGCATGGGGTAAGACATCTGCAACAGAGCGCGCAAATATTCTCAATAAGATTGCAGATCGCATCGAAGCAAATCTCGAGGCTGTTGCAGTTGCAGAGACTTGGGAAAATGGAAAACCAATTCGCGAAGCAATGTATGTAGATATTCCGCTAGCAATTGATCACTTCCGTTATTTCGCTGCTGCAATTCGTGCGCAAGAAGGCAGCGCTGGCGAACTCGATAATGACACAGTTGCTTATCACTTCCACGAGCCACTAGGTGTTGTCGGTCAGATCATCCCTTGGAACTTCCCAATATTGATGGCTGTTTGGAAATTGGCTCCAGCAATTGCTGCAGGTAACTGTGTAGTTCTAAAGCCAGCTGAACAAACACCAGTATCAATTCACTTCCTGATGGATATTATTAAAGATTTACTTCCTGATGGAGTTATAAATATCGTTAACGGCTTCGGTGTTGAAGCAGGCAAGCCACTCGCATCTTCTCCTCGTATTGCAAAGATCGCGTTTACCGGTGAAACATCTACTGGTCGGTTGATCATGCAATATGCATCAGAGAACATCATCCCGGTAACCCTAGAACTAGGCGGAAAGAGTCCAAATATCTTCTTCGCCGATGTGGCAGCTGAAAATGACGCCTTTTACGATAAGGCCCTTGAAGGCTTCACAATGTTCGCAGTCAACCAAGGCGAAGTTTGTACCTGTCCATCACGCGGACTTATTGATACCAAGATTTACGACAAATTCTTGGGCGATGTAACTGCGCGGACTAAGGCAATCAAACAAGGTCACCCACTTGATCTCTCAACCATGATCGGCGCCCAAGCAAGCACTGATCAACTAGAGAAGATTCTCTCTTACTTAGATATAGGTAAGAAAGAGGGCGCCAAGGTATTAACTGGTGGCGAGCGCGCAGATCTCGGCGGCGAATTAGCCGGCGGATATTACGTTATGCCAACAATTTTCGAAGGCAATAACAAGATGCGTATCTTCCAGGAAGAAATCTTCGGACCAGTTGTATCAGTTACAAAGTTCGATGGTTTTGATAATGCAATGGAGATTGCAAATGACACCTTGTATGGACTTGGTGCTGGCGTCTGGTCACGTGACATGAACACTGCTTATCGCGCAGGTCGCGCAATTCAAGCAGGTCGTGTTTGGACCAACTGCTATCACGCCTATCCAGCTGGTGCTGCATTTGGTGGTTATAAGGCTTCAGGTATTGGTCGCGAAACTCATAAGATGATGCTCGATCATTACCAACAGACAAAGAATCTGCTAGTTTCCTACTCCCCAAATAAATTAGGATTCTTTTAAAAAAGAGAGAAGCCCGACGACTGCAAATAAAAGGATGTAATGGAGATCCCGTCACGAGTTGATTACACCGAGGCCGCCGCAGAAATGCTGCGAAAACTCACTGCAATCAACGGTCCGCTGATGTTTCATCAATCAGGCGGTTGTTGTGACGGGTCTTCTCCAATGTGTTACTTAGAAGGTGAATTTAAAGTTGGTGGCCAAGATGTTTTAGTTGGCGAATTTAAAATTTCTGGAATTACTAATCCAATTAAAGTTTGGATGTCAGCATCGCAATTTGAATATTGGAAACACACCCATTTAACGATCGATCTAGTGGATGGTCGGGGTGGTGGCTTCTCACTTGAGGCTCCTGAGGGCAAGCGATTCTTAACGCGCTCGCGCCTATTTACAGATAGCGAATGGGAGATATTGGAGAGTTCTCCGGTTTCAACCGGCGCTTATTCAACTAAATAGCCCTTTCCTCCCGACACGCCGCTCAGCCTCCTTTAAACCCTCGAGTTTTGGTCTACAGTTCCTACTACATATAGGGGTCAGACCGCGATTAAGTTCCATAAGTTGTGGTTTTCCAGTATGGTTCGGGGCTCAGCTTGAAATCAGTAAAAAGCTAATAAAAGGGGAAATCCAAGAATGTTATGTCCATTTTGCAGAAGCGAGGACTCTCGAGTCGTCGATTCTCGCTCTGGACAAGATGGCACCTTGATTCGCCGCCGCCGCGAATGCACAGCCTGCAATCGCCGCTTCACAACCTCTGAAACCTCGATCCTCATGATCATTAAACGATCAGGTGCGACCGAGCCATTTAGCCGCGAGAAGGTTATCTCTGGTGTTCTCAAGGCCTGCCAAGGTCGACCAGTTAATGATGACGACTTAGCACTGCTTGCCCAAAGAGTTGAAGAGACACTCCGCTCTGATGGCCAGGCAGAAGTAGAAGCACAAGAAGTTGGAATGGCGATCCTCGCGCCACTCCGTGAATTAGACCAAATCGCGTACTTACGGTTTGCCTCGGTATATCGTTCGTTCTCCACACTTGAAGACTTTGAAGGTGAGATCGCACTTCTCCGCGCGGCTCCTTCAAATACAACAAATGCAAATTCCCAAAAAACTTTAGTTAATTAATCACTAGTCGGAAGAAGGAAATAAGTCATGTCTATCGTCAATAAGCCAGCAGCGGGAAGTAAGAAAACCCTAGGTAAGGGACTTACTCTCGAACGAATATATACAACTGCTGGAAAGCATCCTTATGACGAAGTGACTTGGGAACGTCGCGATGTTGTACAGACCAACTGGAAATCTGGCGAAGTTATCTTCGAACAAAAAGGTGTGGAATACCCAGACTTCTGGTCAGTAAATGCATCAACCATCGTTACAACAAAGTACTTCCGCGGCGCAGTAGGACACGAAAATCGTGAATGGTCACTTAAGCAAGTTATCGATCGCGTTGTTCTTACTTACACAAAGGCTGGAAAAGAATTCGGTTACTTCGCAACTGATGTCGATGCGGAAATATTCGAACACGAATTAACTTGGATGCTAATGCACCAAGTCTTCTCATTTAACTCACCAGTTTGGTTTAACGTCGGAACAAATGCACCACAACAAGTTTCTGCATGTTTCATTCTCTCTGTTGATGACACCATGGATTCAATCCTTAACTGGTATCGCGAAGAAGGAATGATCTTCAAGGGCGGTTCCGGCGCAGGTCTAAACCTTTCTCGTATTCGCTCTGCTAAAGAACTTCTAAAGTCTGGCGGAACAGCTTCTGGTCCAGTTTCATTCATGCGCGGTGCAGATGCATCAGCAGGAACAATCAAGTCAGGTGGCGCAACCCGTCGCGCAGCAAAGATGGTTGTTCTAGATGTAAACCACCCAGATATCGAAGAATTCATTGAGACCAAGGTCCGCGAAGAGGACAAGATTCGCGCCCTTCGTGATGCTGGCTTCGATATGGATCTTGGCGGCAAAGACATTATTTCTGTGCAATACCAGAATGCAAATAACTCAGTTCGCGTATCAGATGAATTCATGCGCGCATATGAGAACAACGAAAAGTTTGGGCTAGTTGCTCGCGCTTCAGGTGAAGTTATCGAAACTGTTGAAGCTCGCGAACTATTCCGCAAGATGGCAGAAGCTGCATGGGCTTGCGCTGATCCAGGAATTCAATATGACGACACAATCAACGAATGGCACACAAACCCAGAGACCGGTCGCATCAATGCATCGAACCCTTGCTCTGAATACATGTCACTTGATAACTCATCATGTAACTTGGCATCACTTAACCTTCTAAAGTTCCTTGAATCAAATGGTTCATTCGATGCAAAGAACTTTGTTAAAGCAACCGAGCTAATTATCACTGCAATGGATATCTCAATCTGCTTCGCAGATTTCCCAACAGATCCAATCGGTGAAACAACTCGTAACTATCGCCAACTTGGTATCGGCTTTGCAAACCTTGGTGCACTTCTTATGGCCTCAGGTCTTGCTTACGATTCAGATGGTGGCCGTCAACTTGCTGGCGCAATCACATCTCTTATGACCGGAACTTCATATCGTCGCTCTGCAGAACTTGCAGGAATCGTTGGACCATATGCTGGCTTCGCTCGCAACGCACAAGCACACACTCGCGTAATGAAGAAGCATGCAAATGCATCTGTTTCTGCAAAGAGCGTTACTTCACTTGACCAAGATGTCTGGCAAGTAGCGAATAAAGAGTGGGAAAAGTGTTTAGAAATTGGCGAGAAGAATGGCTGGCGTAATGCGCAAGCTTCAGTTCTTGCACCAACCGGAACTATCGGCTTGATGATGGATTGCGATACAACAGGTATCGAGCCAGACCTTGCTCTAGTTAAGTTTAAGAAGCTTGTTGGTGGCGGTTCAATGCAGATCGTTAACCAGACAATTCCACAAGCACTTAAGAAGCTTGGTTATTCAGATGAGACCAACGAAGCAATCGTTGAATATATCGGCGAGAACGGAAATATCATTGACGCACCTGGCTTAAAGCCAGAGCACTATGACATCTTCGACTGCGCAATGGGTATTCGCTCAATCTCAGCAATGGGCCACGTAAAGATGATGGCTGCATGTCAACCATTCCTATCTGGCGCAATCTCAAAGACAGTCAACCTGCCTTCAGATGCAACAGTTGCTGAAATCGAAGAGGTTTATTACGAAGGTTGGAAGCTCGGACTTAAGGCGCTCGCGGTTTATCGCGATAACTGCAAGGTCGGCCAACCACTATCTGATTCAAAGGGTGCACCAACAGATGCTGTTTCAGAAGCAGCACACCCAACTGCTACACGTAAGCGTCTACCTAAGTCACGTCCATCAATCACAACATCATTTATGGTTGGCGGCGCCGAGGGTTATATGACAGCTGGTGCATATGCAGATGGCGCACTTGGTGAAGTATTCCTAAAGCTTGGCAAGCAAGGTTCAACTCTTGCCGGTGTAATGGATGCCTTCTCAATCGCAGTATCAATCGGGCTGCAATACGGAGTTCCACTAGAAACATTTGTAGAGAAGTTCACTAACCTGCGCTTCGAACCAGCAGGCATGACAGATGATGCAGATATCCGCATGGCGCAATCCATGATGGATTACATCTTCCGTCGCTTGGCACTTGATTACTTACCATTTGATTCACGTAGCGCGATGGGTCTTTACACATCATCAGAACGCCAACGTGCACTAGATACTGGCGAATACACACCAGATCCATCAGCTGTTAAGGAAATCGTTGCAGCTGCAGCGCAATCAGCTTCATTCAAGCCAGTTGCGAAAGCACCGGTTCAAGTGAAGATTGAAAGTGCACCATCTGCTGG
>CAIQHM010000043.1 GCA_903871555.1 uncultured Actinomycetes bacterium | reverse complement strand
GCTGGCATCTCTGGATTATGGGCAACAACGCCCTTCCAGATATCTCCTGGCTCCTGACCCATTACAAGGGCTTGCTCAACCGTTATGCCACCTAATTCGGCATGAACGGTATCTCGTGAATAAGTTGTTGGATCTGGAAAATACTCGGCAATGCGAGCGCGCAATTCAGTTATTCGCAAACTATCCGACCTTAATTAGAGAGTGATCGAGCGATTTGCTCTGCTTGATGGGCAGATTCAGCTGGCGTAAGTGGCGAGGCAATTTGGCCAATCAGCCAGTGAAGAATCAGGCTGTAATTATTTAACCCAAAAATCTTGGTCAGTGACTCTTGAACAACGGCCCAAAGCGGGTGTTCACCAATTGTTACAAAGCTAGCGATATCTTCCGGATCGGTCTCAGTCATTTTGCGAAGGGCCTTATCCCCTGAAATTTCACGAGATAGAAGAAGTAGCGCCTCTTTGGGAGATGGCGATTTCTTAGCAAGATCTGCGAGGCGCAAAATTTCAGATTCAAGAAGGCTAAACATCATCTCTTCTTTATCTGCAAAGTGGTTATAAACCGTAGCTCTTGAGACTTGGGCACGAGCAGCAATATCAACCATATTTGATTCATATGAACCCACTTCAGTAATTACTATTTTCGCGCCAGAGAGAATCGCTGTTCTTGAACGTTGAGCCGGGGCTACTGTCATCAGTTGATCCAATATCCGAAAATATCGTCGCTAGCTAGAAAGCTAAGCGGCGGCTTCTACAACGCTAAGTGATGGAGCTTGTGTTGCGCGAATTTCGATAGATACATTTGCGATAACTGTTAATAAAGAGAGGTCGAGTGCTTGGCAGATTGAATTTAGAAGTTCGGAAGAAGCTTCTTTCTGGCCGCGTTCTACTTCAGATAGATAGCCCAAAGATACGCGGGCTGCCTTTGCAACATCGCGAAGGGTGCGACCTTGTGAAATACGCGCTTGGCGCAAGGTGCTACCGATATGGGTGCGAAGAAGGGTCACTGAACTCACGCTCCTAGGATACGCGAAAAAGTGGCTAAGGCGCTCTCAATTGTGGACTTTCTTACCGTGGCGCGATCGCCCGCTATCGAAAGTTCAACAGCAATTGTCTCTTTCTTGCTGGCAATTGCAATCCATACAGTGCCTGCGCTTTTTCCATATGCCTTGCCTGGGCCAGCGACTCCGGTAGTTGAAATTGCATAGTCGGCTTTAAATAAGTTGCGGGCGCCCTCGGCCATCGCCTTTGCAACTTCTTCCGATACGGCAGTGTGTTTTGTAATAAGTCGCTTTGGAAATTCCAGCAATTTTGTCTTACTTACATCGCTGTAAGTTATTGCGCCACCAAGAAATATTTCAGATGATCCTGCCACATCTGTAATTGCCGCTCCTAAGCCGCCGCCAGTTATTGATTCAGCAACCGCGACAGTTTTACCTTTTTTACTTAATTGCTTAACAACCGTCGTAGCCAGATCAAGATTGCGCTTCACTTTTTCAAGACCTTTTTAAAATAATCGAAACCAGTTGTGATCGTGAGATAAATTGCAACTGCCATAAATGCATCGCGTGGAATATGAAGCCAAGTTGGCAGTGGCAAGATATAGAACCCAACACCAAAACCTTGGAACATCGCCTTTAACTTTCCGCCTTTACTCGCCGGAATAACGCCCTCTTTAATAACAGTTAAGCGCAGAATCGTCACGGATACTTCGCGGACCAAAATCAGAATCGTTACCCACCACCATAATTTGCCCTGCATCGATAGGCCCACCATCGCAGAACCAATTGCAATCTTGTCTGCGACTGGATCTAGGAAAGTTCCGAAACTTGTTATCTGCTTTCGCGACCTTGCAATTCGGCCATCAAAAAAATCAGTTAGGCCAACCAGGAAGAAACCAGCCCAAGCAATTACACGCCAGAGTGAATCATCGCCGCCATTCTTAAATAAGGCATAGCAACAAAATGGGACGGCGATAAGTCTGGAAATAGTTAGCGTATTTGGCAAGTTTGGATGTTTCATAGTGGCACCGCAATTAAATCTACGCCGGAAACTTCAGTGACAACAGCATCGACATACTCGCCAACTTTAAATTTTGCCCGGCTTTTAATGAAGGTAGAGCCATCAACTTCAGGGCCCTGATGATCGGCACGACCCTCTTGCGCTTCCTCATCCTCGACGAGAACTCGAACATGTTCTCCGATTCGCTCTTCTGCCCGTTGCATTAAGAATTCATCTACTAACTTGGAAAGTAGTTCAACTCGGGAATTAATTACATCCTGATCGACTTTATCTGGCAGGTCTAGCGCCTCAGTTTTATCCTCATCGGAATAGCCAAATACACCGATCGCATCAAGTCTGGCCTGAGATAGGAAATTTACTAACTCTTCGAATTCTTCATTGGTTTCGCCAGGAAAACCAACAATTACATTTGAACGAATTCCGGCGTTTGGTGAGAGCGCACGGATTTGTGTAATTAGATGCAAGAAAGATTCGGTATCGCCAAAGCGGCGCATTCTGCGAAGCACCGTGGCACTTGCATGCTGGAAAGATAAATCAAAGTAAGGCACAACTTTTGGAACAGAAATCATGGCTTGGATTAGTGATGGTCGCATCTCGGCGGGTTGGAGATACGAGAGACGAATTCTTTCAACGCCCGAAATGCTTGCTATTTCTGGGAGCATGTTCTCTAATACTTGTAGATCTCTAAAATCTTTACCGTAAGAAGTCGTATTTTCGCTGACCAGGAAGAG
>CAIQHM010000042.1 GCA_903871555.1 uncultured Actinomycetes bacterium | reverse complement strand
CTTAAATCAACCTGGTTAGCAATTCATGTTTCGGCGGCAATTATTTCTGGTGGGGTATTTCTTCTTGCAAATTGCGTCGCGGCAACTTATTTAATTTTAGATCGCTATGAATCAAATGGTGCGCGCCCAACTTGGGCCTTGAAATTACCAACGCTAGAAGTTTTAGATCAACTTACATATCGCCTTGTTGCATTTGTATTTCCGCTCTGGACCTTTGCAGTAATTGCTGGCGCTATCTGGGCAGAATCTGCTTGGGGGCGTTATTGGGGTTGGGATCCAAAAGAAACTTGGGCCTTTATTACTTGGGTTGCTTACGCCGCATATTTACATGCACGGGTAACTGTTGGTTGGCGGGGACGCAAGGCTGCTTGGTTATGTTTATTCGCAGGTTCAACATTCCTATTTAATTATGTGTATGTAAATATTTGGGGAACCGGAAGACATACGTATAGCGGGCTTTAGGTAGTTAGTGGGCTTTAGAGTTTGCGCAGGAAATCTGGATCATCATCGGGAGGAATAATTTTTCCTTTACCGCTGCGACCTGAGCCTGGATTGCGCTTTGGTCTTCCAATAGCAAGCCAAAGAATTGCACCAATTGATGAGAATAGAAATATTAATAGAAGCCAAGCCCACTTTGGTAACTTCGCAACTTCTTCTTGCGGGGTACGCGCACAATCAAAGAATGCATAAAAAGATAGAGCAAGAACTAAGAGTGTTATGAGTAAGCGCATGGCTGCAGTTTAAGCCTTTGTTATCGATAGTGCGAGCGTTATCAACAGGGAGGTCAGCAATTGCAGCTCACCAGCTTTACCAAGAAGAGGGATTAGCGCTGAACCTGCGGCGCCTGATTGAACACCCTTTATTAAAATGTATTGGAGTGGCAGCGTAACCAAGACAAGTAGCGCAAATGGCGTAATTAGCGCGGCAGCGAATGATGTTAGAAGTGCGATTAACAACAGGGCAATTATAAGTTGACGAGCCTTAGCGTCACCGAGCCTAACCGCCAAAGTTTTCTTCCCAACGAGTGCATCCTTTGGGCGATCACGTAAATTATTTAGCCCAAGAATTGTGCAAGAAAGTGCGCCCATTGGAATTGCAAGTAAGAAAGATTGCCAAGTTATTCTCTCGGATTGCGCAAAATATGCACCCATTGTTGCTACTAAACCGAAGAAGATAAATACCGAAACTTCACCAAAGCCACCGTAACCATATGGGTTCTTGCCTCCGGTGTATTTCCATGCCGCAACAATTGCAATTGCACCAACAAGCATGAGTAAAGGGGAAGTCCGAAGCGAGAGTAGAAGTCCAGATAGCGCAGCAAATGTATAAGTAAGAATTGCCGCTCTCTTAACTTGAATCGGTGCTTTTAGCCCACTTGCAACTAACCGAATCGGGCCAACTCGAACTTCATCAGTTCCGCGAATTCCATCAGAATAATCATTTGAGTAATTAACTGCGATTTGGAGCAGTAAACCAACGCTAAGTGCGAGAAACGCATTAATCCAATTTATTGACTTGCCATCAATATTTATTAACGAGGTACCAATTAATACCGGTGCTATGGCCGCTGGAAGTGTGCGCGGCCGAGCCCCTGCTAGCCAAATATTCATCCGCTTATCTTTGCTTATTTTGGAATAACTTGCTGGCTTTGACACGGTCTGGCTTACCAATTCCGATTTGTGGAATTTCGGCAACCGTCAAGAAATCTTTCGGCACAAATTGTTTACCTAAATTATTCTGCAAGACTTCTGAAATCTTTAATTGATTGACTTGACCCGCAATGAGCAAACATAATTTGTCTCCCCATTCTGGATCTGGAATTGATGTTGCAACAAAGTTGATGTTAGGAAAATTTGCTGCCAATTCGGCTTCAATCGCAACTAATGAAATATTTTCACCGCCAGAAATGATTACATCATCGGCTCGCCCCGTTACAAAAATCTTGCCATCAATTATTTCGCCAAGATCATTTGAGGTAAACCAACCGTCTTTAAAATTCTGTGCCCAAAGTTCTTCCTGATTTTCATATCCTTGTGCAAGTATTGGGCCGCTGAATTTAATTAATCCCACTTCGTTAATAGCAACTGAAATTCCGGGAAGTGCAAGATTGTTATAAACACAACCACCAGAAGTTTCGGTCATCCCATAAGTTGTGATGACATTTATGCCTGACGCATCTGCGCTTTCCAGAAGAGTTTTACTTGCAGAATTTCCGCCGACTAACACCGCTTTACAATTCTGCAAGTGGTTTAATAATTGAACATCACCATTAAGAGCTCTGTGGAGTTGGGTCGGAACTATTGCCGAATAATCAGCGCCCTGCTCGACGTTAACAATTTCACTTCCAAGATTTATTGCCCTTGCTAAAACATTTAGCCCCGCGATGTGATTTGTTGGAAGTAGCAGTGACCAAATGTCTCCGGCCCCTGCACCAATCGCGGCATTTGCAAGCTTCGCAGAAGTAGCGATTGCCTTGGTCGAAAGTTGAACTCGCTTAACAATCCCCGATGAACCCGTTGTGCTTATGATGACGAGTGACGGCTCTTCATGGCTAAAGCCAGCGATAAGGGCTTGCGTTAGCTCTGGATCTGACCACTTGAGCCCAATATCAATTACCGAAGTTTTCATGACACCCGTAGGCTATCCATATATTTTGTAGGAGGAAATGTGAGCAAACCTTTTAAGCGCGAGCCGGGCAGCCGAACCATTCCAAAATGGATTATTGGCAGTGGCGGCGAGAGCTTTGCCGACATTATTTATGAAGTTGCCGAAGGCATGGCAAAAATTACAATCAACCGACCTGAAGTTCGCAATGCATTTCGCCCGCAGACACTCTTTGAATTACAAGAAGCTTTCTCGCTGGCACGAGACGACGATTCAGTAGGCGTAATTATTTTTACCGGAGCCGGATCTGAAGCGTTCTGTTCTGGTGGCGATATAAATGTTCGCGGCGATGATGGCTACCTCGGGAACGACCCGCTTGCTAAAAAGGGAATCGGCCGCTTAAATGTTTTGGATTTACAAATTCAAATTCGCAGATTGCCGAAACCTGTTGTCGCAATGGTTGCTGGTTGGGCCGTTGGTGGTGGACATGTTCTACATGTTGTTTGTGATTTAACAATTGCAGCAGATAATGCAAAGTTTGGTCAGACCGGACCGATGGTTGGTTCTTTTGATGGTGGATATGGTGCAGGTTTATTAGCAGCACATATCGGCCAGAAAAAAGCTCGCGAAATTTGGTTCTTATGCCGACAATACGATGCCGCTGAAGCACTTGAAATGGGACTAGTAAACACCGTCGTGCCCGTTGCAGAACTCGAGGCAGAAACAGTTTCTTGGTGCCGCGAAATGTTAAGACATTCACCAATGGCACTTAGATTATTAAAAGCCGGATTAAATGCTGCAGATGATGGACTTGCCGGCGTTCAACAACTTGCTGGTGATGCAACACTTCTGTTTTATATGACCGAAGAAGGTCAAGAGGGGCGCGATGCATTTAAAGAGAACCGTGAACCAAATTTCGATAAATTTCCAAAGCGCCCTTAACTAAAACATGTGGCACTTAGATGAGATCTTCACTGATCTAACCGTTGTTGCCATTCCAACGCGAACAAATTTTCGTGGCGTAAAAGTAAGAGAAGCTGCACTATTTCGTGGCCCCGCAGGATGGAGCGAATTCGCACCATTTGTTGAATATAACGAGAGCGAATCCGAACCATGGCTTGAAGCAGCGCTAGAAAGCGCCTACAAACCTTGGCCAGAGTTAAAACGAAAAACGGTTGGAATAAATGCAACGCTTCCTAAGGTCGAAATTAATCGAGTAAGCGAAATATTACAAAGATTTCCCGGAGCCAAAGTTGTAAAAATAAAGGTAGATGATTTTGAAAACGATAGCGATTTAGTCGAAGCAGCACTTGATTTCAACCCAGAATTCAAAATTCGATTAGATGTAAATGGCGGCTGGGATCTAAAAACAGCGCTACTAAATCTATATAACTACAACCTGCGTTTTGGAAATGTCTTTGAATATATCGAACAACCTTGCCTAGAAATTGCTGATCTAACTGCGCTTAAAAAAGAGATTCCAATGAAGATAGCAATAGATGAATCAATCAGAAAGGCGCTTGCAAGTGATTTTTCGAGCGCTAAAGATTTTGCTGATGTTGCGATTATTAAGTGGGCACCATCTGGCGGCTTCACACGGGCAAATAACTTGATTGCAAGAATTGGACTTCCCGCAGTAATTTCAAGTGCATTGGATACTGGTATTGGAATATCACATGGCCTTGCATTAGCTGCCAGCCAGAGCGAATTAAATTTTGATTGCGGGCTTGCGACCACATCGCTCTTTGAAAGTGATGTAGTGAAACCCGTACATGAAATAACTGCTGGCACTATCAAAGCCAATCGCACCGAGCCTGATGAAGAAATTGTAAATAAATATTTAGCGAGCCCTGCCCGTAGAATCTGGTGGCAGCAACGAATAGAACGTATTTGGGAATCTGGATTTGGTGAGAGGTGGCAACATGAGCAATTCAACTGATCTTGCCCGCCAAACTATCCGCAAATTAATTGAATCTGGTGTCAGTGATTTCGTAATGTCGCCAGGATCTAGAAATGCACCGCTTTCTATTGCATTACATGAAGCAAAAACGCGTGGCCTGATTGAACTTCATATTAAATTGGATGAACGCGGAGCAGCGTTTTATGCGCTCGGGATCGCGAAAGCTACCGATCGACATACGGCAGTTATTTGCACAAGCGGAACAGCCGCAGCTAATTTTCATCCAGCACTTCTTGAAGCACTACATTCAAATAATAAGTTAATTGCTATAACTGCTGATCGGCCAGAGCGATTGCGCAAGACAGGTGCAAATCAGACAACAGATCAAGTTGGGATGTTTCCTAACATTACAAGTTTTGATTTAGTTGCAGGAAGTAAATTTGAATTAAGCAGTGGCCCAATTCATTTAAATATTCAATTCGATGACCCATTGCTCCCAACAAATAACAATGATTGGCTTTCAGGGCTGAAAATTGTTGAACCAAGAATGGACGCAGCCAACCCTAAATCCTTATCTGTAACTGGTAACGGCGTAATAGTTATTGGCCATGACCGAGGAACATTCTCAAGTGCGGATTTAGAAAAGTTTATTGAAGCGGCAGGCCTTCCAGTTTTAGCAGAAGATCCACTCTCCTTTAAATCAGCTGTTGGGCATGCAAGTGCATTCTTAAGTGATGAAGTTATTCGCAACTATCTAAAACCCGACTATGTAATAGTTATTGGCCGAACTACGCTTTCTAGAAGTATCAATACCTATGTAACATCCGCCGAAAAAACATATGTAATTGATCCAAGAATTTCAACAATCGATACCAAGCGAACAGCAACGCAAATCTTCTTTGAACTGCCCAAATTAGAAGTTGCGACATTAAATCCAAGTTGGGAATCTGATTGGCGAGAAATATCTAAGCTTTCATCTCAAGAGATTATGAAAGATCAGAGCTGGTCAGAACAGATTGCGCTCTCGACTATCGCTGCTGGGATCCCTGATGGATCGGCGCTATTTGTTGGATCTTCTAGACCAATTCGAGATATCGAGGCCTTCGCGAAACCGCGTAATGGAATTGAAGTCTTTGCTAATCGTGGCCTGGCTGGAATTGATGGCAACTTGTCCACGATATTTGGAATTTCAAATAACTTCGGGCGCACATTCGCAGTTATCGGTGACTTAACACTTCTGCATGACTTGAACGCCCTGTTATCTCCACCAAAATCAAACCTAACTATTTTTGTCATAGACAACAATGGCGGTGGAATTTTCTCGACACTTCCACAGGCCGGAGTTGATGGATTTGAGGAAATATTCGCTACACCACAAAATCAAGATTTAGTTAAGTTAATTTCTGGCTTTGAAATTGCAGTTTCGAAAGTTAAATCAGCATCAGATTTAGACCGCGCAATTGCTCACAACAAGACCGGGCTAAATTTTGTAATCGTTGAAGTACCGAACCGAGAACATATGTCTGCTAATTTGATTAAGACTTATTCTCGAATTTCTAGCGCAGTACGCATTGGACTTAACTTAGCCTGACTTTCAGCCAGCTCGTCTTCTGGAATCGATCCGGCCACAATTCCGCATCCACTAAAGATTCGCATGGATTTCAAATCATCCGAAAGTTGACCAGTGCGAAGTGCAATTCCAATCTCGCCATCACCACGTGCATCAACCCAACCAACGGGACCGGCATATCTGCCACGATTCATATCCTCTAATTCATTTATTAAAGAGTTCGCTACTTGAGTTGGAGTTCCACAAACCGCTGCCGATGGATGCAATGATGCAATTAATGTAAAAATATCGATTGGGGTAACTGAATCATTTAGAACCCCAGTTACATCTGTAGCAAGGTGCATAACATTCGCAAGGTGCAGAACAAAAGGTGACTCTGGAACATTGGTTGACGAACAGAATGGTTCTAGGGCATCGGCAACGGATCGAACTGCGTATTCATGCTCTTCCAAATCTTTCGAAGATTTGGCAAGCGAGGCGGCAAGCCCCAAATCTCGAGCTTCATCGCCTGATTTGCGAATTGTTCCGGCCAGAATTCTTGACGTTACAAGTGATTTATTGAGGCGCACCAGGAGTTCTGGAGTTGCGCCAATTAAATTCGCTACCAAAAAGACCCAAGTAGAAGGGTAATTCTCGGTCAGAAATGCGATGAGACTTCGTTGTGAAATAACCTCAGAATTTGTGGCGATTAAATCTCTGGCCAAAACAACTTTTTCAAGTTCACCCTTTTTAATTTTTGCGACTGCGACTGCGACTCGCTTCATCCATTCCGAATCAGATAAAGCACCGGATTCGAATTTCACTTCTCCGGTCTGATTTGAATTTGTAAATTGTGAGATCGAAGGTTGAGTTTGGCCACCAATCCAAGTTATCCAAGATTTACCACCCTTTTGCCCAATGATAATTTCAGGAATAACTAACTTTGATTCCTCAGATGGATCAAATGAAAATGAAGAGAAGAGGATCGGCCCTGTGCCGCTGCCGTGAACGCTATTTTGAATTTTCAAAGTTGCTAATTGTTCGTGCCACCACTTTCTGGCATCTACAAAACGATTCTTACCTTTTACGCTTGTGCTCTGCCATTCCCCAAAACCAATTAAGCCATCGCCGCCACGAATCCAAGTGGAGGTAATTTCCAGATCTGTAGCGATCAGATCAAGGGATGGATGATCACCGAGAAATTCGGTGGTTATATTTACTGACACGTTTAAATTTTTAACTTATCTCTATCGCTTTGAAACAAATCGCCAGACAACAGGAAGCGCTGTACTTGCAATAGCGATTTTCAGGATTTCACCGAAGATAAAAGGTGTGAAACCTTTTTCGAAAACCCAAGCCCAATTTTGCCCTGTGTATTGGTGAAGCCAGATAAGTCCGATAGAAAAAATTATTGCATTTCCAATAAGCATTGTTGGGATAACAGTTTTGATTCGTTGATCCCATTTGCGCCCAGCAAGAGCGCCAAGAACGAGGGTAGAAATGAGCATTCCAACTAAGTAGCCACCGGTTGCGCCAGCAATTCTTTCCAGCCCATGTGAACCAGAAGAGAAGATTGGTGCACCAAGAACTCCCATTAATAAATAGAAAGCCATCGTGCTAAATCCAAGGCTTGCACCGTATGCAGTTCCAAGTAGCAGAACACCAAGTGTTTGTCCTGTGAATGGAACAGGGGAGCCTGGAATTGGGAAAGATATTTGTGCCATGATCGCAAGAAAGACAGTTCCAGTAAGTATCAATGAAATTTGGGTCACGATAGTTGTACGTGGAATTACCGCTGTTCTAAGAGTGCTTACTTGTGAAATCTGAACCATGGACTTGCCTCCCTTAATTTGTGGTCGGAGCCTACTACCGCGAGAATATACGCGTGAGTAGAGCTGATCTAGGCAAGGAGCCCGAAGAGGTTTCAGCCATGTTTGATGGTGTGGCACGCCGTTATGACTTATTAAATGACTTGCTTAGTCTGGGCCGCACAAAGGCTTGGCGAAAAGTCGCAACTTCAATAATTGCACCAAAACCAGGAATGCGAATTTTGGATATAGCTGCAGGAACAGGATCTTCAAGTCGCCCACTCGCAGATGCTGGCGCTGAAGTTATCCCATTAGATTTCTCAAAAGGAATGTTAGAAGCCGGTCGTAAACGTCATCCCGATTTAGCATTTACTCAAGGCAATGCGCTCGCACTTTCATTTAAAGATAATGAATTTGATGTAACAACTATATCTTTTGGCTTGCGAAATACTTCTGATACTTTAAAAGCGCTACGAGAATCTTTGCGAGTTTTAAAACCTGGTGGGCGAATGGTTGTTGTTGAATTTTCACAACCAACAAGTCGAATTCTTAGAACAATTTATTTACGTTATTTGATGCGCGCACTTCCAACTATCGCCAGAAAAGTTTCATCCAACCCCGATGCATATGTCTATTTAGCAGAATCTATTTTGGCCTGGCCAAATCAACCTGGCCTGGCGGCACTTATGAAAGTGGCAGGGTTTGAAAAAATCCATTGGAAAAATCTGACCTTTGGGATTGTCGCCATCCATACGGGATTCAAGCCGAGTTCCAAATCGTGATAGATGCCACATTTCCAACCAGCCGAACCAGCCGAACTTATTCATTTTTAATTCACATCTGCAAATTGTGACCTATAACGCCTAAACGCGTAGACTCCATGACTGTGAACCCATATGTACCGATCCTGGTAATTGGCGCAATTGGCTTCGGCTTCGGAGCTATCTCAATAGTTGCAGCAGCAGTTACCGGACCAAAGCGATACAACAGAGCAAAAGTTGAAGCATATGAATGTGGAATTGAACCTTCACCACAAGCTGCAGGTGGTGGACGCTTCCCAGTTAAATATTTCTTAACTGCAATGTTATTTATTGTTTTTGATATTGAAATTGTTTTCTTATATCCATGGGCGGTTACATTCGACAAGCTTGGATTATTTGGTTTAGTTGAAATGGTTATATTCATCGCAACAGTTTTTGTTGCATATGCCTATGTTTGGCGCCGCGGCGGATTGGAATGGGATTAAATCCATGGGCTTAGAAGAGAAATTACCTGCGGGCTTTGCACTAACTTCAGTAGAGAAACTCGCTGGTTACATGCGCAAGAATTCACTTTGGCCAGCAACATTTGGTCTTGCTTGTTGTGCAATTGAAATGATGGCATTTGGTGGCGGACGTTATGACGCAGCACGTTTCGGAATGGAAGTTTTCCGCGCATCTCCACGCCAAGCAGATTTAATGATTGTTGCAGGCCGAGTGTCAAACAAAATGGCACCAGTCCTTCGTCAAATTTATGATCAAATGGCTGCGCCAAAATGGGTAATTGCGATGGGAGCCTGCGCATCTTCAGGTGGCATGTTTAATAATTATGCGATTGTTCAGGGCGTAGACCACGTTGTTCCGGTTGATATTTATCTTCCAGGATGTCCACCTCGCCCAGAAATGTTGATGGATGCAATTTTGAAATTACACGAACATATTGGCAGCGAGAAACTTGGCGTAAATCGTGAACAAGTTATTCGTGAAGTTGAAGCAGCAGCACTTGCAGCGAAACCAACACATCAATTAAAAGGTTTGCTTGCATGAGCGAAAACCACGGAATGTTTGGTACCAGCGGGTCAGGAGACACCTCAGGATTTGGTGGCTTAGTTCGCAGTGCAGCCAATACAGGCTCTAGCGAACGCCCATATGGCAGTTACTTTGATGAAGTTGCTGACGAATTAGAACGCGCATATCCAGAATTTAACGATGCAATTGAAAAAGTTGTAGTAGATCGCGGCGAACTAACACTTCATGTAAAGCGCGAACGGTTATTTGAAACCGCAATGAAATTGCGTGATACCCAATCACTTCGTTTTGAAGTTTGTCTAGGAGTTAATGGTGTTCATTATCCAGAAGATAAGAGCCGCGAGCTCCATGCGGTTTACCCATTACTTTCGATGACGCACAATCGTCGAATTCGTCTAGAGGTTAGCGTTCCAGATTCAGATCCACACCTCCCATCACTTGTAGAAGTTTGGGCAGGCAATAATTGGCATGAGCGCGAAACATGGGACATGTTTGGAATTATTTTTGACGGTCATCCAGGTTTAACACGTATCTTGATGCCAGATGATTGGCCAGGACATCCGCAACGAAAAGATTATCCACTTGGCGGAATTCCTATTGAATATAAAGGTGCAACAGTTCCCGCACCATCAGAGCGCAGGACTTACCGATGACAACACACGATTCATACGCATCAGCAACTGATACAACAGAAGGTCGTGTCTACTCTGTTACAGGTGGCGATTGGGATTCACTCGTAACCGAAATCGGACAAACCAAAGAAGAACGTGTCGTTGTAAATATGGGGCCACAACATCCATCAACTCACGGTGTACTCCGTTTAGTTTTAGAACTTGAAGGCGAAACAATTACCGAGGCTCGTGCTGGTATTGGTTATCTCCATACGGGTATTGAGAAGAACGCTGAATATCGCACTTGGACTCAAGGCGTCACCTTCGTAACTCGAATGGATTACTTGGCTCCGATATTTAATGAAACTGCATACTGCCTAGCAGTTGAAAAACTTCTTGGAATTACAAACGATATTCCAGAGCGCGCTAGTGAAATCCGCGTTCTTATGATGGAGCTAAATCGCATCTCTTCACACATGGTTGCACTTGGTACTGGCGCACTTGAGCTTGGCGCTCTTTCACCAATGATCTTCGCCTTCCGTGAACGCGAAAAAGTTTTAGATGTTTTTGAAATGATCTCCGGTCTTCGCATGAATATGGCCTATGTTCGACCTGGCGGAGTTGCTCAAGATTTACCTAAAGGTGCAGTTGCAAAAATTCGTGAAACAGTTAAAGAACTTCGTCATAACTTTAAAGATAATGAGAAGTTATTGGTTGGAAACACAATTTGGATGAAGCGCACCCAAGGAATCGGCTATTTAGATCTAGCGGGCTGCACAACCTTAGGGATTACCGGACCCGTACTTCGTTCGACAGGAATGCCTTGGGATCTACGCAAGACCGAACCATATTGTGGCTATGAAAATTATGAATTTGATGTTGTCACGACAGATACGTGCGATGTTTATGGTCGCTTCTTGATTCGTATGCAGGAACTTGAACAATCACTTCGTATTATCGAACAAGCCTGCGATAAGTTAGATAAATCTGAAGGTCAACCTGTAATGGTCGCAGATAAAAAAATTGCTTGGCCATCACAACTTTCAGTTGGCAGTGATGGAATGGGTAACTCGCTCGAACACATTCGCGAAATTATGGGAACTTCTATGGAATCTTTAATTCACCACTTCAAATTGGTAACTGAAGGTTTCCGTGTTCCAGCAGGTCAGGTTTATGTTCCAATCGAATCACCACGTGGCGAAACTGGAGTCCACTTAGTTTCTGATGGTGGCACCCGCCCTTATCGAGTGCACTTCCGCGAACCATCTTTTAATAACCTACAAGCAACTTCCGCGATGGCTGAAGGCGGAATGATTGCCGATGTAATTGGCGCAGTTGCATCAATCGATCCAGTCATGGGAGGGGTTGATCGCTAATGGAATTTACTTCTGATCAAATAAAGATAATGGATTCAATCATTGCAAGGTATCCAAGGTCCCGTTCTGCAATTATGCCGCTGCTTCATTATGTGCAAGCAATTGATGGCTATATAACACCTCGTGGCATCGAAAAGATCTCTGAAAAATTAGATATCTCAACCGCTGAGGTAACAGCCGTTTCTACTTTTTATACTCAATATCGCAGCGAACCTGCTGGGGAATATCACGTTGGCGTCTGCATCAATACTCTTTGTGCAGTTATGGGTGGCGATGCAATTTACGATTCTCTAACCGATCATCTTGGAATTAAGAATCACGAGACAACAAAAGATGGCAAAGTTTCAATTGAACGAATTGAATGTAATGCTGCATGTGATTACGCGCCTGTTGTAATGGTCAACTGGGAGTTCTACGACAACCAAACACCGCAGAGCGTTAAAGATTTAGTTGATGGCGCACGTGCCGGAAATCCACCAGCACCAACTCGTGGACCAAAAACTCTTCGTACTTGGAAGCAGAACTCTGAAGTACTTGCTGGTCTTAATGATGGTCTTGCTAACGAGGGCATCTCCGCCGGCGAAGCTTCACTTCTTGGATTAAAGATTTCAAAGGGCGGAAAGTAAATGAGTAAATTAACTCCAGTCCTTTCAGCAAATTGGGATGAGAAAGATTCATTTACAATTGAAGGCTATAAGCGCAATGGTGGATATAAAGCAGTAACAAAAGCACTTGCGATGGAGCCAGATGCAGTCATTCAAGTTATAAAAGATTCCGGACTTCGCGGCCGTGGTGGCGCAGGTTTCCCAACTGGAAGCAAGTGGGGATTTATTCCACAGGGCGATAACAAAGAACATTACTTAGTTGTAAATGCTGATGAATCTGAACCAGGCACTTGCAAAGATATGCCACTGCTTCTAGCAAATCCACATGTATTAATTGAAGGAATAATTATTGGTTCATATGCAATTCGTGCGAACCATGCATTCATCTATCTTCGTGGCGAAGTAGTCCATGTTTACCGCCGCGTTCAACAAGCTATTGAAGATGCATACAAAGCTGGACTTCTTGGAAAGAATATTGGCGGCAAAGGTTTTGATCTCGAACTAACGCTGCATGCAGGCGCAGGTGCATATATTTGCGGCGAAGAAACCGCACTTCTTGATTCACTTGAAGGCTTCCGTGGCCAACCAAGACTTCGTCCACCATTTCCCGCAATCGCTGGTTTGTATGCAAAACCTACTGTTGTAAATAATGTGGAATCAATCGCATCGGTTCCATCAATTATTAATAATGGCATCGAGTGGTTCCAGGCAATGGGCACTGAAAAGAGCAAGGGCTTCACGCTTTACTCACTTTCTGGCCATGTAAATAACCCAGGACAATTTGAAGCACCACTCGGAATCACACTTCGCGAATTACTAGAACTTGCAGGCGGAATTCGAAGCGGTCACAAACTTAAATTCTGGACCCCAGGTGGTTCTTCAACCCCAATGTTTACAGATCAGCATTTAGATATCGCACTCGATTACGAAGGTGTATCCGCAGCAGGTTCTATGCTTGGAACAAAGGCGCTGCAAATATTTGATGAAACAACTTGTGTAGTTCGTGCCGCACTTCGCTGGAGCGAGTTCTATAAACATGAATCTTGCGGCAAGTGCACACCTTGCCGCGAAGGTACTTGGTGGCTTGTGCAGGCCCTTCATGATCTTGAAGATGGCAAAGGCACTGAAGCAGACTTAACAAAACTTCTTGATCTCTGCGACAACATTGCTGGTCGATCATTCTGTGCACTTGCCGATGGCGCAGTTGCGCCGATTATGTCTTCACTTAAATATTTCCGTGATGAATATCTAGAACACCAACGCAATGGTGGTTGCCCATTTGATCCAATCGCATCAACAGTTTTCAAGACGGTAGGTGCGTAAATGACGCCAGAACAAGCTTTATTAGAAACTCAAGCACCAGTTGAAATGATTACTGTCGTAATCGATGGCTTTGAAGTAACTGTTCCAAAGGGAACCCTTGTAATTCGCGCCGCAGAAAAACTAGGAATTCAAATTCCACGTTTTTGCGACCATCCATTGTTAGATCCAGCAGGCGCATGTCGTCAATGCTTAGTTGATATTGAGATAAATGGCCGCGCCTTTCCAAAGCCACAAGCGTCATGCACGATTCCAGTTGAAAACAACATGATTGTTAAAACCCAATTAACTTCACCAGTCGCCGAAAAAGCACAAGCAGGCATTATGGAATTTCTTCTTATTAACCACCCACTTGATTGTCCGGTCTGTGACAAGGGCGGAGAATGTCCACTTCAAAATCAAGCCATGAGCAATGGCCGACCAGAATCTCGTTATGAAGGCGTGAAGCGAACATTCGAAAAGCCAGTTCCAATTTCATCTCAAGTATTACTAGATCGTGAACGTTGCGTTCTCTGCGCACGTTGCACCCGTTTCTCCGAACAGATAGCGGGCGATCCATTTATAACTTTGAACGAACGTGGTGCGTTACAACAAGTTGGTATTTATGCTAACGATCCATTCGAATCTTATTACTCCGGAAATACTGTTCAGATCTGTCCAGTTGGTGCATTGACTGGTGCGTCATATCGATTCCGAGCACGTCCATTCGATTTAGTTTCAGTTGATTCAGCATGCGAACACTGTGCATCTGGTTGTGCGATGCGTACCGATATTCGTCGCGGTAAAACACTTCGCCGCCTTGCTGGCGATGATGCTTCTGTAAATGAAGAGTGGAATTGCGACAAGGGTCGTTGGGCATTTAAGTATTTAACGAGCAGAGAACGTGTAACAACCCCAATGATCCGGGGCGCCGATGGTGAACTTCATGAAGCATCTTGGCCAGAAGCGATTGCATTTGCTGCTGCAGGTCTTAAAGATAAGCGTGCAGGAGTTCTAGTTGGTGGCCGTGCAACTGTTGAAGATGCATATGGTTACAGCAAATTTGCCCGCGTTGCACTTGGAACTAATGACATTGATTTCCGTTCCCGCCCACATTCGGATGAAGAAACTTCATTCCTTTCAAGCATCGCGCTTGATTTAACTACAACATATAAAGACATTGATAAGGCAGATCAAGTTGTATTACTTGGCTTCGAGCCTGAAGAAGAATCACCAATCGTCTTTCTGCGACTTTACAAGCAGGTAAGAAAGCGCGCACTTGTCGTTCTAAGTAACGCACCATTCGCAAGCCGTGGTTCGACAAAGTTAAAGGCGAAGATTGTTTCTGATATTTCAACAATTGTGGGCTTAACATCTAAGAGCGTAATTTTGGTTGGTGAACGTCTTGCAGAAACAAGCGGTGCTATTTCTGCAGCAGTTGCATTGGCAGAAAAATCTGGCGCTAAGTTGGCGTGGATTCCAAGACGCGCAGGCGAACGAGGCGCACTTGCTGCTGGAGCAATCTCAACTTTGCTTCCTGGTAGTCGCCCAGTATCTGATGCGAGTGCTCGCGTAGATGTCGCAGCAGCTTGGTCGGTCGATTCACTTCCATCAAATCCAGGACGATCAACCTCCGAAATTTTGTTAGCGTTAAGTGTTAAGAATTTAGATGCAGTCGTTATCGGCGGCGTTGATCCGTTGGATATTTCAAACGCAGCTCTAACACAACTTCTAAATTCCTTCGTAGTTTCGTTAGAAATAACTCATAGCGCAATCACCGCTATTGCAGATGTTGTTCTTCCAGTCGCTGCAGTCGTAGAGAAGAGTGGTTCTTTCCAAGATTGGCAGGGAAGTCCTCGCGCATTTGATAAGGCAATTGCAGATTCACTTTCAAGAAGTGATGTACGAATTCTCTCGATGCTTGCTGATGAAATGGGTTCACCTATTAATCTGCCAACAGTTGCAGCAACTGCCCGTGAAATTACAGCTCTAGGTAAGTGGGATGGCAAAGCAGATGCATTTGAAAGCGTTGCAATCGAAAAAGAAAGCGCAGCTGGAGATAAGTTAAATCTAAGCTCTTGGCGTTTACTTCTTGACCTTGGAACTCTTCAAGATGGTGAAGCAAATCTTGCTGGCACAGCGCGCAAGGCCAGCGCCCACATCTCAAGCGCGCGGGCTGAAAAACTTGGAGTTAAGGCGGGAGATTTAATTTCAATCTCATCAGATTTTGGCTCACTCAAACTTCCAGTCGAAATTAGCGAGATGGCGGATAACGCGATTTGGGTTCCACGTAATTCAATTGGCTCTCAAGTAATTGCAAACCTTGGATTTACAAATGGCGAAGTTACGGTGGTGAAAGCATGACAACTGCAGAGCTAATCGGAACAGATCCTGGTTGGATCTCATTAGTAAAAGGTCTATTGATTTTCATTGTCTGCGTTCTTGCCACCCTGATGTCAGTTTGGGGCGAGCGTCGAATAGTTGCGCGAATGCAACAACGACTTGGACCCAACCGCGTTGGTCCATTTGGTCTTATTCAGGCTCTTGCTGACGGTGTAAAGCTTGCACTTAAGGAAGATTTAATACCAAAGGCAGCCGATCGCATTGTCTTCGTTATTGCGCCAATCATCAGCGCAACAACATGTTTTATGTCATTTGCGGTTATTCCACTCTCTGGAAAGGTCACACTTTTCGGACACAAAACCGTTATGCAACTCACCGATATTCCAGTTGGTGTTCTCTACGTTTTAGCAATTGCATCTGTTGGTGTTTACGGAATTGTTCTTGCTGGCTGGTCTTCCGGATCAACATATCCGTTGCTTGGCGGACTTCGTTCAAGTGCACAAGTTATTTCATATGAAGTTGCAATGGGACTCTCACTTGTTGCTGTATTTATTTATTCTGGTTCAATGTCTACTGCAGACATTGTTGCCGCTCAACATCAGTGGTGGTTCTGCGTAACGTTATTCCCTTCATTTGTTATCTATGCAATTTCCATGGTCGGTGAAACCAACCGTGCGCCCTTCGATCTAGCTGAAGCCGAAGGTGAACTTGTTGGTGGATTCCACACTGAATACTCATCGCTAAAGTTCGCACTCTTCTTCTTAGCTGAATATGTAAATATCGTTGCGGTTTCAGCACTTGCGACAACGCTATTCCTTGGTGGGTATCACGCACTTCCTGGCCTTGGCTTCACTGAAAACTGGCTCGGTGGCTGGTTCACCGTTATTTGGTTCTTAGTAAAAGTTGTCTTCTTCTTCTTTATCTTTGTCTGGCTTCGTGGAACTTTGCCAAGACTTCGTTATGACCAATTTATGAAGTTCGGTTGGAAAGTATTAATTCCATTCTCACTTGTCTGGATAGTCGTTGTTGCAACTTTACGAGTTCTTTCGCAACAAGGCGCTCCTCGTGCAGTCGTACTTGGCTTCACCATTGGAGTAGTTCTACTTGTTCTAGCCGGTTCAAGTTTGATGGAATCCGCGAAGAAGCGTCGAGTTCGTGAAGATGCCCTTGGCGAAGTTTCGGCACCAAACTTTCCGGTTCCTGCAATCCCAAGTACCTTAATGAAAAAAGAGACGGAGCAACTAAATGGATAACCCATTAACTCCGCGTTCTAATGATCTCGGTTTAACTGCCGCAGCAAAGGCGAATGCTCCTATTGAAAACCAAGATGTAAAGAGTTTCGCGGCTCAGCTTCAGGGCTTCTGGGTCACTTTCATAACAATGTTTAAGAAAGTTAATACAGTTGAGTATCCAGAGGTTAAAGAACCAACTGCCGAACGTTTCCATGGGCGCCACCAATTAAATCGTTATGAAGATGGTTTAGAAAAATGTATTGGTTGCGAACTCTGCGCTTGGGCTTGTCCTGCAGACGCAATTCTGGTTGAAGGCGAATCCAATACAGAAGATGCACGATTCTCACCGGGTGAGCGCTATGGCAAGGTTTATCAAATTAATTATCTCCGTTGTGTTTTCTGCGGACTCTGCATTGAGGCTTGTCCAACCCGCGCGCTGACGATGACAAATGAATATGAATTAGCCGATGATTCACGTAAGAAATTAATCTTTGAAAAAGAAGATTTGTTAGCTCCATTGCGCTCTGGAATGTTGCAGCCGCCACATCCAATGGCAGAAGGAAAAACTCATATTGATTACTACCGCGGCGAAATTAAAGGTGGCTCTAATGACTAGCCTCGCCTTAGAAATCGGCCGTACTGCTGCTCCGGAAGCAGTTATGTTCTGGATCCTTGCGCCACTTGCAGTTGCTGCAGCTCTTGGAATGCTCTTTGCAAAGAAAGCAGTCCACTCTGCACTTCTACTTGCTTGGGTAATGATTACATTGGCTATTTTTTATATTGCGGAAGATGCACTGTTCCTCGGCATTGTTCAGGTCATTGTTTACACCGGCGCAGTAATGATGCTCTTCCTCTTTATCCTCATGCTTGTTGGTGTCGATAGCTCAGATTCGCTTGTTGAAAATATTCGCGGCCAACGCCCAACAGCGATTACCGCTGCTATCGGACTTGGCGGCTTAATAATTTCCTTGCTCGGTCGGGCAACAATCGGGGTCGAAGCAATTGGACTACAAGAGGCAAACTCAGCAGGAAATGTCCAAGCGATAGCCGAAGAGTTATTTACAAAATATGTTTGGGCCTTCGAAGTTGTATCGGCGCTTCTAATCACTGCTGCACTTGGTGCAATGGTGTTGGCTCACAGCACAGCAACTAAATCTCGCACCGCCCAACGCGATCAATCAATCGCTAGATTCCGTGGTGCCTCACTTGCTACAGCGGCTGGACTTCCAAACTCTGGTGTTTATTCTCGTCACAATGCTGTCGATGTTCCTGGTTTATTGCCGGATGGAACTCCAGCTCCAACCTCAGTTTCAGCAACGCTAGAAGCACGAGGCGACATGCTTACTTCTAAACCATTCGAACTTGAAGTTAAAGAAGTGGAGGAAGACTAAATGGATATCGCAAATTATATTTATCTTTCAGCACTTCTATTTACTATCGGTGCGATCGGTGTTGTTGTTCGCCGAAATGCAATCGTAGTTTTCATGTGCGTTGAATTGATGCTCAATGCCGCAAATTTAGCTTTTGTTACTTTCTCCAGAGTTCATGGAAATCTTTCTGGCCAAGTAGCATCATTCTTCACGATGGTAGTTGCTGCTTGTGAAGTTGTAGTTGGCCTAGCGATTATCGTTACGATTTATCGCTCCCGTCGATCAGCATCTGTTGATGATGCTAGTTTGTTGAAACGCTAATGACCACGAGCACAAATTTGGTTTACTTAATCGCCCTTCCACTATTTAGCGCTGCAGCTCTTCTCCTACTGGGTCGAATCGCTGATAAGTGGGGCCATATCTTTGCAACCTTGATTTCTGCAACAGTATTTGTAATTGGCGCAATCGAATTCTTCGCTATGCAAGGACGTACCGGTGAATCCCGTGCTGCCACTCAGAAAATTTTTGAATGGATTTCCGTCGGAACCCTCCATGTTGATGCCTCACTGTTATTGGATCAACTTTCGATCTGTTTCGTATTACTGATTTCTGGCGTCGGAACCCTTATACATATCTATTCCATCGCATATATGTCACACGATCATGATCGACGACGCTTCTTTGCTTATTTGAACCTCTTTATCGCAGCAATGTTGCTTCTGGTTCTTGGGGATTCTTATTTGAATCTTTATGTTGGTTGGGAAGGCGTAGGCCTTGCCTCATATCTATTAATTGGCTTCTGGAATCAAAAGCCAGCCTATGCAACCGCTGCGAAGAAAGCATTTGTTGCCAACCGCGTTGGCGATGTTGGATTATCACTTGCAATCATGATCGCATTTACCCAATTTGGAACAGTAACTTTTGCTGGCGTTAAAGAGAGCGCATCTGGCGCATCTGCTGGAGCACTTACTGCGATTGGCGCAATGTTGTTACTAGCCGCAGCCGGAAAATCTGCACAATTCCCATTGCAATCTTGGCTTGGCGATGCGATGGCTGGCCCAACACCGGTCTCTGCACTTATCCATGCTGCAACGATGGTTACTGCTGGCGTGTACTTAATAACTCGCTCTAACTTTATCTTTGACGCATCACCAATGGCACAACTAATGGTTGTTTGCGTTGGCGCAATCACACTTCTATTCGGTGCATTAATTGGTACTGCAAAAGATGACATCAAGAAAGCACTTGCTGCCTCGACCATGTCGCAAATTGGCTACATGATTCTTGCAACTGGTCTTGGTCCAATTGGTTATGCCTTTGCAATTATGCATCTGCTTACACATGGATTTTTTAAAGCTGGAATGTTCCTTGGCGCGGGCTCAGTTATGCATGGCATGAATGATGAAGTGAATATGCGTCGTTATGGTGCAATCGGGAAAGTTATGCCGATAACTGCGGCGACATTTGGACTTGGCTACTTAGCAATTCTTGGAGTTCCACCATTTGCCGGCTTCTATTCAAAAGATAAAATTATTGAAACAGCATTTAATGCTGGTGGAATAAAAGGAATTTTATTAGGTGGCGCAACCCTGCTTGGTGCTGCAATTACAGCTTTCTACATGACTCGCGTAATTGTTCTGACATTTACTGGTACAAAACGATGGGATGAAAATGCACATCCACATGAATCTCCATTCTTAATGTGGGCGCCTATGGCAGTTCTTGCTGTTGGATCAGTTGCATCAGGTTTCCTTCTCAGTTCAGGTAGTGCCCTTGTAAATTGGTTGCAACCGGTTGTCAACGAACATCATGAACACCACACCGAAGAGTTTTTGCCACCGATGGTTGTATCAGTCATGGCCCTAGTTGTTGTCGCAATTGGCGTCGCTTTCGCGATCTTGAAATACCGCACTGTTCCAGTTGTTGCCCCACAAGAAGTTTCAGTATTCACAAAGGCAGCCCGAAAAGATCTTTATCAAGATTCATTTAACGAAGCGGTATTTATGCGCCCTGGTCAGAAGTTAACTGCAGGATTAGTAACCACTGATTACAAAGTTATTGATGGTTTAGTTCGGATGGTCGGTTGGGTAATCCAAACTTCATCTACCGCTCTTCGTGCAATTCAGAATGGTTATGTTAGAAGTTACGCCTTAATAATGGTCTTGGGCGTCCTTGCATTGGTGACTGCAGTTTGGCTGGTGACGCTATGAGTATCTTGACCACACTGCAATTGCTTCCACTTATCGGAGCCATCGTTATTGCAGTACTTCCGGTTGGCAATGCAAAGCTAATTAAGCAGACCGCTCTTGGGTTCTCATTATTAGTGACAATAGTTTCAATCGTGATGGCCTTTGGGTTTAAGACCAGCGAGAGCGCACTTCAATTTACTGAAACTCGTTCTTGGATTTCAGCATTCAATATTAATTATGCAGTTGGTATTGATGGCATGGCACTTGCGCTTATATTGATGACAACAATTCTTGTCCCAATTGTTTTCTTGGCTGGCTGGAACGAATCTGAGAATGGTCGTTGGAGCGTTAAGGTTTTCTACATCCTTCTGCTTATCCTAGAAACGATGATGATCGGCGTCTTTGCTGCTACTGATGTCTTCCTTTTCTACGTAATTTTCGAAGCCATGTTATTGCCGGTTTACTTCCTTATTGGTGGTTATGGTGTTGGCGAACGAGCTGCTGCAGCAATGAAGTTCTTGCTCTATAGCCTCTTCGGTGGACTTCTAATGTTGGCTGCCGTAATTGGGCTTTACATCATCTCTACAAATCAAGGCGGCGGAACTTTTGATATCGCCAAACTTTCAGAGTTACGAATTGATTCTGCAACTCAAAATTGGTTATTCCTTGGATTCTTTATCGCCTTTGCAATCAAGGCTCCGCTATGGCCATTTCACACCTGGCTACCAACTGCGGCAAAATCAGCAACAGCCGGAACTTCAACACTACTTCTTGGTGTTCTAGATAAAGTTGGAACTTACGGAATGATCCGTTTCTGCATGAGCTTCTTCCCAGATGCAACTAAAACTTTCACCCCAGCAATTATCACTCTGGCAGTAATTTCTATTCTTTACGGTGCATTCTTAGCAATAGGCCAGAAAGATATTAATTCGCTAATTGCCTTTACCTCTATTTCACACTTTGGTTTCATCACTCTTGGAATATTTGCACTTACCTCACAAGGTTTAACTGGTGCGATTTTCTACATGGTCAACCATGGCTTCTCAACAGCAGCGCTATTCCTGACAGCTGGTTGGATGATCAAGCGCCGTGGCTCTTCTCAGATTGCAGATTTTGGCGGGCTACAACGTGTTACACCGATACTTGCCTGGTCATTCTTCTTGGCCGGAATGTCGGCACTGGCTCTACCCGGTCTTTCTAGCTTCGTTAGCGAGTTCTTAGTTCTACTTGGTTCATTTGCCAAATATCCAGTTGCTGCAATTTTAGGAACAACAGGAATTATTCTTGCGGCACTTTATGTTCTGCTCGCCGTGCAACGTTCATTGCATGGTGAGACTCCAGCAACTAGCTCCGGAATTCCTGATCTAAATCTGCGAGAGAAAATCGCGATTGCCCCAGTGATTGCAGTATTAGTAGTTCTTGGGTTCTATCCAAAGCCAGTACTAAATGTAATTAATCCAACTACGCAGACCGTTATGACACATGCCGGGGTAAGCGATCCAGTTGCAAAGGTGGCCAAATAAATGTTGACCGCGCCTAAATTAGATTATGCACTTCTAGCACCAATTCTTATTATCTTGGGCGCCGCGCTTTTAGGTGTTCTAGTCGAAGCGTTCGTTAAGCAATCACTTCGGGCTCGCTTACAACTGGCTATTGCACTAACCGGAATTATTATTGCCTTCGAACAACTTTATCGAATACGAAATCAAGGTACTTCAATAGCGGCAGTTACTTCAGTTTCAATTGATGGCGCCGGAATCTTTATGCAAGGTGCAATTTTAATCTTTGCATTCCTAGGAATTTTGATAATTGCAGATCACGATCATTTTGCGCCACAAGCTTCAGCTCTTCCAGGTTCAGCCGAGGAAGTTTCAGCGCTAGAGTCTGGAAAACAACAGACCGAAGTTTTCCCATTAACCCTCTTTGCAGTTTCGGGAATGATGCTCTTTCCAATCGCAACAGATTTCATAACGCTTTTTGTTGCACTTGAAGTTCTCTCACTTCCACTTTATTTGATGGCTGGCTTATCTCGTCGTCGTAGATTGTTATCCCAAGAAGCAGCCTTGAAGTACTTCTTACTCGGTGCCTATTCATCAGCATTCTTCCTATTCGGTGCCGCACTTCTCTATGGTTATTCAGGGTCTCTATCCCTAAATGGTTTAACTGATGCGATTCATGGATCGGGCGGAAATGATGTTTTCCTACTTCTCGGAATTGTTTTTCTATCAGTAGGTCTGCTCTTTAAAGTTGGCGCAGTTCCATTCCATAACTGGACTCCTGATGTTTATCAAGGCGCTCCGACACCAATCACTGGATTTATGGCAGCAGCTACGAAAGCAGCGGCATTTGGCGCAACTCTAAGAATTTTCTATGTCGGTTTAGATGCCGCCCAAATAAGTTGGAAACCAGCCATTGCTGCAGTTGCAGTAATAACAATGCTTGTTGGTGCAATAGCGGCAATTTCTCAGCGCGATGTTAAGCGAATGTTGGCATATTCATCAATCGCTCATGCAGGCTTCCTTCTAACAGCCGTCGTTTCACTAAATAAGAGCGCACTTGGCGCTACCTTGTTTTACCTTGTGGCATATGGTCTTGCAACAATCGGCGCTTTTGGAATTGTTACCTTAGTTCGCGACTCTGCCGGTGAAGTTACCGATATAAACCGTTGGGTTGGACTCGGAAAGAAATCTCCACTTGTCGCATCTGTGTTTTCGCTATTCTTACTTAGTTTTGCTGGTATTCCACTAACAAGTGGTTTCGTAGGTAAATTTGCAATCTTCTCTGCTGCATACGAGTCTGGAAATATTTATCTTGTAGTCGCTGGTGTGCTCTCAAGCGCAATTGCGGTCTTCTTCTACCTTCGCCTAATTCTCATGCTCTTCTTCGCAGATGCTACAAATGATTCAGTTTCGGTAGTGATTCCATCCATACTTACCCGAATTGCAATCTCTATAACTGCAATTGCAACAATAATTCTTGGTGTTGCACCATCTCTGCTATTTAATGTTGCACAAAACTTCGCATACTTCTTACGCTAATGTCGCAAATTGGTATCCCGGATATTGATCCGACTCTTGAAAAAGAACTCCTGTCTTCCATGGCCGAAGTTGAATCTTTCTTGCGCGAAGCGATTGAAGGCAAATACCCACTTGTAATCGAAACTTCAAGGCATTTAGTAGATGCCGGAGGCAAAAGACTTCGCCCACTCTTAACTTTGATTGCCTCACATTTCGGCGATCCCAAGGCGCCAGGAATCATCGAAGCCGCCGTTGTCTGCGAACTTACCCACCTTGGCACTTTGTATCACGATGATGTTATGGATGAAGCACCACTTCGCCGCGGTGTTGAGAGTGCAAATAATCGCTGGAATAACACCGTAGCAATTCTTACCGGGGACTATTTATTTGCAAAGACTTCACAACTTCTAGCAGACCTTGGCCCAGAGGCCGTGCGCTTGCAAGCACTGACTTTTGAACGTTTAGTTATCGG
>CAIQHM010000041.1 GCA_903871555.1 uncultured Actinomycetes bacterium | reverse complement strand
CCAGAGTTTCAGTTGCACATGTTGCTGCATCGCCATTAAATCTAAATGGATAGGCCATCGGCATTCGATAAATTTCGCTCGCAAAAGGTCCGAAGCCCTCTTTGTAAGGCATATTCTTGGCGGTCATTGCCATAGTTAAATTTGTGCGACCGTGATATCCATGTTCGAAGACAACAACTGCTTGGCGCTTGGTATATGCGCGAGCAATCTTGATTGCATTTTCAACTGCTTCAGCGCCCGAGTTAAGCAAAATCGATTTCTTCTTATGTGTGCCTGGTGTAATTCTGTTTAGGGTTTCACAGACTTCGATATATCCAAGATATGGCGCAATCATGAAACAGGTATGCGTAAAGGCTTTGACTTGATTGATTACATTTTCAACTACGCGATCGGCGCTATTGCCAACATTCACTACTGCGATACCTGCACCCATATCGATGATTGAGTTTCCATCAACATCAACGATTACGCCGCCACCAGCTTTTTCAACAACAATGGGAATTGCCATTCCGAGAGATGCTGAAACAGCTTCACTACGTCGCTTGATAATTTCCTGGGACTTTGGACCTGGGATTGCTGTAACTAAGCGACGCTCTTGCGGGATATTTGGACCTGTAGTCATGGACGCAGTCTATCTGAGGCAAATCTTTTGCCTATTGTTACTTAGAATAGGGGAGTGTCCGCACCTATCGATTTAGTGATTCTTGGTTCAACGGGATCTATTGGGGTTCAGGCACTTGAGATTGTTGAAGCCAACCCAGATAAATTTCGGGTCATTGGTCTGGCAGCTGGCTCGAAGAATATAGAACTTCTAGCCGAACAAGCTAAGAAATTTTCAGTTCCGGTTGTAGGAACTACGGGAAATCGTGATTTGTTAATTTCAATGCTGGGCAACACCCAAGTTATTGATGGTCCTACAGCTGCATCAGAAATTGCAGCAATTGCCTGCGACATTGTTTTAAATGGCATTACTGGTTCTATCGGACTTGGTCCAACACTTGCGGCACTTAGCGTTGGAAATAAAGTTGCGCTCGCAAATAAAGAGTCACTTGTTGCTGGTGGCGATTTAGTTATGGCATTTGGCCGCGATCGAATTATTCCGGTTGACTCCGAACACTCTGCTTTGTATCAATGTTTCTTAAGCGGCAAGGCCTCGGAAGTAAAACAAGTTATTTTAACTGCCAGCGGTGGTCCGTTTAGAGATCGAAGCGATCTTTCAGAGATCACTGTTGCTGATGCTTTAAACCATCCAACCTGGTCCATGGGACAAGTTGTAACAATTAATTCGGCGACTTTAATGAATAAAGGGTTAGAAATAATCGAAGCGCATTATCTTTTTGATTTACCTTATTCCAAGATAAGTGCCGTGATTCACCCACAATCGATTGTTCATTCAATGGTCGAGTTTGTTGATGGCTCGACAATTGCACAAGCAAGCCCACCAAATATGAAGGGCCCGATTGCATATGCAATCTCCGGCGCAATTCGAATTCCGAAAGCTACTTTGCCAATTGATTGGAGCAAGAATCAATCTTGGGAATTTGCACCAATCGATAACGCTAAGTTTCCTGCTGTTGATTTGGCTCGCAGATGCGGTGAACTTGGTGGGGGATTGCCAGCAATATTTAATGCTTCCAATGAAGTAGCAGTAGATGCATTTCTAACTGGTGCGATTTCATTTGCTCATATCGTCGATATTGTCGATGCAACAGTTCAGAAATTGGGCGGCAATTCACCTGTCACAATTAGGTCGCTGGCTGATGTCAGTGCCATCGAGAATGATGCAAGAGTTGTTGCCAACCAATTAGTTCAGGAGCGTAAGTGAATTTTCCAGCATTAAGCATCCTCGGGGTTCTAGCCTTTATCGTTGCACTTCTATTTTCAGTAATGGTTCATGAAGCGGGCCACTATTTAACAGCTAAGAAATTCCAGATGCGCGTCACTGAATTCTTTCTCGGTTTTGGAAAACGACTTTGGTCATTCCAACGGGGCGAGACCGAATTTGGCATTAAAGCAATTCCAGCTGGCGGTTACTGCCGGATATCTGGAATGTCAGTAAATGAAGAGCTTCCAGAAACAGAGAAGCATCGTGCTTTTTATTTAGCATCGGTCCCTAAACGCCTAATCGTTCTTGGCGCCGGATCTTTCTTGCATTTTGTTCTTGGATTTTTAATTCTGGTTCTTCTCCTAGCTGGCGTCGGCGTAACAACTGTTACTAACACAATTGGTGAAGTTGTTCCCTGTGTATTAAACACATCTAGCGGAGTCACGGATACTAAATGTTCTGCGACATCTAACCCTTCACCCGCGAAGATCGCTGGTTTAAAGGTAAATGATCAGATCACAGCAATTAATGGCACCGAATATGAGAATTGGCTTGATTACACGACAAAGATTCGCGCCTCTGCCCATAAGGAGATCAACTTAACGGTCTTGCGCAATGGCGAGGAGTTTTCTATTCCAATTACTCCTGCTGCTCGCACCTTAGATGGCAAAGAGATTGGCTATCTAGGAGTCATAAATAAACTTGGAACACGTAAAGAAGGTTCTTTTAAAGCAATCGCAAATAGCGCGCGACTTACTAAAGATTTACTAAATAACAGCGTAACTTCGTTGATCTCATTGCCAACAAAAATTCCAGCACTTGTTCGTCAGACTTTCGGAAGTGAAAAACGTGATGCCCAAGGCCTGGTTGGAGTTGTAGGCGTCGCCAGAGTTAGCGCGCAGACTGCTAGTGATCCAAAGCTAAAGTCCAGAGAAAAAGTTGCATCCTTCTTAATTATTATCGCTAGTCTAAATATCTTTGTCGGTGTCTTTAATTTGCTTCCACTTTTGCCGCTCGATGGTGGACATATGGCCGTAGCAATTGTTGATGGTGTCCGCCGGATTAACGCTCGCCGCCGCAAGAAAACCGCCCCGGCGCCAATCGATGTCGAGAGATTGCTCCCACTCACCCTCGCTGTCTTTGCAGTATTGGCGGTCCTCTCCCTTCTCTTGTTAGCCGCAGATATTTTCAATCCAATTAATCTCAATCAATAATCTAGGATGCAACCATGGTAAATCTCGGAATGCCAAGTACGCCGCCGCCAACTCTGGCGCCGCGTCGCAAGAGCAAGCAACTTAAGGTTGGCTCGGTCTTGGTTGGTGGAGATGCTCCAGTGAGTGTGCAATCAATGTGCACAACTCTTACATCTGATGTAAATGCAACTCTGCAACAAATTGCAGAGCTAACTGCTTCTGGTTGCCAAATAGTTCGAGTAGCAGTCCCAAGCCAAGATGATGCTGATGCACTTGCCCAGATTGCAAAGAAATCACAGATCCCAGTTATTGCAGATATTCATTTTCAACCAAAATATATCTTTGCGGCAATTGATGCAGGTTGCGCAGCAGTTCGCGTTAATCCTGGAAACATCAAACAATTTGATGACAAAGTTAAAGAGGTCGCCAAGGCTGCGGGAGATGCTGGAATCCCAATTCGTATCGGCGTAAACGCCGGTTCACTTGATCCAAGACTTTTAGCAAAATATGGCAAAGCAACACCTGAAGCGCTGGCCGAATCTGCACTTTGGGAAGCATCACTATTTGAAGAGCACGGCTTTAGCGATATTAAAATTTCAGTTAAGCACCACGATCCTGTAACCATGGTTCAGGCTTATCGATTACTTGCAAGCAAATGCGATTACCCACTACATCTTGGCGTTACCGAAGCTGGACCAATTTTCCAAGGAACAATTAAATCTGCAACGGCATTTGGAATTCTCTTGGCAGAAGGCATTGGCGACACGATTCGTGTCTCGCTCTCTGCACCACCAGTTGAAGAAGTAAAAGTAGGAATTTCAATTCTAGAATCGCTAAACCTTCGGCAACGTAAGTTGGAAATCGTTTCTTGTCCATCATGTGGCCGGGCCCAAGTCGATGTTTATACCTTGGCCGAAAAAGTTCAAGCAGGTCTACAAGGAATGACAGTTCCACTTCGTGTTGCAGTTATGGGATGTGTTGTTAATGGTCCGGGTGAAGCACGAGAAGCAGATCTTGGGGTCGCATCAGGCAATGGCAAGGGTCAGATATTTGTTAAGGGCGAAGTTATAAAAACTGTTCCAGAGAGCCAAATTGTTGAAACTCTAATCGAGGAAGCAATGCGTTTGGCCGATGAAATGGAAGCTGCCGGCGTTGAAAGCGGAACGCCAACCGTAACTGCTAAATAAATTCGGTAAGGTAAGCCCATGTTAAAAATGTCTACCTTGCTGCTGCGCACCCTTCGTGATGATCCAGCAGATGCCGAGGTAGCAAGCCACCGTTTATTGGTTCGTGCGGGATATGTTCGCAGAATTGCATCCGGTGTCTATTCTTGGTTGCCACTCGGTTACATCACTTATCGAAATATTGAACGCGTGATTCGCGAAGAGATGGATGCCGCAGGATTTCAGGAAGTTCATTTCCCTGCGCTGCTACCACGTGAACCATATGAGAAGACAAATCGTTGGGAAGAGTACGGCCCAGATTTATTTAGATTGCAAGATCGACGCGGCAATGATTATTTACTTGGTCCAACTCATGAAGAGATGTTCACCTTGATGGTTAAGGGTGAATATTCCTCATATAAAGATTTACCACTTTCGATTTATCAAATTCAAACTAAGTTCCGTGATGAAACGCGGCCCCGCAGTGGAATCATTCGCGGTCGCGAATTTGTTATGAAGGATTCTTACTCTTTTGATATTGATGATGCTGGGCTAATCGCTTCTTACAATAAACATCGCGAGGCCTATATAAAGACTTTCAATCGCCTTGGGCTTAAATACAACATTGTTTCTGCTGTATCTGGCGCAATGGGCGGTTCTGGTTCTGAAGAATTCTTAGCGCCTTGTGAAACCGGCGAAGATACCTACGTGCTCTGCAACAAATGTGGATATGCCGCAAATGTTGAAGCAATGGTTACAAAAGTTGCGCCTTATTCTGGCGCCGCACCTGCTGCGATGGATGAATTCGATTCTCCAAATACTCCGACAATCGATTCACTTGTCGATTTATTAAATATAAAATTTGGCCCAGGACATAAAGCATCTGACACGTTAAAGAATGTTCTTTTGATGGCTGATGAAAAAGCGATTTCAGTTCTCGTACCTGGTGACCGGGAAGTTGATCTAAAGCGTTTGCAAGCAAACTTGCCAGGTGTAAAGGAACTTCGTTTATTTGAAGATGGCGACTTCGCAAAGTTCTCTGGACTTGTAAAGGGATATGTTGGCCCACAAGATGCTAAGAAACTTGGTGTCACTGTTTATGCTGATCCAAGAATTGTTCCGGGTTCACATTGGATTACTGGTGCAAATAAGAGAGATACCCATGTTCGTTTTGTAACGAATGGTCGCGACTTTGAAGTTGAAAAATATCTAGAAGCAGCTGAAGTTCGGGCCGGAGATTTGTGTCCTAAGTGCGAAACCCCAGTTGTAATTGACCGCGCAATTGAAATTGGTCATATCTTCCAACTTGGTCGCAAGTATGCCCAGGCTCTTGATTTAACTGTTCTGGATCAAAACGGAAAGTCCCAAGTTGTAACAATGGGTTCATATGGAATTGGCGTATCGCGCGCTGTTGCTGCAATTGCTGAACAGACACATGATGAAATTGGTCTTAATTGGCCACGTGAAATTGCGCCGGCAGATATTCATATTGTCGCAACTGGTAAAGAGGATGAAGTTTTCAAAGCGGCACTTACCTTGGCCGAGGATTTAGAGGAGAAGGGCTTGCGTGTGATGTTTGATGATCGCCGCGAAGCAAGTGCTGGCGTTAAATTTAAGGATGCCGAACTAATCGGTATTCCATTTATAGTAATTGTTGGTAAAGCCTTAGCAGAGGGCAAAGTTGAATTCCGTATTCGGAGCACAGGTGAAAAAACTGAAATTGAATTATTAAAGGCTGTTACTGAAATTACCTCAAAGGTTCTAAACCCTTAATTAAATGGGGGCTGAAACCGTAATCTTCCTGGTCATTGCTGCCGGGTTCGCTGGGTTTGTTGATGCAGTCGCTGGTGGCGGGGGATTGATTCAATTACCTGCACTCCTAATCGGGCTATCTGAAAAACCAATTCCACTAATTCTCGGTACAAATAAAGTAATTTCGATTTTTGGAACTTCATCGGCCGCTGCAAATTATTTTAGAAGTGTTAAACCTGATTTAAAGCTGACTTCTTATATGGCACTTCCAGCATTTGTTGGCTCGGCAGTTGGCGCCAGGCTTGCCAGTTCATTTCCAACATCGGTATTTAGACCGCTGATAATTCTCTTATTGGTAAGCGTCGCGATCTATACCTGGCGCAAACCGGAACTTGGAATAACCGAGAACCTACGATTTACAGATCGCCAGCGACACCAGATAGTTGTTGGCTTGGGTCTAACTATTGGTTTCTATGACGGAATCTTTGGTCCTGGGACCGGAACTTTTCTGGTCTTCTTATTGGTTGGTTTAGTCGGTTATGCATTCCTAAAGGCATCAGCAACTGCAAAATTAGTAAATATCGCCACTAATTTTGGTGCAATTATCTCTTTTCAAATGACCGGGCATATCTGGTGGCGACTTGGTTTGGCCCTTGCCGTTGCAAATGTTTGTGGCGCAATTATCGGATCGAGACTTGCAATACGTGGTGGGTCTCCCTTAGTCCGAAAAGTCTTTTTGCTGGTGACGACAATTCTGATTGCGAAAGTGGGTTATGATTGGCTCGCTAACTAAAACTTAATATTGGAAAGGCTAGGCGAAATGCCATTGAATGAGGAAGTAAGCGCCGCAATTAGGCCAATTATTGAAGCTACCGGAAATTATCTAGAAGAGCTCACAATTACATCTGCTGGGAAAGTAAAGATTCTCACCGTAATTGTTGATAGCGATACCCACTTAAATTTAGATCAAGTAACTGTCGTGACTAAGCAAATTTCCGAAGTTATTGAAGCGCTCCCAGTTCTTGGCGATGGGGCATTCACCTTAGAAGTTACATCTCCTGGGTTAGATCGCCCGCTGACTAAGCCACGTCACTGGCGCAAGAATTTAAATCGCTTGGTAAAGATAACTATGGAGAGCGGTCAGGTTATTGAAGGTCGAATCGGCGAGTCCACTGAATCAACAGTTCTTGTTGGAGACGAAAAAGTTTCCTTTGAAGATATCAAACGTGCAGTCTTAGAAATTGAATTCAAATGAGCGTAGATGTTGATGCGCTAATTGCGCTAACTATTGCGCGAGAGATCCCGCTAGAAAAAATGATTAGCGCGATTGAAAATGCTGTTACCGAAGCATATGTTGCGCTGGAAGATGCAAAGCCACAAGGTCGCGCAGTATTAAATCGCGTTGATGGTGAAATCCTTATACATGTTCCACAATTTGATGAAGAAGGTATCTACACCGAGACAATTACCCATATGCCCGAAGGTTTCGAGCAAGTAATTAAATCGATAACTCGTAAAGAGATAAAGCAGCGTATGCGGGCGGCGAAAGATGCCGATGTGGTCGAGGAATTCTCGGCAACAGTCGGTGATGTAATTTCAGGAGTAATCCAACAAGGACGTGATTCAACAATTGTTTATGTTGATCTCGGCCGGGTTGAAGGAAAGATTCCACCTAATGAACAAGTGCCCACTGAAAGTTATATACATGGTCAGCGCATTAAATGTTTTGTTGTTGATGTTAAGCAAGGTTTAAAAGGACCAGAAGTAACTCTTTCTCGGACGCATCCGTTACTTGTTAAAACACTTTTCACACTAGAAGTTCCAGAACTTAAAGATGGAATCGTTGAAATTGTTGGAATCTCGCGCGAACCAGGATTTCGCAGCAAAGTTTCAGTGCGTTCACACCGCGCCGGTGTAAGTCCTAAGGGCGCGCTAATCGGCCCAGTTGGTGCTCGCGCAAAAGCAGTTATGGATGAGTTAAATGGCGAGAAGATTGACATAGTTGATTACTCTGAAAATCCAGCGGTCTATGTTGCAAATGCATTGGCGCCAGCGAAAGTTTCTAGTTGCGAAGTTGTAGATCTAGAGAGCAAATCAGCCAAAGTTATCGTTCCGGATTACCAACTATCTCTAGCCATTGGAAAAGATGGCCAGAACGCCAGACTTGCCGCAAGGCTTACTGGCTGGCGAATTGATATCCATCCCGATAATCCAGTCGAGCGAATCCAAAAGCCAAAGCCGCTAGAAGTTGAAGATGAGGGTGAATTTCCCGCATAAGTTCCTAGCCGACGCTCATGAATTGGGAACAACTGATTTTCGCGAGTAAGGTTGGCCCCTGATAGTTTAAAAATGCGAGGGATAAGAGATGCCGATTCCGATTCGGAGCTGCATAGCTTGTCGCAAGCGAGAGAACTTCAGTGAACTACTTCGGGTAGTTCGGGTTGGAAATCAGGTTCTTCCTGACGAAGACCATCGTAAATTTGGTCGCGGTGCTTGGTTACATCGAAATTGTTTCGATGTTGCAAAGGAGCGCAGATCATTTCAACGAGCCTTTAGATGCGATGAAAATCTATCTACGGATTCGTTGGAAAATTATTTAAATACTTAAAAGGAGCGAAAGCTATGTCAAACCCAAATTGGGAAACTAAGTAACCATGAGCACCGCGCGCTCATGATTAAGGCATTAATTTAGGCTCCAATTAAGACGTGGGGCCAAGACAGGAAGGCAACTGTGGCAAAGGTCCGCGTTTACGAATTAGCAAAAGAATTAGGTTTAGAGAGCAAAGAGCTCCTCGCTAAGTTACAAGAAGTCGGCGAGTTCGTTCGATCTGCATCATCAACTGTTGAAGCACCTGTTGTGCGCAAGTTGATGGATAAATTTCCAGATCTAAAGGCATCAGAAGAGAAGCCAAAACCTGTTAAGAAAGCTGCAGCCAAGAAAACTGCTGCAAAGAAGGCGGCCGCACCAACTGCGGAAGAGATTGAAGCTGCACTTGCCGCACTTCCTGAAGCCACACGTGAACAACTTTCAAAAGCGCAGAGTGAAATTCAAGTTGCACCAGAAAAGCCAGTTGCACCAGTTGCACCAGTTGCACCAGTAACTCCAGCAACCCCTGCCGCACCTCGCGGTGGCAATAATGCATTCGGTACCGGTGCACCAGCAATGCCACGTCCACCTCGCGCCGGAAATAATCCTTTTGGTTCTGGAACCAACGCAATGCCACGTCCACCTGCACAACGACCATTACGTCCAGGTGAACGTCCACCAATGTCAGGTGCTCGTCCTGGTTCTGTTCGTCCCGGATTTGCTGCAAGACCACAACAAGCTCGCCCAACAACTGGTGCACCAACAAGTGGTGGCCGTCCTGGTGGTCCTGGTGGCTCAACAACAGGTGCACCTAATTCAAATTCTCCATATCGCACACCGAATGCAAACGCTGGTGGCGCACCAACAACATTTGGTGGTCCAGGCGGTAAAGGCGGGGGACGTCATCAACGTGGCGGAACTGCTGGTGCATTTGGAAAGCAAGGTGGTAAATCACGCAAGGCGCATAAGAGTAAGAAAGCGTTGCGTGAAGAGTTCGACAATATGGCGGCACCATCACTTGGTGGCGCAGTTATTCCACACGGTGATGGCAATTCAACAATTCGCCTACGTCGTGGCGCAACTCTTATGGATTTCGCAGAAAAAATTGGTGGCGATCCAGCAGCGTTAGTTTCAGCGCTATTCCACTTAGGTGAAATGGTTACTGCTACGCAATCTGTTGATGAAGATACCTTCACACTTCTTGGCGCCGAACTTGGTTATAAAATTCAAGTTGTAAGTCCGGAAGATGAAGATCGTGAACTTCTAGAACAATTTGATATCAACCTTGATCAAGAACTTGCTGACATTGACGAGGCCGATCTCGTTGTGCGCTCGCCGATCGTTACGGTTATGGGCCACGTAGATCATGGTAAGACAAGTTTGCTAGATGCAATCCGTAAGACCGAAGTTGGTCGCGGGGAAGCTGGCGGAATTACTCAGCACATCGGTGCATATCAAATTCACCATGATCATGAGGGTCAAAATCGTGCAATTACCTTTATTGATACACCAGGTCACGAAGCTTTCACAGCGATGCGCGCACGTGGTGCGAAGGTAACCGATATAGCAGTTCTAGTTGTCGCTGCAGATGATGGTGTCATGCCACAAACAATTGAAGCTTTGAACCATGCGCAAGCGGCCGATGTGCCAATTGTTGTAGCGGTTAACAAGGTTGATAAAGAGGGCGCAAATCCAGACAAGATTCGCCAACAATTAACTGAATACAACTTGATTGCAGAAGAGTACGGCGGAACAACAATGTTCATCAACGTATCTGCAAAATCAGGTGAAGGTATTGATGATCTAATCGATGCGATTCTTCTTACCGCTGATGCCGCAATTGATCTTCGCGCAATTGCAGATGATGTTGCTCGCGGTGTTGCGATTGAAGCAAATCTCGATAAGGGCCGTGGTCCAGTTGCCACAGTTCTGGTACAACGTGGAACTCTTCACGTCGGAGATGCAATCGTTGCTGGTGGCGCATTTGGTCGCGTACGTGCGATGTTGGATGAAAATGGTGATGCGGTAACTGAAGCCGGTCCATCTCGTCCAGTTCAAGTTCTTGGATTCACATCTGTTCCAGGTGCCGGTGATTCATTTATCGTTGCTGAAGATGACAGAACTGCACGGCAAATTGCCGAGAAGCGTCAGCTTGCAATGCGTAATGCTCTTCTTGCTAAGACTCGTAAGAAAGTTTCACTTGAAGACTTTATGGAGCAATCCAAGATCAGCACACTTAATCTCATTCTTAAGGGTGACGTATCTGGTTCTGTTGAAGCACTTGAAGATGCGTTGCTACAGCTCGATGTCGGTAGCGAAGTTGATCTTCGTGTTATTCACCGTGGCGTTGGTGCAATTACGAAGGGCGATGTAACTCTTGCATCTGCTTCAACTGCCGTAATCATCGGATTCAACGTTAAGCCAGAACCACAAACTGCAATCTTCGCTGAAGCAGAAGGCGTTGAAATTCGTTTCTACACCGTTATCTACAATGCAATCGAAGAGATCGAAGCTTCACTCAAGGGCTTGCTAAAGCCAGAGTTCGAAGAAGTAGTTCTTGGAAATGCCGAAGTTCGCGATATCTTCAAATCAAGCAAGTTCGGAAATATTTCCGGTTGCTTGGTTCAAGATGGAACTATCAGACGAAATGCTAAAGCCAGAACTCTTCGAGGTGGCACTGTTGTTGGCGAAGGCCTGATCGTTGATTCATTACGTCGCTTTAAAGATGATGCAACTGAAGTCAAGGATGGATACGAGTGCGGTATTGGGCTTGGATCATTCAAGGATATTCAAGTTGGCGACATCATTCAGACTTACGAGTTACGCGAGAAGAAGCGCGCATAACAAATGGCCTCAAATCGCGCACTAAAAGTTGCAGACCGAATTAAAGAGATTGTTGCCGAAGCTCTTGAGACGCGGGTTAAAGATCCGCGTCTTGGTTTCATAACTTTGACTGATGTTCGAGTCACTGGCGATCTCCAACAAGCATCAATTTTTTATACCGTGCTTGGAGATGAAGCAGCGCAAAGTGCAACCGCAATTGCGTTAAATTCAGCGCGCGGAATGTTGCGTACTGAAGTTGGTCGAACCCTTGGACTTCGAATTACGCCATCACTTGAATTCTTTCAAGATGGCCTGCAAGAAAGCGCATCTGCAATGAATGATTTATTATTTGAAGTTGCGCGCAAAGATGCTGAACTTGCCAAGGCTCGTGAAGGTGCCAAGCCAGCAGGCGAAGCTGACCCGTATAAGCACACTGAAGAATAAAAATACTTATGCATGGCTTCGCGCTGATTGATAAGGCTGCTGGCATGACAAGCCATGACGTGGTCGCAAAAGCGCGAAAAGTATTTGGCACTAAACGAGTCGGACATGCCGGAACCTTAGATCCAATGGCCACGGGAGTTTTAGTTCTTGGTGTTGGTACTGCAACCAAACTTCTTCAATATGTAACTGATGGCACCAAGAAATATGAAGCAACAATTCGCCTTGGACAAAGCACGCATACCGATGATCGCGAGGGTGAAGTAACTTCGACAACAAGTGCTGCTGGGATTAGCGAGTTGCAAATTCGCGAAGGTGTGCCGAGTTTTATAGGAAATATTATGCAGAAACCAAGTTCGGTTTCGGCAATTAAAATTGATGGCAAGCGTGCCCACCAACGGGTTCGAGATGGTGAAGTGGTTGATATACCTGCTCGCGAAGTAAAAGTTTCAGATATCGAAATCCTCACCATTACTCCCATTGAAGATTTCATTGATATTCAAGTAGTTGTAACTTGCAGCGCCGGAACATATATCCGCGCAATCGCGCGCGATCTCGGCGAATTATTGAAAGTTGGCGGGCACTTAACTGCGCTGCGTCGCACCTTAGTTTCGCCATTTGATATCTCTGAATGTTCCGAACTTTCAAGTGATGGACTGATTTCAGTTGCATCCGGAATTTCCCGAATCTTGCCAGTTCGGACAATTGATTTATCAGAGGCTAATGAGATCTCTTTTGGTAGGGCAATTATTGCCAGCAATAAATCTGGCCCGGTTGCAGCCCTTAATCAGAGCGGTGAATTTGTGGCACTGGTTCTAGATAAAGAGATTGCTGGAAAGATTGTTGCGACTCCCACACTGGTAAGCGTGAAAGAATAATCCAATGACCCAATCTGGAAATTGCGTGCTCATCGGAATCTTCGATGGGGTTCATGCTGGTCATCAAGAGCTAATTAAGTCGGCGAAGGCGCATGGCAAAGTTATTGCCCTAACGTTCTACCCACACCCAACGGCAATTTTTGCCCCAGAACGAACTCCGATGCAATTGCTTCCACTTGAAGATCGCATCACTCAACTCAAAGCCCACGGCGCAGATGCAGTTGAAGTTATTGATTTCACTAAAGAGTTTGCTGCATTGAGCCCTGATGAATTTATTGAACAAGTGTTAATAACGAAACTTGCTGCATCTCATGTAGTTGTCGGCGAAAACTTTACCTTCGGACATAAAGCCGAAGGAACTGCACACTATTTGCAGGCGCAGAAAAAAGGCTTTGAAACTACGATAGTTAAGCTCTCAGAAAATCGCGGTAATCCTGTTTCATCATCCCGCATCAGAGGTTTAATCTTTGATGGTGAAGTTGATCGCGCCGCAGAGTTATTAACGCGCAATCATTACTTAAGGGGTCCAGTAGTTCATGGCGAAAAACGTGGCCGTGAAATCGGTTATCCAACTGCAAATATTGGACTCGATTCACTTGCATGTATTCCTGCTGATGGAATTTATGCTGGGTGGCTAACAGTTGAAAATAAACGTTGGGCTGCTGCAATTTCGATTGGAACTAATCCAACATTTCCCGGAGTTCGCGGGCGCCAAGTTGAAGCGTATGCAATTGACCAGAAAGATTTAGATTTATACGACCATGTAGCCACAATTGAATTTAGTCAGAGACTTCGCGATACCTTGAAATTTGAATCACTCGATTCGTTACTTGTTCAAATGAAGGCTGATTGCGATGAGGCCGCTGAATTGACTGGATTTACCCGCGTAAATTAAGTCGAGATCGGCTGGATTTCTCCAGATCAAATGGCGCTGGTAGCCTTGCCCCACAACAAGCGAGCAATCGAGCCTTCGTGATTCACACCGAGGCCCTCGTGAAAGTAAAGGGAGTACCAAATGGCGTTACAACCATCAGTTAAAAAAGAAATCATTGCAAAATACGGCGCTTCCGCTACTGACACAGGAAGCCCTGAAGCACAGGTCGCATTGCTATCAAAGCGAATTGAAGAACTCACCGAACACCTAAAGGTAAATAAGAACGATCACCACAACCGTCGTGGTCTGATTCTTATGGTCGGTAAGCGTCGTCGTATCCTGCAATATCTTGCAAAGACCGATGTAACACGTTACAGAGCGATTATCGAAAAACTCGGTATTCGTCGCTAAATTAGCAAAACTCACCCATCAGTAAATCGGTCCTCGGTTGTGGCTTCCGGGCCATCTATATTTATAAAATAATTAGATCCCGTGGGCTTCCATCGAAGATCCGTTGCTGATGTGTGTTCATTAGAAATGGAGTCGACCTATGGAAGGTCAAGATGTTAAGACCGCCGTTGCAATAATTGATAACGGCAAATATGGAAAGCGCGAAATCCGGTTTGAAACCGGCCGCCTAGCTCGTCAAGCGTCAGGAACTGCGCTTGTTTATTTAGATGATGATTCAATGTTGCTCTCTGCAACAACTGCTGGAAAGCAGCCAAAGGATCAATTCGATTTCTTCCCACTAACAGTGGATGTTGAAGAACGTATGTATGCCGCAGGAAAGATTCCAGGATCTTTCTTCCGTCGTGAAGGTCGTCCGTCAGAAGATGCAATTCTTACCTGTCGTTTGATTGACCGCCCACTTCGTCCATCATTCGTAAAGGGACTTCGTAACGAAGTACAAGTTGTCGTAACTGTTATGGCACTTAATCCTGATCACATGTATGACGTACTTGCTATTAACGCAGCATCAATGTCAACACAACTTGCTGGTCTGCCATTCTCTGGTCCAATCGGTGGCGTTCGCGTTGCTTTGATTGAAGGCCAATGGGTTGCATTCCCAAATCACTCTGATTTGGAGAAAGCAGTTTTCGATATGGTTGTTGCTGGTTCAATTATTGATGGCGATGTTGCAATCATTATGGTTGAAGCAGAAGCTACAACTCAGACAATTAATCTCATCAAGGCTGGCGCAAAGGCACCAACTGAAGAGATTGTTGGCGAAGGTTTAGAAGCTGCAAAGCCATTTATTCGCATTCTCTGCCAAGCACAGATGGATCTCGCGAAGGTTGCTGCAAAGCCAACTGGCGAATTCCCAGTCTTCTTGGATTACCAAGATGACACATATGCTGCGGTTGAAGCAGCAGCGAAAGATGACATGGCTAAGGCGCTAACAATTGCTGGAAAGCAAGAGCGCGAAACAAAGCTAGATGAAATCAGCGCTGTTGTTAAAGAGAAGCTTGCCGTTACTTTTGAAGGCCGTGAGAAAGAAGTTTCTGCAGCCATTCGTTCCGTAACAAAGAAGCTTGTACGTCAACGCGTACTTCGCGACAAGATTCGTATCGATGGTCGCGGTATCCGCGATATTCGTGCAATCACAGCAGAGGTTGAAGTTATGCCTCGCGTTCACGGTTCTGCAATCTTCGAACGTGGCGAGACTCAAATTCTTGGTGTTACCACTTTGAATATGCTCAAGATGGAACAACAACTAGATACTTTGAGCCCAGAAAATCACAAGCGTTACATGCACAACTACAACTTCCCACCATATTCAGTGGGTGAGACTGGTCGTGTTGGTTCACCAAAGCGTCGCGAAATCGGCCACGGTGCACTTGCAGAACGCGCATTGCTTCCAGTTCTTCCAACACGTGAAGAATTCCCATATGCAATTCGCCAAGTTTCAGAAGCTCTTGGATCTAACGGTTCAACTTCAATGGGTTCAGTATGTGCATCGACTATGTCGCTGCTAAATGCTGGTGTTCCACTGAAGGCCGCTGTTGCAGGTATTGCAATGGGTCTGATTTCAGATGTTGTTGATGGCAAGACTGAATATGTTGCGATCACAGATATTCTCGGAGCAGAAGATGCTTTCGGAGATATGGACTTCAAAGTTGCAGGAACAAAAGACTTTGTTACTGCGCTACAACTAGATACCAAACTTGACGGCATTCCTGCTTCAATTTTGGCATCAGCGTTGCTTCAAGCAAAAGAGGCACGTCTAACAATTCTTGACATCATGAACCAAGCTATCGATGCACCAGATGAGATGAGCCTTCTTGCTCCTCGCATTATTTCGGTCAAGGTTCCGGTAGATCTAATTGGCGCAATCATTGGACCTAAGGGCAAAATGATTAACCAGATTCAAGACGAAACCGGCGCAGATATCACCATCGAAGATGATGGAACTGTTTACATCGGTGCACTTGAAGGATCTCAAGCAGAAGCCGCAAAGGCCATGATTGATGCAATCGCAAACCCAGTAGTTCCAAAGGTGGGAGAGCGCTTCAACGGAAGTATCGTGAAGCTTGCAACATTCGGTGCTTTCGTTTCGCTTGTTCCAGGTAAAGATGGATTGCTACACATCTCGCAGATTCGTAAATTGCATGGTGGAAAGCGCATCGAAAACCTTGAAGAAGTTATGAAGGTTGGCGAGAAGATTGAAGTTGAAATTGCAGAGATTGATCCAAAGGGCAAGTTCTCATTGGTTCCAGTTCTTGCAGATGGCACGGTTCCTGGTAAGGAAGCCGGCGAATAATTGAATAAAACAATCTTGCCCAGCGGGCTACGAATTGTTACTGAAGAAGTCAGTACATCTCGTTCCGCTGCGGTAGGAATTTGGGCAAATGTTGGCTCTCGCGATGAAGCAAAATCAGTCGCGGGAGCTTCTCATTTTCTAGAACATTTACTTTTCAAAGGAACTAAGAGCCGCACTGCACTCGAAATATCCTCTTCGATTGAAGCTGTTGGCGGCGAGATGAATGCATTTACGGGCCAGGAATACACCTGCTTTTATGCCCGTGTTATAGATACCGACTTAGCGCTAGCAGTTGATGTTGTTACAGATTTAATTACCTCCTCAACGTTTACGGCAGATGATGTGGCCTCCGAGCGTAAAGTTGTTTTAAGTGAAATCGCGGTTCGCGATGATGATCCATCTGACTATATTCATGAACTTTATTTAGAAACTTATTACGGTGATTCACCAATTGGCCGTTCCATCTTGGGCACCGTTGATTCAATCAACAAGATGCCAAGAAATTCAATATTTAATTATTACAAGAAGCACTATCAGCCAGAGAATCTAGTTGTTTCAGTTGCCGGAAATATAAAGCATAAAAAAGTTGTAAAGATGGTTGAAGAAGCAATTTCCAGAGATGGCTTTCTTGATGTGCCTAATAACAAACATGAAATTAGAACGATTACTCCGATAAAAACGCCTGGTGTCGGCGAAGTTGGCATAATCGATCGCAAGACCGAACAAGCACATATTCTCTATGGTTTTCCTGGATTAGCCAGAAGTGATGAGCGCAGATTTGCTTTAAGCATTCTGGGATCTGCAATTGGTGGCGGAATGGCCTCACGATTATTTCAAGAAATTCGCGAGAAGCGCGGTCTGGCTTACACGACTTATGCTTACCCACAACAATTCGCAGGCACTGGCACACTAGCTTTTTATGCAGGTTGTAGAACCGAGAAGGCCGAAGAAGTAATAAAACTAATGCGCGAAATAAGTGAATCAGTTGCGCAACATGGTTTAACTGATGAGGAAATTTCTCGAGCAAAAGGGGCAGTCACTGGTGGCTTAATCCTCGGCCAAGAAGATACAGGTTCCCGCATGAGCCGCATCGGCAAGAGCGAACTTGTTTATGGCGAGATCATGAGTTTTGATGAGATATTAAATAAGGTCAGAAGCGTGACGCCAGATCAAATACATCAATTAGCCCGCGACTTGTTTAGCGCGCCCGCTACCCTTGCACTAGTGGGTCCATTTAGAAGTAAAACCAAATTTGAGAAGGTGATTGCGTGAGTATCAAAGTTGCAGTTCTTGGCGCAAAAGGGCGCATGGGATCAGAGAGCGTTAAAGCGATATCTGGCACAAGCGATCTTGAAGTTGTCGTGCAATTAGATCTTGGTGATTCCCTCGATAAATTAATTTCAAGTGGCGCCCAAGTCGTAGTTGATTTCACGCACCCAGACGCAGTTATGGCGAATTTAGAATTTGCAATCAAGAATGGGATTAGCGTTGTAGTTGGTACAACTGGTTTCGATGAGGCGAAGTTGACTCAAATTAAAACTTGGTTGGCTGCTAATCCAAAAGTTGGCGCACTCATCGCACCAAACTTTGGACTTGGCGCAGTGTTAATGATGCAGTTTGCGGCCCAGGCTTCTAAATACTTTGAATCAGTTGAAATTGTTGAACTACATCACCCAGCCAAAGCTGATGCACCATCTGGTACGGCTGCCAGAACCGCAGAGCTAATTAATGAAGCGCGAGCAAGTGTTAAGAAGGCAGCAATGCCAGATGCCACAACTTCCGAGATTGCTGGTGCACGTGGTGCAAAGATTGGCGATGTTCACGTTCACTCAGTTCGTCTTCGCGGCCTTGTTGCACATCAAGAAGTTATCTTGGGTGATATCGGTGAAACACTTTCAATCCGTCATGATTCAATAGATCGCACTGGTTTTATGCCAGGGGTCCTATTAGCGGTGCGGAACGTTGGAAAGAATCCAGGTTTAACCTTTGGTCTTGAAAATTATATGGACCTTAACTAAGGAGCAAAGATGAGCACAGTATTAATGTATGGCGCAGAATGGTGCGGAGATTGCCGCAGATCAAAACGTTTTCTAGATTCAAATAACGTTGAATATACCTATGTTGATGTTGAGGCAGATAAGACGGCGGCCGATAAAGTTGTTGAAATAAATGGTGGCGCCCAATCAATTCCAGTAATAGTTTTTGAAGATGGAACTCACCTTACAGAGCCTTCAGATATTGATTTAAAAGCGAAGCTAGAAGCGCTAAAGATTCTTTAGAAGTAACGGTAGGCAAGCGCAGAAGTAAGCGCCGCCCCAACCACAACCACCGGGAACGGTGCCTTCGCAATCAACAATGCAATTGCCGCAGCCATTCCAAGCGCTCGATTATCCAGAACTAACTTAGTTTTATCTGCAAAGGTATTTACTGCAACTAAGGCAGTTAACAAGGCGACAGGAATCAAGTTATTAATCCGCAGAATCCGGGGATGGCTTAAGACTGATTCTGGAACCGAAGCACCGAGAACCTTGATAGTAAATGCAAGTGCGCTTGAACCAATTACCGCAATCCAGAAGTTGCTCATTTACGCCACCCAATAATTATTGCCAGCAGAGTGCAAGAGATAATTGGAATTCCTGCTGGAACAATGGGAGTCAGTGTTAGTGCAAGAACTATTGCAAATCCGGCAAGCACCCATGCCTTGCGGTCGGAAAGTCTTGGCCATAAAAGTCCGAGAAATGCCGCAGGTACTGCCGCATCTAAACCCCAGGCAGATGGATCGCCAATTGCCTGGGCACCAAGTGCGCCGGCAAGGGTAAATAAATTCCAAAAAAGAAAGACACCAAAGCCGGTAAACCAGAACCCTTTACGCATATCTGCTTCATTATTTTGGGCAAGTGCAACGCCAGTTGATTCATCAATTGTTATCTGCGCGGCAATAATTCTTCGCCAGCCACGTAATTTCAAAAGTGGCGCAAGGCGAAGACCATATAAACCATTTCGAGTTCCGAGCAGAGTCGAAGTTGCGATTGCATTGATAGGCGTTCCACCTGCAGCGATCACGCCAACAACAGCGAATTGTGAGGCGCCTGAAAAAAGTAGAAGTGAGAGTAAGCAAGCCTGCAATACTGAAAAGTGTGCTGCAACAGCTGCCGCACCAAATGCGCTGCCGTAAGCACCGACTGTTATTGAGACGCTAAATGAATCTCGCTTCACTGACACGCCGAAAGTATGCCCTAATCCACGGCACAAGGCACTGCTTTATATAGGGTCGGGTTATGACTACCGAGACCGAAGATACAAAACAAGAGATTATTTTCCGCGATGATATGACCGTTGAATTGGTGAAGTCGAGTGCAAGCGATGCGGATGTTATTTGGGCGGCTCGGGTCTCAACTGCGGGAGAGACCACGTTGGACACAGTGGGTGAGTCAAGCAGTCGCGATGCTGGGCTAATAAATTATCTTGCCCGCGAACGCCATGGAAGTCCCTTCGAACATACTTCAATGACCTTCTTTATTTCAGCGCCAATATTTGTCTTCCGTGAATTCATGCGACATCGCATCGCTTCATACAATGAAGAGAGCGGTCGCTACCGGGAACTTCGTCCTGTTTTCTATATTCCAAATAAGGATCGCAAATTAGTTCAAATTGGCAAAACGGGCGCATATACCTTTGTTGATGGCACGCCTGAACAATTACAGATTACTGTTGATGCGATTAAAGCTTCTTGCACTTTTGCATATGAGAACTATCAGAAGATCCTTGCTGCTGGTGTGGCACGTGAAGTAGCCCGCGCAGTTCTTCCAGTAACTCTTTATTCATCAATGTACGTAACTATGAATGCTCGCGCACTCATGAACTTTTTATCACTGCGAACATCAAGTGAGGGCTCACATTTCCCGTCATACCCACAACGCGAAATCGAGATGGTTGCCGAGAAGATGGAGAAGTATTTCTCCGAATTAATGCCTATGACATACGAGGCATTCCAGAAATCTGGACGCATAGCTCCTTAGTTTGCGTGTAACCTAAGCGCATGAGTATCACACCACCATTTGGCCGGTTAATTACCGCCATGGTCACGCCATTCAACAAGACTGGCGAGATTGATTGGGCTGGTGTTGAAACCTTAGCAGCGCACTTAGTTTCAACCGGACATGATGGCATTGTCGTAAATGGCACAACAGGTGAAGCCCCAACAACAAGTGATGATGAAAAAGATCAGATCGTAAGTGTTGTAAAGAAAGTTGTTGGATCAAAGATTCACGTAATTGCTGGTGCAGGTAATAATGAAACTTCACATTCGGTTGTTCAAGCAAAGCGCGCGGCAAAAGCTGGTGCCGATGCACTTCTAGTTGTTACCCCTTATTACAACAAACCACCTCAGGCAGGTATTGCAGCACATTTCCGTGCAATGGCCGATGCGACTGATCTTTCAGTAATGATGTATGACATACCAGGCAGAACAGGTATTGAAATTGAATCTGACACAATTGTTGAACTTGCAGAACACCCAAAAATTGCTGCGCTAAAAGATGCAAAGGGCAATGTTGCCGCAACCTCTTGGGTTATTAAGCGCTCTGGAATTCCCGTTTATTCTGGCGATGATATTTTGAACTTGCCACTGCTTTCTGTTGGCGCAGTTGGATTTGTTTCAGTTTGTGGTCACACTGTTGGAAGTGGCCTTCGAGAAATGTTAGATGCTTGGTTTGCGGGAAAGCCAGAGCGCGCACTAGAGATGCACCAAAAATTATTACCGGTATTCACCGGAACCTTCCGCACCCAAGGTGCGATATTGACTAAGGCCGCACTAAATGAAATGGGCCTACCTGGCGGATTTACTAGATTGCCACTTGTCGATGCCACCGCTGCGCAAATAGTGCAACTGCGGGAGGACCTACGACAAGGTGGAGTAACACTTAACTAATGAATCATCCGCATCCAGATTTACCTTATCCATCCAAACTCGCACCAAAAACACTTCGCATAGTTGCACTAGGTGGGTTAGGCGAAATCGGTCGCAATATGACCGTATTCGAATATGAAGGAAAGTTATTAGTTGTTGACTGTGGCGTTCTCTTTCCAGAAGAGAGTCAGCCAGGTATCGATTTAATTTTGCCGGACTTTGAATATATTCGCGAACGATTAGATGATGTAGTTGCAGTTGCTCTTACTCACGGCCACGAAGATCACATCGGCGCTGTTCCATATCTGCTCCGCGAACGGAGTGATATTCCAATTGTTGGCTCTAAATTAACTCTCGCCTTTACTGAAGCAAAGCTAAAAGAGCGCCGCATTACAGCGCCAATGATTGAAGTTAAAGCTGGAATGATCCAGAAGTTTGGGCCTTTCGAATTGGAATTCGTAGCAGTCAATCACTCGATCCCAGATGCACTTGCAATCGCAATTCGCACACCTGCCGGATTAGTTCTAGCAACTGGTGATTTTAAGATGGATCAACTTCCACTAGATGGCCGCATAACCGATCTAGCAACATTCGCCAGATTAGGCGTCGAAGGCGTTGACCTATTTATGGTTGATTCAACAAATGCCGATGTTCCAGGATTCACAACTGCAGAGCGCGAAATCAGCCCAGTTCTCGATCGCGTAATTCGCCAGACTGAACGACGAGTAATTGTTGCCTCATTCGCATCACACGTTCATAGAATTCAACAAATTATTGATGTCGCCGAACTTCATGGGCGCAAGGTTGCCTATGTTGGTCGAAGCATGGTTCGTAATATGAAGTTGGCTGAAGATCTTGGTTATTTAAATATTCCACCTAATCTTCTGGTTGATTCAAAGAACTTGAAAGATTATGGCGACAAGGTTGTTTTAATCTGCACGGGCTCACAGGGTGAACCTCTGGCTGCGCTTTCGCGCATGGCAAATGGCGATCATGAAATTCAAGTCGGTAAAGGCGACACTGTAATTTTGGCATCATCACTTATTCCAGGAAATGAAAATCCGGTCTTTCGTGTGATCAACGAGCTAACTCGCTTCGGCGCAAATGTCGTACACAAGGGCAATGCGATGGTGCATGTTTCCGGACATGCTGCTGCTGGTGAATTGTTATATTGCTACAACATTGTTAAGCCAAAGAATGTTATGCCAATCCATGGTGAATGGCGCCACCTTCGAGCAAATGCCGAACTTGCTATTAAAACAGGTGTACCTCGCACAAATACCTTAGTTGTTGAAAATGGAATAGTTGTAGACATGGCAGATGGATATGCCGATGTTGCTGGCGCAATTCCAGTCGGATTTGTTTATGTTGATGGCCAGAGCATTGGCGAAATTACCGAAAGTTCTTTAAAGGATCGTCGAATTTTGGGCGAAGAAGGATTCATTTCAGTAGTTGTAGTAATCGAATCCCAAACCGGAAAAATTGTTGCTGGTCCAGATATTCATGCACGTGGCTTTACTGAAGATAATGCGCTCTTTAATGAAGTAAAGGGCATGATTGAAAAAGCACTTGCTACTGCGGTAGGCAATGGAATTAATGGAACACATCAACTTCAACAAGTCGTTAGAAAAACTGTCGGAAGTTGGGTTGGCGACAAGCATCGTCGCAAACCAATGATTGTTCCTGTTGTCATCGAGGTATAAGCCGTAGCGCGGCGCGCCTTAGATATCACGCTTATCGAACGCTTTAAGGTTAGCCATTATGGCCGCGAGAAAAAAAGCATCAAATAAGAAATCTGCGGCAGCCAACGGAGCTGCACGTGGAATCGGTGCAATCTGGCGATTTATTGCAAAGACTTTAGGTTCTTCAATTCGTTTCATCTTTCGTGGCGCTCAAGATCTTGATCCAGCACACCAACGAGATGGCATCGCATTTCTGATATTTATCCTTGGACTAATTTCTGCTGCCGGTGTCTGGTTTAGCTTGGATAACGTTGTTGGACACGGAATATATGCCGCTGTCTTTGGTTTAGTTGGGCGACTTGGGGTCTTTGCACCTCTCATATTTATCTACTTTGCATTTCGACTTTTCAAGGCGCCAGATGACTCAAGAACCACAGGGCGAATTATTGTTGGAACTTTTGTTTTACTAATAACAATTACGGGACTACTTCATATTATTAATGGATCTACCGGCACCGGAGAAACTGCAATTAGACATGGTGGTGGCTGGATTGGATACGGTGTTTCGACACCGCTTGTTGCACTTGTAACAACAATTCTCGCTATTCCAATTCTGATAATTTTTCTCTTCTTTGGCCTTCTAGTAATTACTGCAACTCCGGTATCAAAGGTGATGGAACGCATTTCAGCGCTATTCCATTGGGGCACTAGCAAAGTCTCAGATGCCAGAGCAGCTCGTGCAGAAGAGGCCTTTGAAATTTCTGACACCCCACCATTTGAAACACCGCTTGTTCAGGGATTTATCCATGAAGATGAGGAAGAAGAACTTGATGAAGAGAGTTTCGACGAGGAGTTCACTGTTGAAATTCCTCGTGATCCAACTCCCGTAAGCGCGCCAGTTGTAAACGTTCCAAAACATGCAAAGCAGATGTTATTAACCGGTGACACAAAATATGAACTGCCTTCAATGGATCTACTTAAGAGCGGCCCGGCAGCTAAAGCAAAATCAAAAGCGAATGACGTAGTTGTTGCTGCACTGACTCAAGTCTTTGATCAGTTCGGAGTTGAATGTCGAGTTACTGGTTTTATGCGCGGTCCTACAGTTACGCGCTATGAAGTAGAACTTGGAAATGGCGTAAAAGTAGAAGCAATTACCGCCCTTGCAAAGAATATTTCTTATGCGGTTGCTAGCGGAGATGTCCGAATACTTTCACCAATCCCAGGTAAATCTGCAGTAGGAATTGAAATTCCAAATACCGATCGCGAGATTGTTGCACTTGGCGATGTACTGCGTTCATCTGTTGCTGGAAACGATACCCACCCTATGGTTATCGCACTTGGTAAAGATGTTGAAGGTAATTTCATCTGCGCTAACTTGGCCAAGATGCCTCACCTTTTAGTTGCAGGTGCTACAGGCGCTGGAAAATCTTCAATGATCAACTCACTAATTGTTTCAATACTTATGCGATCAACGCCCGATGATGTTCGCCTTGTAATGATTGACCCAAAGCGGGTAGAGCTCACAAGTTATGAAGGCATCCCACATTTAATTGCGCCAATCATTACCAACCCTAAGAAGGCGGCCGATGTTCTGGCTTGGGTGGTTCGAGAAATGGATATGCGTTATGACGATCTTTCAGCATTTGGATTTAGACATATCGATGATTTCAATAAGGCGGTTCGCTCTGGGAAACTGACGGTGCCTGAAGGTAGCGAGCGAATCCTAGAACCGTATCCGTACCTACTTGTCATTATTGATGAGCTTGCAGATCTGATGATGGTTGCCGCCCGTGAGGTTGAAGAATCAATTGTGCGAATCACTCAACTTGCAAGAGCGGCCGGAATCCATTTAGTAATCGCAACCCAACGACCAAGTGTTGATATCGTGACTGGATTAATTAAAGCCAATGTTCCCTCTCGACTTTCATTTGCTACATCAAGCCTTGCAGATTCTCGGGTTATCTTGGATACCCCGGGCGCAGAAAAATTAGTTGGCCAAGGTGACGCTCTCTTCTTGCCTATGGGGGCAAGTAAGGCGATGCGAATTCAGGGCGCATATGTTTCAGAACGTGAAACTGAAGCGATTGTTAATCATGTTAAATCTCAACTGCAACCGGTTTATCGTCTCGATTTAGCAGCGCCAGTCAAGGCCCACATTATTGAAGATGACATTGGTGATGATATGGATCTGCTGTTACAAGCAGTTCAGTTAGTTGTATCAACACAATTTGGTTCAACTTCAATGTTGCAACGAAAATTACGAATTGGTTTTGCAAAAGCAGGGCGTTTAATGGATTTAATGGAGAGTCGCGGAATTGTTGGCCCGACCGAAGGTTCTAAAGCGCGAACTGTTCTGATTACCGCCGAGCAGATGCCAGATGTCTTAGAGCAATTGCAGGGCAACCTCTAAACCCAAAAGTTGTAATTCAGCGTGGGTCACTTAAGTGGGGGTCATTGTTGGGGGTGAATTCACCTCATTTCCACCTACTGACTTCCTCGAACTTGTAGAAATGCCCTGTCAGGTTTTACCCTTAAGGCCTTGGAAATCCCCTTCCAAATTGCAAGTAAGAGGAAATTGAATGAGTTTAGAAAATCTAACTCTCGGCACCGAAATTCGCGATGCTCGCGAAGGTGCTGGCTTCACAGTTGCGAAAATTGCTGAGATAACTCGCATACGCGAATCCGTGATTAAAGATATTGAATCAGATAATTTTCTAAGTTGTGGTGGCAATGCATATGCGCGTGGACATATCCGCACAATTGCCAAGATCGTAAAGTTAAATCCAGATCTGTTAATTGAAAAATTTGCACAAGCAACTGGTGATTTTGATCGCCCAATGATTGACCTATTAGAAGAGAGCAGCGTCGTAAAAGTACGTGCGCCTCGCCCCCAACTTTCTTATAAAAATCTCGCTTCGATTGCCGCCGGTGTTGTCGCACTCTTAATCGCAGTGCCTGCAGTTATCTCACTCTTCCCAAGTAACAAGACCTCGACAGTGGCTCCGTCAAGCCAAGTCGCGGCCCCTTCAACAGCTGATAAAAACTCACAGGTAGTCGCAACTAAGACCACCGGAGTTTCCCTAGTTGTTACAGGTATTTCTGGAAAATCTTGGATTGGCATCCAAGATGCAAGTGGCGCCCAAGTTTTTAGTGGGTCAATAAAAGTCGGAGAATCCAAGTCATTTGGCGATGACCAACTTTTACAAGTGACGATCGGAAATGCGGCAGCTGTTTCACTTAATGTGAATGGTCAAGAAATTGGAACACCAGGTGGCGTTGGGGAAGTAGTCCATCTCTCCTTCACTCCAGATAATTCAAATAACGGCTAAGCCCAACTTAAAACTTAACCCCCTGTAAGATGGCGCAGATGAGCGCCGAGGATCTGATTAACAAGAAGCCTCGAACTGTCGCACTCGTAACTCTCGGGTGTGCCCGAAATGAAGTTGATTCCGAAGAACTTGCAGGAAGACTTTCAGCAGATGGTTGGACTTTAGTATCCGATCCAGCACTTGCCGAGGTTGCCTTAATAAATACCTGCGGCTTTATCGAAAGTGCAAAGAAAGATTCAGTTGATGCACTTTTAGAGGCTCATTCACTTAAGACAAATGGCATAACCAAAGCAGTAGTCGCAGTTGGTTGTATGGCCGAGCGCTATGGAAATGAACTCTCTGAAGCACTTCCCGAAGCCGATGCAATTCTAGGTTTCGATGATTACGAAGATATTTCACTTCGCTTACAGACGATTATTGGTGGTGGCTCCGTAGCTGCGCATAAACCAAAAGATCGCCGTGCGCTTCTACCAATTGCCCCAGCAGAGCGTCAGAAACTTGTTGCCCCAATTGCGGCTCTTCAACGCAAACGCCTAGATAACGCTCCGATTGCACCGCTAAAGATTGCTTCAGGTTGCGATCGCAGATGTTCATTCTGTGCGATACCAATGTTCCGTGGCTCATTTGTTTCTAGGCGCCCAACTGAAATTATCGAAGAGGCAAAGTGGCTTGCCGAGCAAGGAGTTTCCGAACTCTTCCTGGTCAGCGAAAATACGACTTCTTACGGTAAAGATTTTAGAGATCTACAAGTATTAGAGAACATGCTCCCAGAAATAGCAAGCATTTCGGGCGTTGAAAGAATTCGTCTCTCATATCTGCAACCCGCCGAGATGCGACCATCACTAATCCAAGCCATGATTTCCGTTCCAAAAGTTGTGCCTTACTTTGATTTATCTTTCCAGCATGCCAGTGCCACGGTGCTTCGCAGAATGCGCCGCTTCGGCGATACCGAATCTTTCTTGCATCTAATAACACAAATCCGTGCGCTCTCACCAAACGCCGGAATTCGTTCAAATGTAATTGTTGGTTTTCCTGGCGAAACCAATGAAGAATTCGAAGAGTTAGTAAAT
>CAIQHM010000040.1 GCA_903871555.1 uncultured Actinomycetes bacterium | reverse complement strand
GATCAATTTCATAAAGTACTTGGCGATTTTGAAAGTCGTGGCCTGGGTGGAATTTTCTACCAATACATCACAACTGACAACATGGATTCAAAAACCAACATTGCATACATCGGACAATCTGGATTGAGCCTTCCGGATGAGGCCTACTATCGCGAAGAAGAGTTCGCTGAAATCAGAACTGCCTTCATCGAACATATTACAAAAATGTTCACCCTTGCCAAAGTCGAAAATGCAAAGTCCCGGGCGGAAAAAATTCTCGAATTAGAAACTCAGATCGCTAGCAAGCACTGGGACCAAGTTAAAGATCGCGATGCAATTCTGACCTATAACAAGATGAGCTTCCCAGAGTTAAAGGCCGCCTCCCCTGGCTTTGATTGGCAGACCTGGATTGAAACTTCAAAGACCCCAACTAAAGTTATGGCTTCGGTAATCGTTCGCCAGCCCTCGTTCTTTACCGGCATCGGTGAAATTCTTAAGAACTTCGATGCAACAGCTTGGTCATCTTGGCTGGCCTGGCATCTTCTATCCGGGACCGCTTCTTATTTGAGTAGCGAATTCGTAGATGAGAACTTTGATTTTTATGGCACCAAACTCTCTGGAACCCCTGAACTTAAAGCGCGTTGGAAGCGCGGTGTTGGACTAGTCGAAGGCTCACTTGGCGAGGCGGTCGGCCAAATTTATGTCGAGAAACATTTCCCACCAGCAGCAAAAGTTCGGATGGTCGAACTAGTTTCAAATCTAATCGAGGCCTATCGAATTGATATCTCTGCTTTATCTTGGATGACGGCTGAAACCAAAACTAAAGCGCTCGAGAAGTTAGATAAATTCACACCAAAAATCGGTTATCCCGATAAGTGGCGAGATTATTCGAAGCTAGAAATAACTAGAGGCGACTTGATTGGAAATCTGGCTCGAGTCACAAAGTTCAATCAGGATTATGAATTTGCAAAAATTGGGGCTCCAGTTGATCGCTCTGAATGGTTAATGACGCCACAAACCGTGAACGCCTATTACATGCCAGGTATGAATGAGATTGTTTTTCCGGCCGCTATCTTGCAGCCACCATTCTTTGATATCGATGCTGATGATGCGGCAAATTACGGTGGTATCGGCGCTGTAATTGGCCACGAGATTGGCCACGGTTTTGATGATCAAGGATCAAAATATGATGGCGATGGAAACCTAAATAACTGGTGGACTGACTCCGATCGTGAAGAGTTTGAAAAGCGAGCGAATAAATTAATCGCCCAGTATGAAGAGCTGCACCCAGTTGAAGCGCCCGAAGTTCACGTCAACGGCGCACTTACTATCGGTGAAAATATCGGCGACCTGGGCGGGCTGACAATTGCATATAAGGCTTATCAACTTTCTCTTGGTGGCAAGGTCCCCCCAGTTATCGATGGACTTACTGGTTATCAAAGGCTGTTCATGGGATGGGCTCAATGTTGGCGCCAGAAAATGCGTGCCGAAGAGGTCAAAAGAAGAGTCGCTACCGATCCGCATTCACCAGATGAATTTCGCTGCAACCAAGTGGTTCGAAATCTAAATGAGTTCTATGAAGCCTTCAGTGTTAGCGAAAAAGATGCGCTTTATCTGCCACAAAGCGAGCGCGTTCGAATTTGGTAGCCCAGAAATGGGGATTATTCGCCCAAAAAGGCGGTTTTAAGCCCCTTTTACCGCAAAGCTACATCTCTAACTTTCGATACTAAATTAAAGGTAGATAATACGGATATGAGCCAATTTGAATTTAAAGTCGAAAAGGAGATTTCCGACGCGAATTTAAATGGCCGAACCGGTGTAATAACTACCCCACACGGTGAAATAAGAACTCCAGCATTTATCCCGGTAGGCACTAAAGCAACAGTCAAGTCAGTCCTTCCAGAATCAATGGCAGATCTAGGTGCCCAAGCCCTTCTTGCTAATGCTTATCACCTCTATCTACAACCGGGCCCAGAAATTGTTGATGCTGCGGGCGGGGTCGGAAAGTTCATGAATTGGTCTGGCCCAACATTTACCGATAGCGGCGGCTTCCAAGTTTTATCCCTCGGGGTTGGCTTCAAAAAAGTTATCGCTATGGATGAAGAAACATTTCGTTCCGATGAAGTTATCGCCGACCATAAAGAGCGATTGGCCCACGTCGATAACGATGGCGTAACTTTCAAATCCCACCTTGATGGGTCGATGCACCGCTTTACTCCAGAAGTTTCAATGCAGGTTCAACACCAACTTGGCGCCGATATTATTTTCGCTTTCGATGAATGCACCACTCTTCATAACACCCGCAAGTATCAAGAGAAATCCCTAGAGCGCACCAGGCTTTGGGCAAAGCGTTGTTTAGTCGAACATGGCCGCTTAACTCGCGAGCGCGCAAGTAAGCCATATCAAGCACTTTGGGGAGTTTTGCAGGGTGCGCAATATGAAGATCTTCGTCGCAAGGCTGCGAAAGATTTAGGTTCGCTAGATGAAGATGGAATTTCTTTTGATGGCTTTGGTCTTGGTGGTGCGCTAGATAAAGCAAACCTCGGAACCATCGTCGGCTGGATGACTGACGAATTACCACGCGACAAACCTCGGCACTTACTAGGCATCGGAGAACCTGATGATCTATTCGTTGGCGTTGAAAATGGTGCAGATACTTTTGACTGTGTTGCACCTTCTCGCCAAGCCCGCACCAGCGCCGTCTTCACAAATGCTGGTCGGGTAAATATCACCAATGCGAAATTCAATCGCGATTTCAATCCGATAGACGCTCAATGCGATTGCTACACCTGTGCCAACTACACAGCCGCATATCTCAACCACCTCTTTCGCAGCAAAGAGATGATCGGATCTACCTTGGCCACGATTCACAACGAACGTTT
>CAIQHM010000039.1 GCA_903871555.1 uncultured Actinomycetes bacterium | reverse complement strand
TTCTTTTCAGCCCATGAATCGGGAACTTGCTTAACGCAGACGGCGATCTTCATGGAGATAGGTTACTGGCCAGTAACAGCGGCCGCCATCACTGCAGCTAGATTTCACGCCAGATTTGCCAACACGTAACCTCAATGTGAAGTTGAGTCTTTAAAGCTGGCTGAACATAGGCCTATGAGTACTCCAATTCGAGTGGCGATCGTAACTGAGTCATTTCTACCCCAAGTAAATGGAGTAACCAACTCCGTGCTTCGAATTTTGGAGCACCTAAAAGCCCAAGGACATCAGGCGCTAGTGATTGCACCAGATAGCGCCGATGGTCCAAAAGAGTTTGCCGGCTTTCGCATTAAAAGAGTTCCAAGTCTTGAAATGAAGGGCCTGATTCCGTTGGCATTCCCGCAGCGCAATCTAGAACAACTCATCGATGGATTTGCACCGGATGTAATTCACTTAGCTTCACCGATTTTTCTTGGAAAGTATGTAACTAAAATTGCGCAAAAATTAGAGATCCCCACACTCTCGGTTTATCAGACAGATATTGCAGGCTTTGCCCGTCACTACGGATTAACAATCGCTCACAACTCTTTAAAGAAGTGGGTTGCAAAAATACATTCTGCAAGTGATCGCACACTGGCGCCCTCACTTTGGTCGTGCAATGACTTAATACAAAGTGGCGTAAAAAATGTTCACTTATGGCAACGCGGGGTTGACTCAGTACGTTTTGCACCTAATAAGCGCGATATAGATTTACGCTGTGAAATTCTGGGTGAACGTCCCGACCGCAAGATTGTTGGTTATGTCGGAAGACTTGCCAATGAAAAGAGAGTTGATGATTTAGCAGTTCTCGATGCTCGCGATGATATTCAACTTGTGATTGTCGGTGAAGGTCCAGCAAGGGCGCGATTAGAGCGAATTCTTCCTAACGCCTTCTTTGCTGGATACCAAAGCGGTGAAGATTTAGCGCGCTTCTATGCATCCCTTGATTACTTTGTACACACCGGCAAACATGAAACTTTTTGTCAATCGATTCAAGAAGCCTTGGCATCTGGCGTACCTGTAGTTGCGCCAAATTCTGGTGGACCTTTAGATCTTGTTAAACATGGATGGACCGGCTATTTAATCGATACTGCTGATTCGGTTGCACTCAATAGAGCAATAAATATGTTAATCCATATGCAGGATCCGTTGATTTTGCAACAGCGCACACGTGAGTCAGTCATCGAACGAAATTGGAAGCTAGTAAATGAGCAGCTGATAAACCATTACCGAGCCCTTATGCCGCAAGAATCCCAACTACTGAAGGAAAACGTCGCATGAAGATAGTTCATATTGCTAACTTTTACGGGCCTAAATCCGGAGGAATCAAAACTACGCTTCACCAGTTAGGAACTGGCTACGTAGCACGTGGACATTCCTTTACGTACATAGTCCCTGGAACCGGGTTTTTTTGCGAAGAATCAACGAGCGGCACAAAAATTACTTTGCCCTCAATTGAAATCCCTTTTAGCGGCGGATATCGCATTATTCGCAACAATCGAGACGTTAAAAAGCTGCTAATCACTTTGAAACCAGATGTCCTTGAAATATCTGATCGTTTTACGCTCTCAAAGATTGGCGCCTGGGCCGGACAAAGAAATATCGCTGCCGTTGTATTTAGCCATGAAACCCTCAGTGGGCTAGCTAAGAACTACTTTCCATTTTCACTCAAGCGCATTGTTGACTGGCACAACCGCAGACTCTCTTCAAGATTTAAACATGTTATTACCACTACTGAGTTTGCCTCTAAAGAGTTTGAAGATATTAAAACCACAAACTTAGTTCGAGTTCCTTTAGGTGTTGATTTAGATAAGTTTTCGCCTTTTCTGCGCAATGAAAACTTTCGTAAAGATTTGCTACAAGGAGCCGATGTGCTGCTAGTACATTGCGGGCGCATGTCTCGCGAAAAGCATCCAGCCCGTTCAATCGAGGCACTTAAAATTCTTATCGAACGAGGAATTAATGCCCGCTTAATCTATGTTGGAATAGGTCCAATGTATGTTGAGCTTCGTGAAAAGAGTAAGAGCCTTCCAGTAACTTTCCTCGGCTATATTGCAGATCGCGAACGACTAGCCGAGATCCTTGCTTCAGCAGATGTGTCACTTGCGCCAGGGCCTATTGAAACTTTCTGCTTGGCCGCCCTTGAATCACTTGCTGCAGGAACGCCAGTTGTTGCATCCAGCACCAGCGCAGTCGGTGAGTTCCTGTTATTAAATACCGCCGAACCAGTAGGGGCGATCGCAGGAAATACTGGCTATGAGTTTGCTAATGCAATCGAACAAGTTCTTGAACTGCGCATCGATCCAACGCTTTCCCAACGTTGTTTTCACCAGGCCGAAAACTTTCCTTGGAGCGCAACGCTTGCACTCATGCTTAAGCTTCACGGAGATGTCCCAAGAGATACCAGACGTTTGAGGGTCGCGTAAATGGAGCGCGTCGCAGTTTTCGCAGTCTTGGGAGACAGCGCCGCATCCGGAGTTGGTGACACTGACAGCAATGGAGTTTCAAAGGGTTGGAGTTATTACTTAGCTAAAAACTTTAAGGATCCCCTGATTTACGTCAACCTTTCTCGCCCCGGCGCTAAATCAGATGAAGTTCTTCTAGATCAACTCCCAAAGGCAATTCTTCACCAGCCGACAATTACCGCAGTGATTGTCGGAGGTAATGACGCGCTTCGAAATGGTTTTTCACCAGAGCAGCTCCACCTAAATCTGCGCGCAATAATGAAGCAACTAAAGGCGATTGGTTCAGAAGTATTGCTACTGCAACTGCACGATCCAACGTTGATTGTGCCGATGCCAAAAACTTTAGGAACGATTCTTAGTCGCCGAATCAATGCTGTGAATCAAGTTACCCAAGCCATTGCCGCCGAGTTTGGTTCAAAGATATTACGCACGCGCGATCTTGATGGTATCTATGAGAGAAAAGTTTGGCATATCGACCGTATGCATCCATCGAAATTTGGCCATCAACTTCTTGCTCAACATTTTCGCGAAATCTTGAGCCACCGCTGGGATATTGCACCGATAAATCTTGAACCAATAGCCAAGAAACCAAAATCTGAATCTATTATGTGGATGCTAAAGAATGGAACACCTTGGTTTCTTAAACGCTCCGTGGATCTGCTGCCCGCAGCCCTGTATTTAATTGGCTGTGAGTATTTTAGAAGGATTTTTAGAGCTAATCAGGAAATAGATGCATTGATTTACTTTCCAGAGTTTGTGAATCATCGCGAAGCGGGCTTGCTCGAGGTCTTTGAAGAGAGGGTGTCGTAAGGCAAAGCCTGGCATTTCACGGCATTATTGCGCCGTGCTTCCAGCAGATCCCCGAACCCTTGGTGCAACTGTCACCGATGGCGGAACAAACTTTGCCATCTGGTCAAATGCCGCAGATGCAGTTGAGCTATGCCTATTTAATGA
>CAIQHM010000038.1 GCA_903871555.1 uncultured Actinomycetes bacterium | reverse complement strand
GTGACTCGACGTTTTGAAATCAACTTCTTAACGCCGCCTGTAAGCCCAATTCGATCAACAACTAAGGATGTGGCAGTCTGTCCAGCAATTGAAGCTACTGAATATAGAGCAACGCCAATTAGGGGAACAACTTGGGTTTGAAGTGCGACGAAGCTGCCACCAAGAACTCCAGCAAATAACCGCCAGCGTGGAATTTGTTTTGCGTTAACTGCGCTTCGAAGATTACGAATTCCTACTTTAATTGAATTATTAAATGGTGCAATGAGCGATATGACTATTAAACCAGACCCAAAAGAGACAAGTGCTGCTTCGGTGCTATTGCCAAGTAAATGTGAAAGCTCGCCATTTGCGCGAGATTGCAACGCAATCATCACTCCGGAGATTGCGGCAAGTGCTTCTAGCCGGGCAATATTTGAATGTGAACTCTTAATTTTCTAGCTCCTCTAACTTTGAAGTTGCTTCCAGCCACTGCTCTTCAACTTCGTCTTTCTTGCTAATGCTCGCTGCTAATTCTTCCATGACTTTTGTAAGTTTCTCATGGTCAAAGGCTAATTCGACCTGTTTATTTCCTAGTTCGATTATTTCGATATCTAACTTTGCTATCTGTCGCTCAAATTTTGCTATCTCTTTTTTCGCATCACGAATCTCCACAATATTTGATGTTTTCTTCTTTGGTGCACCAATTGGTGAACTTTGTTGGCCACTTGCCCGGAGTCTTAAATATTCATCGATTCCACCTGGTAGATCGCGTAGCTTTGCATCACCAAGAAGCCCGACAAAACGGTCGCAAACACGTTCTAGGAAATATCTATCGTGAGAGATGACCAGAAGCGTTCCGCCGAAAGAATCGAGGAGATCTTCCAGTGCGGTTAGAGTTTCGACATCAAAATCATTTGTTGGTTCATCAAGCAATAGAACATTTGGACTATCCATCAACAAGCGCGTTAATTGCAATCTACGACGCTCGCCACCAGATAGATCTCCAACTGGCGTCCACTGTGAATCGGTATTGAACCCAAGGCGCTCACATAGTTGACTAGCTGATAACTCTTTTCCGTTTCCAAGTTGAACTTGGTTTGCAACTTTTTCTACCGCTTCAAGCACTCGCCAAGTCGGGTCTAGCTCCTCAAGGTGCTGCGATAAGAATGCTGTTTTAACTGTTACCCCTGTAGTAATTTTTCCCGCTGACACCGTTATCTGGCCTAAAAGCGCACGAATTAGCGTTGTTTTCCCGGCACCGTTAACACCAACTATTCCTATTCGATCCCCTGGTCCGACGTTCCAATAAAGGCCTTCGAGAATAAGTTTGTCGCCGGCTTTAATTGTTGCTTGATGAATCTCAAAAACGGTATTGCCTAATCTGTTTGCTGCGAAGTTTAAGAGTTCGCTTTCATTTCGCGGTGGTGGTTCATTTGCAATTAAGGTATTTGCGGCCTCGATACGAAACTTTGGTTTAGCGGTTCGTGCCGGCGCGCCACGACGTAGCCACGCTAATTCTTTACGTATCAACATATTTCGCTTGCCATCTTCAACTGTGATTTGACGAGCGCGTTCGGCTTTTGAAAGTACGTAAGCAGAATATCCACCTTCATAAGCAAGTACTTTTCCTTCTACAACTTCCCAAATTTGTTCTGAAACCTCATCTAAGAACCAACGATCGTGGGTAATAACCACAACGGCCAACTTGGTGTTGCGCTTTATGTATTCGGCAAGCCAAGCGACTCCTTCGACATCCAGATGGTTTGTGGGTTCATCAAGTAAAACTAAATCAAAATCCGCGATTAATAATTTAGCTAAATTTACTCGTCGCCGTTCGCCGCCTGAAAGAAATGAAATCTTTCGATTTAAAAGTTCTTCGCTAAATCCCCCGAACAACCCATTGAGCACTTCACGTACTTTTGCATCGCTGGCCCATTCATGTGTTTTTGAATCACCAAGCACAACATCTCTGACTAATGAATCTTCCTGCATGTCATCTACTTGACTTAGAATTCCGATATTTACTGAACCTGCTTTGGCGATGCGACCAGCATCTGGTGCTTCAATTCCAGCCATAACTTTTAGTAGCGTGCTCTTGCCGCCGCCATTGCGCCCTACAACTCCAATTCGCTCTGCTTCATTAATGCCGAGCGAGACGTTTTCGAGAAGTGGCCGGATATCAAATGCCTTCGATACTGATTCTAGATTCAGTAAATTTCGCCCGGCCATTGCCCAAGAGTATTTGACGATTGCTAGAGTGGGTAAATGGACGTTACAGATAGAGCTTATGCGCTGGAATTAGATGCAAAAGATCCGCTTGGAAAATTCCGATCTGAGTTCGTAATAACTGACTCAAATATCTGTTATCTGGATGGCAATTCCTTAGGGCGATTGCCACATCGCACAATTAAGGCAATAAATGATTATTTAATAAATGATTGGGGCACCAAAGTCGTTACGGGTTGGAATGAATGGATCGATGAACCATTTATTACTGGTGACTTAATTGGACGCTCAACCCTAGGTGCTGCAGCCGGCCAAGTACTCGCGACCGATTCAACCTCTATAAATTTTTATCAATTAGTTGGTGCAGCACTCGCAGCAAGGCCGGGTCGTAAAACCATAATTATTGATGAAGCAAACTTTCCTACAGATCGATATATCTTGCAAGGATTCGCCAAAGATCGTGGCTTAAATTTGATAACAATCAATAATGAGGACCCAGCAATCTCAACTCATGAACGCATAACGCCAGAAATTCTTGAAAAATATTTAAGTGATGATGTCGCCTTTGTTTCATTTGAAGTTATTCAATATCGATCAGGCGCTAGAAATGACATCAAAGCAATAACAGATCTCGCTCGTAAATATGGTGCGCTCACAATTTGGGATTGTAGCCATGCGGTTGGCGCCCTCGATTTACAATTTGATAGAGATGGAATCGATCTTGCAGTTGGTTGCACATATAAATTCGGTAGTTCAGGGCCAGGCGCGCCGGCTTGGATGTATGTGTCTAAGCGAATTCAAAATGAGCTACAAGTTCCAATTCAAGGCTGGCATGCCCAGGAGAATCAATTTGAAATGGGTTCAACATTTAAGAGAGCACCAGGTCTTGCCGGTTTTCAAATAGCAACACCATCAATCATCGCGCTGCGATCCGTGCAAACTTCATTTGGAATTATCGAAGAAGCAGGAATCACGAATATCGAGGCTAAGTGTGCAATAGGAACCGAGATGATGATTGCACTATTCGATGCTTGGTTATCCGAATTAGGTTTCACTTTAAATACACCACGCAATCCTAAAGAGCGCGGCGGCCATGTTTCATTGGTGCACCCAGATGCGAAACGAATTGCATTTGCACTACGTGAATTTGCTGATGTAATTCCGGATTACAGAGCGCCAAATTCAGTTAGATTAGCGATTTCACCACTTCAAAACTCTTATGTGGAAATTTGGGATGGATTTCAGCGGTTACGCGATTTAGTATCAACTCGTCAATATGAAAAGATTCAAGACATTAATTCAAAAGTTACTTAATTTATCTCTTAATTCCATCCAACCAGTTCTGTAATAATTTATGGCCATGCTCGGTCAAAATAGATTCGGGATGAAATTGCACGCCTTGAATTGGAAGTGTTTTGTGGCGAACTCCCATGATTACACCGGACTCTGATCTGGCGGTGACTTCAAGTTCGGCTGGGAAATTCTCTTCTTTAATTGCGAGCGAGTGATAACGGGTCGCTACATAATCTTGTGGGATATCTTTAAATATTCCATCTTGATTGTGATGAATGTGCGAGATCTTGCCATGCAGAAGCTCTGGAGCGCGATCCACTGTTCCGCCAAATGTTTCACCTATCGCTTGATGCCCTAAACAAATTCCCAACAATGGCAGGCTGTTTTTGGTGGAATATGAAATCGCATCAAGTGTTCCTGCTGATTCACTTGGATGTCCTGGCCCAGGCGAGATCAAGATTCCGTCGAAATCGGAAAAATTAATAGTGCCGAGTTCATCGTTTCGGATAACGGTTGTTTTGGCGCCGAGTTCGTTTAGATAATTAACTAAGTTAAAGACAAAAGAGTCAAAGTTATCGACTACAAGAATGTTTGGTGCGCTCATGCCTTGCCACCAAATTCTTGTGTGAATGCACCCCAGTCATTTAATAATTTAAGTGCTTTACCAGAATCAATAGCATCAATTGCGCTTTCAATTCCATTCTTAATCTGCTCGTAGATATCTTTTTCATGGGCTCCATTGAAGGCGGCAATTGTTAATCCAGAATTCAAAAGTAGTGCATCTCTTATTGGGCCGGCTTTGCCCGCTAAATATTCACGGATTATTACTGCATTCTCCGCTGGTAAACCACCGCGCAAAGTATCTATTGAAGCTCTCTTGAATCCAAAATCTTCCGGGGATATTTCGAAGTCTTTAGTTTTGCCATCAAATATTTCCCGTACCTTTGTTGTGGTGACGATAGTAATTTCATCCATTCCGTCAGTACCTCTAACAACAAACCCGTCAGTACCTCGATTTCGCATTACCTCGCTCATTAAATCAAAACGATTAAGTGGCGCAATTCCAAGAGCGATTGCTTTTGGCTTGCTGGGGTTTGCAAGTGGGCCAAGCACATTAAAAACTGTTGGTTTGCCAATTGCTCGGCGAGCAGGGGCTGCGTATCGCAATGAGCTGTGATATTTAGTTGCTTTCATAAATGCAATTCCAAATTTATTTATTGATTCTTCATTTATCTTTCCATCTAAATCAGTATTGATGCCGAGTTCGACTAGTACATCTGCAGACCCTGATTTGGAAGTTGCTGCAACAGATCCATGTTTTGCGACGATACATCCGGCGGCGGCTGCGATAATTGCAGAAGTTGTCGAGATATTGATTGTATGAAAGCCATCCCCACCAGTTCCGACAGGATCTACTGCGCGCTGTGAAATATTTATGGGCAGTGCATATCGATACATAATGTTGATAAAGAATTCGATTTCCTCTGGGGTCTCACCTTTGGCGCTAAGCGCAGTAATCCAATTTGCAATTTCTTCGTCAGTTAATTTGCCTTGAAGAATCTCGCCCATAATCCATTCTGCGGATTCAACTGTGTGATCGCGGCCAATATTTAAATCGCTAATTAAGGAATCAATGCCGATGGACATCTTCCCCCTCTTTCAACTTAATAATCACCCGCTAGCAAGAATAGGTGTCAGTGTAGACTGTCCAAATGTCAGCCTGCCTCCCCATTATTAATAGCCAAAATGAGGCGCTCTAATGTCCTTATTTGACCAGGTAATGACGCTCGAACAATTTCGCGAGCATGCCAAGAGCAACAACATTATCCCCCTTCATGTAAAAGTTTTTGCGAATTCTGAAACACCGTTAACGATTTATAAGAAGTTAGCCGCGGGAAAAGAGGGAACGTTTCTCCTTGAATCTGCCGAGAACGATGGCAAATGGTCCCGGTACTCCTTTATCGGCTTGCCTGCCGTCGCAACTCTTCGTGAAGAAAATGGAGTTGGTGTGTGGTCTGGAAATGTTCCAAGTGGTGCGCCCAAAGGCGAGAAGCACTTAGATGCAATACGCAAAACTTCTACTCAGTTGCGCTCACCTCGAATTGAAGGTTTGCCACCGCTTACTAGCGGGTTAGTTGGTTACTTGGGTTATGACGCAGTTCGAATTTTAGAACGAATAGATTCCTTGGCAAAAGATGATCTTGGTTTGCCAATGTATGAATTCTTATTGTGCAGCGATATCGCTGTCTTTGATCATATAAATAATTCGCTGATATTAATTGCTAACGCAATAAATTGGGATGGTTCGGATAATCGAATCGAAGAGAGCTACAACGAGACCCTTCTCCGATTAAAAGGGATTGTAAAATTATTAGAAAAGCCAGTTGATATCGATATTCATTATCTAGAGACTGTTGCAGACCTTCCAATAATTCGACATACCGAGAAGGAATCTTTCTTAACATCAGTTGAGGAGATTAAAGAGGAAATCTTTGCGGGCAACGCCTTTCAAGTCGTTCTTTCGCAAAGATTTGAAATAGTGAATTCTGTTGATCCATTCCTGATTTACCAGGCGCTGCGTTCCACAAATCCAAGCCCTTATATGTATTTCATGAAACTTAGTTCTGGCATAACAATTGTTGGTTCTAGCCCAGAGGCCATGATTAAGGTTGATGATCGCAGCGCAATGGTTCACCCAATAGCGGGAACCCGGCCACGTTCTTCTAGCGCAGAGATTGATGCGCAACTAGAAGAAGAGTTATTTAATGATCCCAAAGAGCGCGCTGAGCATGTGATGCTTGTTGACCTTGGCCGAAATGATTTAGCGAGGGTAAGTGAAAGCGGTTCGGTAGAAGTAATTGAATTAATGAAGATTGAAAAGTATTCGCATGTAATGCATATGGTCTCAACCGTGACAAGCAAATTGCGTAAGGAAGTGACTTCACTTGATGCGCTCCTTAGCGTTTTTCCGGCAGGAACCCTTTCCGGAGCGCCCAAGCCAAGTGCTATGAATATTATTGAGAAACATGAAAATACAAGACGTGGACTTTATGGCGGCGTAATTGCTTATATGGATTTTCACGGCAACTTAGATTCATGTATTGCAATTAGAACAGCTCTTATAAAAGATGGGCGAGCTTATGTTCAGGCTGGAGCTGGAATTGTTGCTGACTCTGTGCCAGAACTTGAAGAGCAAGAGACTGTAAATAAGGCAGCTGCAGTTATCCGCGCAATAAATCTTGCTCATCAGATGCGAGATATCTAATGACTGTGTTAGATGAAATTATTGCTGGCGTAAAAGAAGATTTGAGTTTGCGCAAGGCGCTAGTGCCAAATCTTGATGAACAGGTAGTGAAGACTTTAAAGCCGATAGATGCCCTTACCAAATTTGTTCCTGGAACACTTCATGTGATTGCTGAAGTTAAGCGGGCATCACCGAGTAAAGGTGATTTGGCCGAAATTGTTGATCCGGTTTCGCTTGCAAGAGATTATGTTGCCGGTGGTGCAACTGCAATTAGTGTTCTAACTGAAGGGCGCCGATTCAAAGGTTCGTTGGCAGATTTTAAAGCGGTTCGCGCTGCAGTTGATGTTCCGATGTTGCAGAAAGATTTTGTTGTTGACAAATATCAGATCCAAGAAGGTTATATAAATGGCGGGAACCTCTTCTTGCTAATTGTCGCCGCTTTAGACGATTCTGATTTACATAGTTTCTTTGAATATGGGCAGAGCCTTGGCTTGCGCGCCTTGGTAGAAGTTCATAACCAGGAAGAGTTAGATCGGGCAAAGGCTTTAAATCCAAGTTTCATAGGCGTGAATTCCCGCAATCTCAAGGATTTATCGGTCGATTTTCAAACCTTCGAAAAACTAATACCTCAAATAGACTCCTCCATTATTGCGGTGGCTGAATCCGGTATCGCAAGTAGAACTGAAACAAAGCGGTTAGAAGTGTTAGGCGCAAAGGCGATATTGGTTGGCGAGACTTTAGTTAGATCGCATAATCCAATTGAGATTATTCGAGAATTGAGAGGAATTTAGATTGTCTATAGATGAGAAGGTTGCTGGAAAGTTTGGCCAATTTGGTGGTCGCTTTGTGCCAGAAGCGCTGATTGGTGCGCTCGATGAATTAGAGCGGACACATGCAGAAGCGATGGTTGATCCAATCTTTCTTTCAGAATTAGCTCATCTAAATGCAACTTATGTTGGTCGTCCAAGCATTCTTACTGAAGCAAAGAATTTCGCTAAGCACTGCGGTGGCGCGCAAATTCTATTGAAGCGCGAAGATTTGAATCACACCGGTTCTCATAAAATTAATAATGTAATTGGACAAGCTTTGCTTACAAAGCGCATGGGGAAGAAGCGATTGATAGCAGAGACTGGTGCCGGCCAACATGGCGTCGCAACTGCAACTGCCGCGGCACTAATGGGATTTGAATGTGTTGTTTATATGGGCGAAGAAGATGTTCGTCGTCAGGCTTTGAATGTTGCAAGAATGAAATTACTTGGTGCCGAAGTTATTCCTGTTACCTCGGGGTCGCGAACTTTGAAAGATGCGATCAACGAAGCAATGCGTGATTGGGTTACAAATGTTGCAGACACACATTATTTACTTGGAACTGTTGCTGGCCCACATCCATTCCCAACTATTGTCCGCGATTTTCATTCGGTAATTGGAAACGAAGCCCGCGAACAAGTTCTTGCCTTAAATGGAAAACTGCCTGACGCTGTACTTGCATGTATCGGTGGCGGTTCAAACGCAATGGGAATCTTTAATAGATTTATTGATGATGCCGGCGTCCGTTTGATTGGTCTTGAAGCAGGCGGGGATGGAATTGAAACTGGGCGACATGCATCCACAATTTCAGGCGGAAGCATTGGCGTACTGCATGGCACGCGTACTTTTGTTCTGCAAGATGAGAATGGCCAAACTATTGAATCGCATTCAATCTCCGCTGGTCTTGACTATCCAGGCGTAGGCCCAGAGCATGCATATTTACATGAGACAGGTCGCGCTGAATATCGATCTGTCACCGATGCCCAAGCGATGGAAGCTTTTGCGCTTTTGTCACGCGAAGAGGGAATTATTCCTGCGATTGAAACGGCACATGCGCTTTATGGCGCAATGGTTCTTGGAAAAGAGATCGGCCCGGATGCAACAATTTTAATTAACCTCTCTGGCCGAGGCGATAAAGATGTAGAGACTGCTGCAAAGTGGTTTGGTATTGAGATCTAATGTCTAAACTTTCCCAACTTTTTGTTCAGTGCAAGAACGAAAATCGCGCAGCACTAATTGGGTATTTACCTGCTGGATTTCCAACCCAAGAAGGTTCGATAAATATTCTAAAGGCCATGATTAAAGGTGGCGTGGATGCTGTTGAAATAGGTTTTCCTTATAGCGACCCCGTAATGGATGGACCAGTAATCCAAGAAGCGGCAGAACTTGCGCGCCAAAATGGAATTACGATGGCAAAGACTTTAGAGATTGTGAAAGAGATTTCAGCAACAGGAACCCCGACTCTTTTAATGACTTACTGGAACCCAATTGAGAGATACGGGATCGAAAAATTTGCTAAAGATTTTTCTACAAATGGCATGGAAGGCGTTATTACGCCGGACCTTACTTTAGAAGAGGCGCTACCTTGGTTGGCCGCAGCCGAAACTAATTCGATTCATCCAATTTTTGTTGTGGCTCCAAGTACCGGAGACGAGCGATTGAAGGTTGTAACATCAAATTGCAGTGGATTTATTTATGCTGCAAGTTCAATGGGAGTCACTGGAACTCAATCAAATGTTGCAAATACCGCAAGTGTTTTGGTCGAGCGCATCCGTAAAATTTCAGATACACCTGTAGCTGTTGGTCTTGGCGTATCAAATAGAACTCAGGCAAGTGAAGTTGCTAAATTTGCTGATGGCGTCATAGTTGGATCAGCTTTTGTTAAAGCGGTGCTACAAAATCCACAAGACCCAACCGCTGCTGTAACCAAGGTTGCGCAAGAACTCGCCCTTGGAGTTCGTGAACGTTAGTTAGATACCGCGGATCCTAAAGTCACTGTGTATGACTTACTTTCGCCGGTTGGCAAGGTAGCAACGACCGTGACTGTGTCACCCGGTGCGTGTGAACGAATTCGTACAATCGCTGAGACATAGTCGGTGATTCTTGCGCCATCAATCGATGTAATGATTGCACCGGCTGGAATTCCAGCTTTTTGCGCACCATCATTTGGGGTCAAGCTTGAAATCTTCGCACCTTTACCTGATGTAAAAGTTTGATCAAAGAAGACGCCAAGTACTGGTCTTGTCGCTTTTCCGGTTGCAATAATTTCGTTCATAACTCGCAAAGCCTGATTCATTGGAATTGCAAAACCTAATCCAATTGAACCACTTTGACCGGATACTGAACCTAAGGTAGCTGTCGCAGCATTAATACCAACCATACGACCAAGTGAATCGGTTAATGGACCACCAGAGTTTCCTGGATTAATTGCAGCATCGGTTTGAATTGCATCTACATAAGATTCAGTGTTTGCGCTTCCACCACTTGTAACCACTGGGCGATTGAGTGATGAAACAATTCCACTTGTAACTGTGTGGTCTAGACCAAGAGGTGAACCAAATGCAATTACTTGGTCACCAATTTT
>CAIQHM010000037.1 GCA_903871555.1 uncultured Actinomycetes bacterium | reverse complement strand
TGTTGATTGGGCCGACGCCTTTAAAAACCACGAACTTCTTGAAGAACACTTTGGTCCAACAACTGTGATCATTCGCGCAGATTTCGCTAAGTTCATTGATGTTGCCGGAAAGATAGAGGGACAATTGACTGCAAGTTTGCATGCAACCGCTGGTGAAGGCGTTGCAAAACTTGTAGGTGCCCTTAGCCAACTTGCTGGTCGCGTAATTATGAATGGTTTTCCAACTGCAGTTGCCGTAACCCCAGCGATGCAACATGGCGGACAATTTCCATCATCTTCAAGCCACACAACTTCAGTTGGCTTAGATGCGATTTATCGTTTCTTGCGCCCAGTTGCTTTCCAAAACTTTATTGATGAACTTCTTCCACCAGCACTTCAAGAGGCGAACCCACTTGGAATTAATCGAGTAACAAATGTCTGATTTAACTAAGGCAATTGCGGCCGCAAATTCTGCAATCAACACTGAAATTGCTGCGCTTACTAACTTTGCAAAGACTTTAGAGAGCAACCTAAAGCCGGCGCTAGAAATTCTTATTGAAACCAAGGGCCATGTTGTTATTACTGGCCTTGGAAAATCAGGACTAGTCGGTGCAAAGATTGCGGCAACACTTGCAAGCACCGGAACTCCATCATTCTTTATGCATGCTGGTGATGCTTTGCACGGTGATTCTGGTGCACTGACACCGGGTGATGTTCTAATCGCGATTTCAAATTCTGGTGAGACTGCTGAAGTAAGTGCGATTGCAAATATGGCGAAATCGTGGGGAAACAAAGTAATTGCAATTACTAAGAACCCAGAATCAACGCTGGCCAAGAGCGCAGATGCAGTAATTAGTATCGCCTTTGAAAAGGAAGCAGACCCACTTAACTTGGCGCCAACAACTTCAACAACTCTAACAATCGCAGTTGGTGACGCACTTGCATCAGCCCTTATGGAACACCGCGGATTTAGCGCAAAAGATTTTGGTAAGAATCATCCGGGAGGAACGCTCGGTAAGGCAACAAATAAGTGAAACCGAAAGTAACAACTCTCGGCAGTTTCATGATGGATCTTGTGGCATACACACCACGTCGCCCAAAGAGCGGTGAAACACTTCGCGGTGATAGTTTCGCAATTGCGCTTGGCGGAAAAGGATTTAATCAAGCAATCGCAGCAGGTCGTGCAGGCGCTCAAAGTTCTATGCTTGGAAATCTTGGCACCGATGGTTTTGGTGATGATTTCATGAAGGCCTTTGGTGATGAAGGTGTTCAAGCAACAGATATCGAACGCAGCAGCGAACTTGGTACTGGTGTCGGTCATATCTCAGTACAAACTTCTGATGGCGATAATTCGATCATAATCATTCCGCAATCAAATGATTTAGGAACCGCTGCATATATTGCGCGCCATGCAAAGACGATTATCGAATCAAATATTCTGCTTCTGCAATTAGAACTTCCAACGGATGGCAATTTAGCTGCGGCAAAATTAGCGAAAGAAAATGATGTAACCGTAGTTTTAACTCCCGCTCCAGTTGCACCTCTAACTGGCTGGGAGGGTCTAGTCGATGTCGTAGTTCCAAATGAAGGCGAAGCTGCTGCACTTACCGGCATCGAAGGCGATTTTGCTAAGCAAGCCGAAGCACTTACGAAACAACTTGGATGCAAGAACGTTGTAATAACACTTGGCCCTAAAGGTGCTTTCGTAACAGATGGCGCACGAAGTGAAACAATCTCTGCGCCAAAGGTCACAGCGATCGACACAATCGGTGCAGGTGACACCATGTGCGCAAACCTTGCGACCAGATTGGCAGCCGGCGATGATATTTTCACCGCAACAAAATTTGGGATCTATGCTGCGACACTTAAGGTGACTCGCAAAGGCGCCGCAATGGCTTCACCAACACCTGATGAAGTTAATAAATTTATGAATAAAAATAACTAATAAGGAGCGAATATGAAATACACCGGAATCATCAATCGCGATATCTCTGCAATGGTTGCACGCACTGGCCACTTTGATCGCATAGTTATTTCAGATGCTGGCTTTCCAGTCCCTGCTGGCGTTCCTTGCATTGATCTTTCAATGGGACCAAATCTGCCAAAAGTTGTTGACGTTCTAAAGATGCTGAC
>CAIQHM010000036.1 GCA_903871555.1 uncultured Actinomycetes bacterium | reverse complement strand
CAAGGCCCAAGTTGGGCGCGCACCATTTGATTCATAGCGATCTAAAATTAAATAAGTTGCCGCGACGCAATTTGCAAGAAGAAATACCCCACCAGAAATAATTGCCGCCGAAACATGAATTGCTAACCAGGTTGATTTAAGCGCAGGCACAAGTGGCGCACTTGGTCGGTACAGAATTGTTATTGCAGTTCCAAGAGTTAAGAGGACGGCAATTGCAACTGGTAAGCCAAGCCATCTAATTTTATATTTCCAAAGTGCGAAGATATATGCACCAGTAAATGCAAGTGCACCAGTTATCGAGAATTCATACATATTGCCCCATGGAACTCGGTGGGCTGAAATTCCACGGAAAATAACGGCAGCAAAAAGAAAAAGGAAAGCTAGAACCATCATTACGGTTCCAAGGTCACCGCTTCGTTTTGTACGAGTGAAATCAAATTTAGTTTTATCGTCCAAATTTCTGACTGAGAATGCCACTTCAACTGCATGCGCAATAAATGCAACTGTGAATAACACCATTGCAGAATAAATAGCGTAATTAGATAGGTATGCAAAATTTGTTGAACTCACGGGGGCTACCCTCTCATTTCTTTAACTAGCGATGCAATTTCAGATTCAAGCCCTGGAGTTGAATTCTTCGCTAAACCAGCAACTTCAACACCCGATTCTTTATTTAACTCTTTTACCCAAATACGTCGTGATCTTGTAAAGAGCGACATCAATAGGCCAAGAATCGCAAGGATTGCGCCGAACAATGCGTACATCTTGCCTGGGTCTTTAACTATCTGCAGGTTGACCCAAGGAGTCCAACCTTCAAATGTGATTGAGCCCTCACTAAAATCATAAGTTTCATTCAATTTCAAAGTCTTTAATCCAATTCGCTTCATTGCGGATGTATCAAGGCGATAAACAGATTGTGGATTACCAGAATCCAAACCAATGTCACCGGTCCAAATAGATATCAATAATCGTGGATCTAGAACTTCTGGATAAGTTGAGAAGGCTCCGCGTTCTGAGTTGCGGGCAAAGGTTGGAACAAAAGATCCAATGAAACCAACTTGTGGTTTCATATCAGGAACTTTAATTGCGCCGGTTGAAGTTAAATTTCCGTCTTGCGGCAAGAAAATTACTGCGCCTTGAAATTTGATCTCGCCCTGTTTATCGCGAACTGTTACTAGCGGAGAATAACCATTTGCCTGCAGATAAACTTTTGTGCTTCCAAAAGTTAGTGGTGAATTAACTCTTACGACTCTGGAGATCTCCTTTGATCCGACTGGATCTGCAATATTGACTGTAAGTTTGTAATCACTTGGTGCGCCAGTTTTTAAATCATAGGTGGCTTTGAAATCTGTTGCGGTGATCGAAAATGGACTGAGGGTTCTCTCGGATTCCAATTTTCCAAATGAAATAACATCATAAGAAGTTGGAATATTTATAAATCTATCCCCCACATTTATTATTGCATCCCCCTTCATTCCAAATAATGAACCGAAAGCTACGCCAATTAATATCAGAATCAACGAGAGATGAAAGATAAGATTTCCGGTTTCTCGCATGAAACCTTTTTCAGCTGAAATTGAATTTGCATCGCGTCTAATTCGAAAGTGATGCTTTTTAAACCAAACTTCCGCCTGATCTAGCGTTCCAGTTTCTAACTTCGCATGCAGCTCCATCCGATCTAAATTCTTCGGTGTGAGCGGGGGTTTTGCGCCAATCCCTTTCAAATGTTCGAAAGATCGTGGAAGAACGCAGCCAATTAAAGATATGAAGAGCAGGATATAAATTGAGCTAAACCAGGGCGAGCTATAGACATCAAATATATTGAGTTGATCTAAAAATTTTGCTGTTCCTGGATTGCTCTTAAAGTAATCAGCGACTTTAAGTGGGTTCTGCGAGCGTTGTGGGAATAATGATCCTGGAATTGCAGCAAGCCCTAAGAGCAAGAGCAAGATAAGGGCCGTGCGCATGCTTGTTAATTGACGCCACAACCAGCGCAGCGTTGATCTTGTATCTAGTTCAGATGCAGCGGTCACTTAAACCACCGGGGCAAAATCTGAAATTAAGCCACGTAATGAATCCATAACATCAGCCCAAAGTCCGGTAACTTGAAGAACTCCTATTAATATTAAAAATATTCCGCCGATTAATGTTAAATAGTTTCCATGGCGAGAGATAAATCTTCTAAGACGATTAGATTTATCAAAGAAGATTCCGACAAGAATAAAAGGGATACCTAGCCCTAAACAATAAGCAACACTTAATATTGCCCCGCGAAGTGCGCTTGATTCTTGAAACGAGAGCGTTTGTACGGCGCCAAGTGTTGGCCCAATACATGGAGTCCACCCAACACCAAAGAGAAAGCCGAGAACAGGTGCACCAGCTAGCCCTGCTCGAACTTTCCAAACTGGTTTAAAAGATCGGTAAAACTTCTGATTGAATAGAAAAATTACTCCCATAGCGATTGTAAGCAATCCCAATATCACCGAGACAACTCTTGAATTATTCGAAATTGTGGAGCCGATAGAACCAAAGAGCGCTCCATAGGAGATAAATAAAACTGAAAATCCAAGAACAAAAAGTAGTGAGCCCAAGGCAGCTCGCCCGCGACTTCGAACCTCGGTCATTCCGGCTGCATATGACAAATATCCAGGGACCAGCGGGAGCACACATGGAGATGCAAATGAAATTAGCCCAGCAATCATCGCAATCGCTGAGGCAACTAATAAATTGCCATCAAAGATCACGTCAACAAAGAAACTAAACATTTACGCCACTTCCTGAAACTTTTTCCAATAATTCTCGCATTAACGAGACGGTAACTTGGCCGCTAATTCGTGCGGCCACACGGCCTTGCTTATCAATAATTAAGGTTGTGGGAATCGCATTTGCGGGAAGAGAACCTCTGAAACTTGCAATCACGGCATCATCTATAAGCGTTGGATACGTTAACTTAAATCGATTTGCGAAACTAATTGCAGAGCTTAAATTGTCTCTAGTCAAAATTCCAATGAATTGGATATCAGGATTCTTTAGAGCAAATTCTGAAAGAGTCGGCGCCTCTGCACGACATGGTGAACACCATGATGCCCAAACATTTACAACAGTTATCTTTCCAACTTCATAATTAAATTTACCGCCACCTAGTATTTCACCGGATAAATCAGGGGCAACTTTACGTTGGTCTTCATTTACTAAAATTGCTGAACCATTTCCCGAAACATATGCTTTTCCGCTGTCGCTAGAAATTCCGCCTGTTGAACACGAAGTCAGAAGCAAGGCTGTTGCTAGGGCAATTATTAACTTCATTTAATCGGTAATAAATGTTTAGCAGGTTCTGTATAAGAAACATCGCCAATCATTCCTTCATTATCTAGGTGCAATGTAGTTACAGAAGCAAGTGTGCAGATTCGCTTTCTTGGATCGTGCAATAACCTGCGGCCTTCAACGGCTGAACGTAAAATCCAAATTGGCAATTGATGCGAAACTACAAGTGCATCTTTTCCATTCGCCGCATCACGAGCTGAAAAAACTGCAGCAAGCATCCGTTCAATTTGTTCGGTGTATGGCTCTCCCCAAGAAGGTTTAGCCGGATTACGAAGGTGCCACCAAGATGCGGGATGACGCAGAACGCCACTTCCTAATTCAAATTTTTTTCCTTCAAAAATATTTGCCGCTTCAATTAAATTCTCATCAGTTCTTATTTTCAAATTATGTTGTGCGGCGATTGGAGCCGCTGTTTCCTGCGCCCGTTGAAGTGGGGAGGCATGAATCGCACCAAGATCTAAACTCTTCGACCAATCTGCAACCACTTGTGCCATCTCTTGACCGCGCGCTGAAAGTCGCCATCCTGGTTGGCGCCCGTAAAGAATCTTTTCGGGATTCTCTACTTCCCCATGTCGTAGAACATGGATTGCTTGTGTCATGAACCAATCATAACTTGAACGCTAAGGTTGAGTCATGACGAATCATGGCAAGCACGTCGCCTTCTTCGATGTCGATAACACGATTCTCCGTGGTTCGACTATCTTCTTTCTTGGTCGCGGCATGTACCAAAGAGGTTTTTTTAGCAAACGCGATATCTCGGCATTTGTGCTGGCAAATTTAAAGTATCGCTTAACTGGCACTGAAAAACCTGAGGAAATCGAAAAGTTTCAGAATGCCGCGTGTGAATTCATTGGCGGCCATAATGTTAAAGAGATCGAAGCAATTGCATCTGAGATTTATGACGAATTCGTTTCACCGGCGCTCTGGCAAGGAACAATTGATATTGCAAATCAACATCTAGCTAATGGTGAAGAGGTTTGGTTAGTAACTGCAACGCCCCAAGATATGGCTGTGCTTATTGCAAAGCGTTTAGGTTTTACCGGAGCGCTTGGTACAAAGGCCGAAGTTATAGATGGTGCTTACACTGGAAAAATGAATGGGCTCTTATTACATGGAAATCAGAAAGCAATTGCAATCCGCGACTTGGCTGAGAAAGAGGGAATAGATCTTGCAAATTCGTTCGCTTATTCCGATAGCCATAATGATTTTCCACTTTTAACTGCAGTCGGACATCCCGCAGCAATCAATCCAGATACCTTGCTACAAATTCGCGCAATCCGCGATAACTGGCCAATTCACGATTTTAGAAGAGGACGGGCAATGAAAGCGGCGCTTGGTCCATCGCTGGCAAGAGTTGCCGCAGTATTAACATACTTATCACCTAGAAGATTGCGGTCGAAGTAACTTCTAAAACTCGGTAAAGTAAGCCAGTTATGTCTGTTAATTCTTTTGCTGACGAATTGCGTGCCCGCAGCGATGAGGCAATCGCCGAGCTTTTTCAAGTGCGCCCAGACTTGTTATCCCCTGTTCCAACCGATCTATCTGCGCTTTCAGCACGTGCCAATTCAACTCCGAGTTTGATGAGAGCACTTGAATCACTAAATAAATTTCAATTAGAAGTTTTGACTTCTGCTTGCATCCTTAATGAACCTTTTGCTAAATCTGAATTAGTTTCAATCTCGATCCCGCAGGCAGGTGAAGAGTTACTCCGGCTTTGGGCCGCAGCTCTCGTTTATAAAGATGGAACAAAATTTAGGTTACCCGGAAACCTGCGCCACTTAATTGGCGATGAACCTGCAGGCCTTGGCCCACAAGCCCAGAAGAAAATTGATTTCAAAGCGCTTAAAGAAATTCCGGCAGATTCTGCTGCTGTACTTGAACGGCTAACTTGGGGACCACCTCGTGGCCAAGTTGGAAATATAAAAGCACCTGGCAAAGCGATTGGATGGCTGCTTGAGAATAACTATTTAGCGGTTATGGATTCTAAAACGGTTGTCTTGCCTCGAGATGTTGGAATGCATCTTCGTAATGGAAAGGTCTTTAAAGATTATTCTCCAGTTGCAAAGAGTTTAATTGGTACTCCGCGTAAGCAGAAAGATATTGATCGTGCTGCTATCGCAAATATTTCGAACTTCTTACGTTGGTGTGAGGAACTTGCACATAATTGGTCCGACGAACCGCCAATGGCACTTCGATCTGGTGGACTTGGGATTCGTGACTTAAAGCGCAGCGCTGACCATCTTGGCGTCGATGAAAATTGCGTAGCATTTGTCGCTGAGGTTCTCTATTTGGGAGGCTTAATTGTTATTGATACTGATGACCAAATATTGCCGACTAACTCCTTTGATATTTGGATGTCCAGGTCACTGGAGGAACGTTGGAGCTCTCTAGTTAATTTGTGGTTAGAAACATCACGCGTAAGTGGTCTGGTTGGAAAAGCAGGAGAGAAAAATATTGCACCACTTGGTCCAGAACTAGATCGCGCTGGAATCGCATCAATGCGCAAAGTTACGTTGAAAATTCTCTCGCAAAATCTTGAGTTAGATCCCGAGATAAAGACTCTGCAGGAAATAATTGCTTGGCAAATGCCTCAACGATTTAGCGCCGAATATATCGAGTGGACGCTAAGAGAAGCAGAATGGCTTGGGCTAACTGGACAGGGCGCACTTTCCGAATTTGGTAGCGCATTTCTAAATGAATCTGCTGACTTAGGTGTCGAAAGTGCACTACCTAAACCAGTAGATCATATTTTGATTCAAGCAGATAACAGCGCAATTGCGCCAGGGCCACTGACTGTTGAACTTGCAAATATGATCGGAACGATTGCGGATATCGAGAGTCGGGGCGGTGCTTCGGTCTATCGTTTTAGCGAAAGTTCAATTAGACGCGGTCTAGATCACGGCCAAACCGGTGAACAGATTAAAGATTTCTTAAAGAAGACTTCTAAAACGCCCGTGCCACAGCCACTTGAATATTTAATAAATGATGTTGCAAAACGACATGGTCGCCTGCGCGTTGGTTCTGCACAGTCTTATCTCCGTTGTGAAGATGAAGGTTTAGTTACACAAATATTGCATGACAAGAAAATTGAATCGCTCCGTTTGCGCAAACTAGCACCACAGGTCTTAGTCTGTGATGTTGAGCCAAGTGATGTAATCGCAACGCTTCGCGAAGCGAATTATTTACCCGCTGCTGAAAATGCAAATGGAATTCTTATCTCCGCTCCAGCAATCCGTCGAGCAAAATCCCGACCTCGGCCGCCAAGAGTCTTAAGCGAAACTAATGCTCCGAGTGAAATTGTCATTAAAGCTGCAGTTCGCACACTTCGCACCGGTGAGAAAGCAAGTTCACATAAGCCCCGTGAAGTTCCAAGAACCACTGCAAATGAAACTTTAGATTTGCTGCATCAATATATTGAAGAACAAGCCAGTCTTACCATTGGATACGCCGATACAAATGGCGGGGTTTCTAATCGACTGATTGATCCGATTTCTATTTCTCTAGGCACGCTACTAGCGAAAGATCACGCTACTGGTGAGATGCAGAGCTTTAGGATCCCAAGAATCACCGGCGTCAGTCCGGCAAAGTAAGGCAGACTTATCCCATGGCGCTTATCGATGATCTACAAAAACTTGTCGAGTTCGAATCTCCAAGTGAAGATCTTCTCGCTTGTCGCGGAGTGATAGACCTTGCAGTACAAATCGCAGCAGAAAACTTAGATTCTCCGGCAGAAATTATTGAGGAAAATTCGCGACCAGTATTTTGGTGGGGCAGTAAGAATCCAAAAGTTGTTCTGCTCGCTCACTTAGATACTGTCTGGCCAAAAGGTTCTTACCTGCCAACATGGAACATCGATGGTGATATTGCGAAAGGCCCAGGAATTTTCGATATGAAAGCTGGATTCCTGCAAGCTATTTATGCAGTGAAAGAAATTCCTGGATCAAATTCAAAAGTTGCAATCATTGCCACGACCGATGAAGAAGTTGGAAGCCAGACTTCGCGAGGGTTAATTGAAAGAGTTTCAAAAACAGCCAGCGCGGTTTTGGTATTGGAAGCATCGCTAAACGGCAAGGTGAAAACTGGGCGCAAAGGCACTTCGATGTATCAAATTTCATTACATGGACGCGCTTCCCATGCTGGACTAGAACCTGAAAAGGGAATCAATGCAACAACTGAGATTGCTGCAGTTGTAATTGAAGTTGCAAAACTTGCGAATCCAGAATTTGGAACAACTGTTGTTCCCACAGTTATGCATGCCGGAACTACGACCAACACGGTCCCTGCACTAGCCACGCTCGATATCGATATCAGATCTTTTTCAGCAGAAGAATTAATTAGAGTAGATACGGCAATTAAGAAATTAGTTGCGTCGCATCCTGAAGCAAAACTTGAAGTCACAGGTGGCATAAATCGACCACCACTCGAACTCTCTGCAACTACCGAGCTATATGAAATTTTAGAGAAGGTTGCAAAAGAAATCGGCATGGATCCAATTGGCCAAGCCTCTGTTGGTGGCGCCAGCGATGGAAACTTTGCTGCTGCTGCAGGTGCACGTGTATTAGATGGCCTTGGCGCTATCGGTGATGGTGCACATGCACCACACGAACAAATATTGCTCTCTTCAATTCCGTCGCGAGTAAAACTTCTAACTGCTTTTATTAAGGAATTAATTCGTGACTGATGGCCCATTAATTGTTCAGAGCGATAAAACTCTTCTCTTAGATATTGATCATCCATTAAGCGATGAATGTCGTAGAGCAATTGCCTCATTTGCTGAGCTAGAAAAATCACCTGAACATATTCATACCTACCGCTTAACTCCCCTTGGGTTATGGAATGCAAGAGCTGCCGGACATGATGCCGAGCAAGTTGTAGATATTCTTCTCAAATATTCTAGATTCGCAGTTCCGCATGCTCTTCTTGTCGATGTTGCAGAAACCATGTCCCGTTATGGCAGATTACGTCTTGAAGCCCATCCAGTTCATGGCCTAGTTCTTGTTTCACATGATCCAGCGGTTCTTAAAGAAGTTACACGTGGCAAGAAAGTTGCACCGATGTTGGGACTTCAACTTGATGCCGAAACAATTGTTGTTCATCCAGGACAACGTGGTTTCTTGAAGCAAGCCTTATTGAAACTTGGCTGGCCAGCTGAAGATTTTGCAGGTTATGTTGATGGCGAGCATCATGAAATTGATTTAGTTCAAGATGGCTGGAGTATCCGTAAATATCAAGAGCTTGCAGCTGAAGGCTTCTGGCACGGTGGTTCTGGTGTTGTAGTTCTTCCGTGTGGGGCTGGAAAGACGATTGTCGGAGCTGCAGCAATGGCTCATGCGAAGGCAACAACTTTAATTCTTGTAACGAATACCATCGCTGCAAGACAATGGCGTGATGAATTATTAAAGCGCACAACTCTTCATGAAGATGAGATCGGTGAATATTCTGGTTCAAAGAAAGAGATTCGCCCAGTAACGATTGCAACATATCAAGTTATGACAACGCGCAAGCAAGGTGTTTACGCCCACTTAGATCTCTTTGATGCAATTGACTGGGGCTTAATTATTTACGATGAAGTTCACCTATTGCCCGCACCAATATTTAGATTTACTGCAGATATTCAATCTCGTCGGCGCCTTGGATTGACGGCCACTTTGGTTCGCGAAGATGGCATGGAGGGTGAAGTATTTTCACTTATCGGGCCAAAACGATTTGATGTTCCTTGGAAAGAGATTGAAGCCCAGGGTTATATCGCCCCTGCAGATTGCATTGAAGTCAGAGTAAACCTGACTGATGATGAACGTCTAAATTATGCAACTGCCGAACCTGAAGATCGATATCGCTTCTGTTCGACTACGGCGACAAAACGTAAAGTTGCAATTGCACTTGCGAAACAACATAGCGAAGAACAAGTTCTGATCATTGGACAATATATTGACCAACTCGATGCGCTAAGTGCCGAACTTGGCGTGCCGCTTATTAAAGGTGACACTCCAATCAAAGAACGTGAACGGCTATTTAATTTGTATCGAACCGGTGAAATAAAATGTTTAGTTGTTTCAAAGGTTGCAAACTTTTCAATTGATTTACCTGACGCAACAATTGCAATCCAGGTTTCTGGAACTTTTGGTTCTCGTCAAGAAGAAGCTCAACGACTTGGCCGAATCTTGAGACCAAAGTCTGATGGCAGAACTGCAAGGTTTTATTCAATCGTTGCACGAGACACTGTAGATCAAGACTTTGCCCAAAACCGCCAACGCTTCTTAGCCGAGCAGGGTTATGCCTATGGAATTATTGATGCCGATGATGTTCTAAGTGCTAATCCAGATTAAAGTTTAGACATTGCCAATCTAAATCGCTCGGGACTAACTTTAAAGAAATCATGTGGTTCGTTATTAATTAAAATTACTGGAACGCTTTCGCCATACTTCTCTTCAAGTTCAGCATCGCCATCAATCAATTTCTTAGTAATAACGAAGTTAAATTCACTCTGCATTTGTTCTAGGACGCCTTGGGCGACATCGCATAAGTGGCAATTGCTCCGAGAATAAATGCTTACTTCAATCACTTAATAATTCTAAGCCTTTTCTAAGCGCAAAAATCCAAAGTGGGTGGTATCAAAAGGGCTCGCCTGCTAGCGTTTTGCCCATGCGTGCCAGATACCTTCTCTTAGTTGCTGCACTTTTTGGCACAATTCTTGCCGCGCCAGCACAAGCTCTTCCGTCACAAGTTAAATCGGTTGACGCACCTTGGGTCTATTTTTATGCGGATAAATCTGGTCAAGCATCGGTAACAAAAAACTCATTTCCTAGAACTTATTTTGCAGATAAAGCGTTAACAAAGAGTTCTTTTAAAGTTGATTTCACTAATACGCCAGATATTTATCGTCCTGCAATAAATGCTGCGGTAGATGTTTGGGCAGAGAATTTCACCTCTCAAGTTCCGGTAAAAGTGCAGATCCTCTGGGAGCGCCAAGCTTCTGCGGGCACGCTTGCCGCAGCATCGCCCGGAAAATTCCATAATAATTTTAAAAATATTCCAGATAAAGATCTTTGGTATGCATCAGCGCTTGCGGATTCAATTGCGGGAGAAGATATTGAACCAACAATTCCTGAAGTAACAATTCGGATTAATTCAACAAATGGCCCGATGCTCTATTTAGGAACTGATGGGAATTGCCCGAATTCAAAATACGATTTGGAATCAATGATCTTGCATGAGATGGCTCATGGCCTGGGCTTTCTTTCTAACGCGGATTACGACAAACTTTTTGGTTACGGCAGTATTCAACAGCCAACTCCTTTTGATGCATATGCCCAACTTTCTGATGGACGCCGCTTAATGGATTTAGATTCGCCATCAATTGCCTTGGGTACAGCGCTAACACAGTCACTAGTCTGGTCCGGAGCAAATGGAGTTCGGGCAAATAATGGAATTAAGCCTGCGCTTTATACGCCAAAGATTTATGAAGGTGGTTCATCTGTCAGCCACTTGGATGAAGCAACTTTTGAAAATAGTGCAAAAGATGCTGTTATGTCGCCCAACTTGAAACTTGGCGAAGTTTTCCATGATCCAGGCCCATTATTAATAGCAATGTTCGATGACTTATTGGCCAAGCCCCCAGCAGGATTGCCTTTTGGAACACCTGGCGTTCCAAGAAATGTTAAGGCTCTGGTTGGTGATCGCTCAGCGATAATTAGTTTTGATCCACCAATAAATCAAAGAACTGCGCAAGTTTCATCATATGTAATTAAAGTGAATCAGTCTGGTATTGAAAAAGTTGTTACAACAAGCCCAGCGATTATTTCTGGGCTCACAAATGGTTTCGTATATTCATTTACAGTAACGGCGAAAAATGCAGTCGGCATTTCAGCCGAAGCAACTACAAATGGCGTAATTCCACAAACTTCCTGGAAGAAGACTGTTATTGATTCAAGCGCAGATGGAAAATATCTGGCCACAGCCACATATGCCGGAAAGACCGTAATCGCATATTCAGATACCCAACATGGGCAATTGAAATTAGCGACCTGGAATGGCAAGAAATGGCTTATTGAAACTGTCGATGGCGATGGAACTCAGAGCGGCAAGACAAAGAACAGTGTGGCTGGAAGTGTTTCTATCTGTACCAATAAAATTGGCAAAGTTGAATATTTAAATCTTTACTACGGAGATTTAACCAATAAAGATCTTCGACGTGCCTCTTATAACGGCAAAAAGTGGAGTTACGAAATTATTGATGGAAATGGTCCAGTAATTCAGGATTACAAAGAGGCGGCACGAGTCAGAACTGCAAGTGATGTCAGCGTGTCAAATGCTTGTGCAATAACTTCAGCAGGAGAACAAGTTTTCTATCGAGATGAAAGCCAAGGAATTCTGCTTGGAGCAGTCCGTGATGGAAAGAATTGGCGCTATGAAATAGTAGATGGTGATTCTTTGCTCAATGGAAGAACGATGGGAGATGTTGCATTCCATTTGCAAGCAAAATCTATCGGCACAAAAGTTACGGTTGCCTATGATTCAATTCTTTCGGTAAGTAATGCAGATAAGAGCGCACTTCGTGGCGATGTTCGGATCTCAACTCGCGAAAGCGCATTCCCTGAAGATTGGAAATACCAAGCCCTGCAAGCTAGTAGCGCAAACACTATTGTTGCTGGATATGACCTTGCTCTTACCTTAAATTCGAAAAATCTAAATGCTAGCTGGTTAGGCGCTTCCGGGATATCACTTCCAAAGCCGGATCAAATTCAATGGAGCAAAGTCGGTACTGAACAGGCACCGACTACAGTTAAAACTGATTACTTTGGAGTTCCAAGCTCTCCTATTGCAGTAGATGATTCAGCAATAATTTTTGGTTGCCAAGATAGGTTGTGCACATTCAATAAAGCCGACCAAACTATAAATTTAATCTCTGGAACCAGCGCTACTGAAGCTAAATCAACGGCCTGGGTAACGGTAAATAAAGTAAAGTTTGCAGTTCTTGCAAGTGGCGGCAAATTAACGCTCTTTAGAAAGCCTTAAGTTAGGCCATATTCGCAAGTAAATGAATTTCATTTTCTGAATTTGTTTCAACTAATACAACTGCACCGATCCCTGCTTGCCACAATATCTTCTTAACTTTTCCAGCAAAAGAGTTGGCGGCTAAGGCTTTACCAACTTTTGTATATTTAACAATTACCGGTGTTGGGGTTTTAGCCCGCCAGCTTGGAATCCCGATGATTGTGGTCTTTGAGATGAAACTCTTTAAGTTATTTACTCCAGCCTTCACAACTTCAATTGCTGGGGGTTTAGCAGCTGATATTTTTCCAGGTGTGAATTTCGAAAAAATCCCGGCTTGATCGACCAAAATTGAAAATTGCTGTGTTGCTGAATCCTTGGTGATATTTCCAGTAACTCTAAGATTTACGCCATCAAAATTTATTGCCGAAGGCACAATTACGCCATCTGAATCATAAAAATAGGTTTCGGCAAGTTGTCCAGTGATTCCAATTTTCCAAATAACTAAACGGGTTAATGAATTTGTAGGTGTTTGAACTGGATCCACGATAACCGAATCTAGATTTACGACTGCGGGATCAAGCGTTGTTGTCGTAGTTTCTAGGGGTTTGGATGTTGCACCAGCGATCCAGAAATATCCTGACTTATCTTTAGTTATTGCCGTAGCGATGTCATCATTTGCACTTCCTAATCGCAAATCCCAAAGGTGAACCTTTGATTCATCCATTGCTGAAATAAAGCCATCGCTACCGCCAAGGGTTGGTGCTGTAACTAAATTTGCTAAGCCGTTTTCGATAGTTCCAACAATTGCTATTTCTGTTGGATTAACAGTGAAATCTGAAATTTGATCTCCGGATCCTGCGGGAGAAATGGCCGTAATAGAGGCCTTCGAGGCTGTAACTTTAAGTGCAGCTTCTGCTTCGGGTGTAAGAAGCGCCAAAGAAAAAACTAAGAGTGCAACGCGAAATTTCACGCGAGCTCCTGGGACCGATCCCGTGCAGCTGTCATAGCCTTTTCAATAATTTCGCCAAGGTTTGCATCGCCAAAAACTTTTAGTGCTGCGGCAGTAGTCCCATTTGGACTTGTTACATTTTCGCGGAGCGTTGTAGCAGTTTTACCAGATTGTTCCAGCATCGCAGCAGATCCAATAATAGTTTGTACTGCAAGAGTTGTTGCTTGTTCACTTGATAATCCAAGTGCAATTCCAGATTTAATCATCTCCTCGACGAAGGCAAAGAAATAAGCTGGCCCTGATCCGCTTACCGCAGTTACCGCATCTTGTAAGTTTTCATCAACTGAAATAACTTTCCCGCAGGTAGCAAGAAAATCATTTACAAATTTCTCTTGTTCTTGGCTCACATTTGCGCCAAGTGAAATCGCAGCCATACCAAGACCAATAAGAGTTGGAGTATTTGGCATTACTCTAATTACTGAAACATTTTCTCCAACTTTTCCACTGATAAATTTACTTGTTTTACCGGCAGCGAAAGAGACTAGCAAGGCCTTCTTATTCAAGTCTTTACTTATTGACTCAAGCAAATCAGCCAAATCTTGAGGTTTAACCACAAGTAAAATAACATCGCTGCTCTTGGCAAGTTCTGCTAATTCAACTTCGCGAGCGCCATATTTGGTTGAAATCTCTCGAGCTCTATCCACCCGTTTCTCTGTGAATACTATTTGGGCTTTAGGAAACCGCGAAGATACAAGTCCTGAAATTAAAGCTTCTCCCATGATGCCAACACCAATTAAGCCAACTTGGTATTTTGATGTTGAGAAGGAAGATTGAATCGACATAAGACAAGCCTACCTAAAGCCGACTTCTTGGATGTGCTAATTTATCGAATAAGCCCTAGGCTCTGCGACTATGCCTGAGGTAAAACCAAATTTCGCACGTGACTGGGTTGAGTTCATCGATCCTGCAAAGCCTGAAGAGCTTTATAAGTGCGACTTAACCTGGCTTACTTCATATTGGACTTGTATTTATGGAAATGGTTGTTGCGGAGTCGATGCAGATAAGCCGGATGCCGGTTGTTGTTCTGATGGCGCGTACTACTCAGATGAAAATGATGAGAAGCGCACCTTAGAAGTTGCAAAGCGATTAACTCGAGATATGTGGCAATATTTTGATGAAGGCCAACCTAAAAAAGCCAAGGGCAAGATGCAGATCTCCGAAATCGGCCTAGATAAAGATCGCAAAACTAAGAAAATTGATGATTCATGTATCTTCTTAAATCGCAAGGGTTACAGCGCTCCAGGTTTTACTGGAGATTTCGGGTGCGTACTTCACCACCTTGCACAGAAAGAAAATGTGCACTTTGTTGAAACTAAACCTGATGTTTGCTGGCAACTTCCAATTCGTAGAAGTTTTGAGCAGCGCGAATTTGGTGATCAAGAAATAACAGTGAATGTAATTGGAGAATACGAACGCCTGGCCTGGGGCGATGGCGGCGATGATTTTGATTGGTACTGCACAAGCAACACCGAAGCGCATGTAGGACGCGAACCTGTTTATATCTCGAATTCAGTAGAATTAATTGCGCTGATGGGACAACCCGCTTATGACGTTTTAAAGATGCATTGCGATAATCGAATTGAAGCGATCGCAGCAGCGCGTAAAGAACAGAAGCGTCGCGAATTGCCACTTTTCATTATTCACCCTGCAACAATTGCGGCAGGTAAATAGCTGATAGGAGTCTGAAATTGCTCAAGTTTGGTTACTTAGCAATGTTGGGTTTCACAATTGTCGGTTCATTCTGGCTAGAGATAGCTCTGAAGGTAAGAGTGTTGGCACGTATAAAGCGCGCTTTGCTAAGCATCGCTCCCGTTTCGATATTTTTTATAATTTGGGATGCTTATGCAATTAGAAAAGGCCACTGGAAGTTTGACCATAGCCAAATTCTAGGAATATTCGGTCCATTTGATATCCCACTTGAAGAATATTTATTCTTTTTAATAGTTCCACTTGCGGCAATCATGACTATCGAAGCGGTCAGAAGAGTTAAGAAATATTGGGTTGTAGGAGATACAGAGCGATGAGTTATACCCAAATAGCAATCATCTCTGTGATTGCAGCCATTGTTCTAGATTTTCTTATAATTAAATCTAAATTAATTAGAAAACCAGTTTTTTGGACTTCTTACGCAATTATTCTGCCATTTCAATTGATAACCAATTGGTGGTTAACTTCAAGAAATATTGTTATGTACAACCCTGACGCAATTATCGGTCGACGATTATGCAGTGCGCCGATCGAAGATCTGCTATTTGGCTTTGCCTTAGTTTTATCCGTAATGAGCTTTTGGGTGTACTGGGGAAGAAAAGGTTTTCAACCTAAAGATTAATTCAATGCCGCATAAATAATTGTGGCAATGCCAACCACTAGAGAAATATTCTTTGCCGCTTTTGTATTCAAAATTTTAACTGTAGCTGGAATAAAGCTCATAATTAAAATAATTAGACCAGGTGTAAGAATGATCAAACTATGAGTTATGACTCCAGCTTGTCCAGTTTGGTAGCGCAGATTTAACAGACCCATCGCGACTAGTAAATATCCACCCCATCGATAATTAGTCATATTTAATACTTTCCTCTCAATGATAAAAAATTTGGGGGCACCATTTCTGGCACCCCCAAATTTAACTTAATTTAGATCAGATTAGTGATCTTCCTTCATACCTTCAGCAGCAGACTTCAGACGAGCAATCTTGTAGATTGTTAATCCGAATACGCACTTAGCAAGTACGTCTGCAATCGTGTAACCAATCTGGCGATTTACGAAAGCACTTGGATCTGTGGCTGAAGTATCGCTAAGGATTGGTAGCAAGTATGAAATTGGGTAAACACCCCATGTTGCGATCAAAAGAAGACGCAGGCGACCAACTGTTGCTGCAACGCCTTCTGGCTGACGTTCCAATGACTTTCCTAGTTCTACGAATAGAACATAAAGGATGTAAAGGAATGGGATTGTTGACAGAACGCCCCATAGAATTTTAGTGCCGGCATCTGCTGAAATTTCACCTGGATAACCAAGTGCAATCATTGCTGCTGATGCTGGAACAAGTCGACCAATAAGTGAACTTGCTGCCGCCTTAGCAAGAGCAAGAACTGCAATTACTTCTACAAGTAGAAGAGGTACTGTAAGAATCCAGTCAACGTAGCGGTATGCCTCGTTGAATGCACCCTTTGCAGTGCCGACTGTTACTCCACCATCAGTTGATGACTCATTAAATGAGTTGAAGATGCGGAAGTAGTGATACGCAGCAATGAATGTAACCATTGAAGATAGAACGAGTGCATTGCGGTATTTAGGTAGAACTCTTGCTTGTGACACCAATGTGTAAACGGTGCATGCAAGCATCGAAATCAAGCCAAAGGAGAACATGTTGTACAACGTGCTCCATTGACCGTTTGTTAGATTTACCATCTATAGCCTCCGTGGGGCGTTTAGTTCTGGGCCTCTTTTGAGGGTCCAGCCGCAAAAATTGCAATCCCATATGAAGAACACAAGTTCTGCGTACAAAAATTTTAAGGGTGTATGACAAAAATTTCTCGGTGAATTCACAGATATCTACGCTTGGAATGGGGTTATTTTCTGAGGCTGTGGGCGCTGCCCGCTAGCCTTCGGGGATGGCTAAGAAGGCAGCTCCGGCAAAAGACCCGTTTCGTTGTACCGAATGCGGATGGACGAGTACAAAGTGGGTCGGTCGATGCGGCGAGTGCCAGGCCTGGGGTGTTGTTGAAGAGATCGCAGCACCAAAAAAACTTTCGCTAGTTGCAGGGCATGTTACTTCGCCAGCACTTCCAATTGGTGAAGTCAGTTTAGAGAATGCGAAAGCGAGATCAAGTGGTGTTAGCGAATTAGATCGGGTACTTGGTGGTGGCTTAGTTCCCGGAGCCGCAATTTTATTGGCGGGTGAACCAGGTGTTGGAAAATCAACACTACTTCTAAGTGTTGCTGCCGAAAGTGCCAGAAAAAATATTAGCGCTCTTTATATAAGTGGTGAAGAATCTGCCTCGCAAGTTCGCCTTCGCGCCGAACGCCTAAATGCGATTGATCCGAATTTGTGGCTTGCATCTGAGAATGAATTAGGTTCAGTGATCGCTCATATCGATGCGGTTAAACCTCAATTACTAATTATTGATTCAATTCAAACCATCGCGAGTGTTGCCGTTGACGGTGCGCCTGGTGGTGTAACTCAAGTTCGAGAAATCGCAGCGGCGCTTATCCGAATAGCGAAAGAACGTTCAATAACTTTAATCTTGGTTGGGCATGTAACAAAGGATGGCTCGATAGCAGGTCCAAGACTTCTTGAACATATCGTTGATGTAGTCCTTAACTTTGAAGGTGAGCGACATTCTAGATTGCGTTTAATTCGCGCTATCAAGAATCGTTTTGGCGCATCTGATGAAGTTGGCTGTTTCGATATGAATGAAAATGGAATAACTTCTCTTCCAGATCCAACCGGGTTATTTACAACTCGTCATGGCGAGCCAGTTCCTGGAACTTGTGTAACTGTGACACTTGAAGGAAGACGGCCGCTTCTTGCAGAAATTCAAGCGCTTGTTGGTGCTGCCGTTCCTGATGGCCGCGACTTTGGTAACTCCCGGCGAGTTACATCTGGCCTCGACAACCCGCGTACAGCAATGACTTTGGCCGTTCTCGAGCTACGAGCAAACATTCGAGTTTCTGGTCGCGACGTTTATGTTGCAACGGTTGGTGGTATGAAGATTTCCGAACCAGCAGCAGATTTAGCAGTTGCCTTGGCAGTTGGCTCTGCTGCAAAAGGCTTGGCGCTACCAGCAGATTTAATTGCAATTGGTGAAGTTGGTTTGGCCGGTGAGATTAGAAAAGTTACTGGTGCAACCCAGCGTATTGCCGAAGCGGCACGTTTAGGATTTAAAAAGGCGATGGTTCCGGCAGGAAGTGATATCAAGATTGCCGGGATTGAAATTATGGAGGTCGCCCGCTTAGAGCAGGCGATCGCTCGCGTAAAGATTAATTAATCTAATAATTAACTAGGGGTTGGTGCTTCAGCCAAGTCGCCAGGAGTATCTGGCATCTCTGCTTTAGGCATTCCTTTGAAGGTGAAAACTTCTTTCTCATCTTCAACTGCAACTCCAACTAAAATTATTTCTCCAGCTTTTAAATCACCGAAGAGAATCTTTTCAGAGAGCATGTCCTCTATCTCGCGTTGAATGCAACGACGAAGTGGGCGTGCGCCAAGAAGAGGGTCATATCCCTTTTTCGCAAGAAGCAACTTAGCTTCGGTTGTAAGTTCAATTCCCATATCGCGTGAACGTAGTCGTTCATCCAAGTTTGCAACCATAAGATCAACAATCTGGACGATCTCATTCTCACTTAACTGGTGGAAGACGATTACATCATCGATACGGTTTAGAAATTCTGGACGGAAGTGATTCTTTAGCTCGTCGCTAACTTTGCCCTTCATGCGTTCATAATTTCCTTGTTCATCTGAGGCATTGGTAAAACCAAGATTCAAAGTCTTAGAAATATCACGAGTACCAAGGTTTGTAGTCATGATGATGATTGTGTTCTTGAAATCAACAACCCGGCCTTGAGAATCTGTAAGTCGGCCATCTTCAAGTACCTGTAGAAGTGAGTTAAAGATATCTGGGTGAGCTTTTTCAATCTCATCAAATAGAACAACTGAGAAAGGTTTACGGCGAACTTTTTCTGTTAGCTGACCACCTTCGTCATAACCAACATAACCTGGAGGTGCACCGAAAAGTCGAGATGCAGTGTGCTTCTCAGAATATTCAGACATATCAAGTTGGATAAGTGCATCAGCATTACCGAATAAGAATTGTGCAAGCGTTCTTGAAAGCTCTGTCTTTCCCACGCCTGATGGACCAGCAAAGATAAATGAACCGCCAGGACGCTTTGGGTCTTTTAGGCCGGCGCGAGTACGGCGAATCGCTTGTGAAAGCGCTTTGATTGCTTGATCCTGTCCGATTACGCGACGGTGCAACTCTTCTTCCATCCGAAGCAAACGTGCAGTTTCGGCTTCGGTCAATTTGAAGACTGGAATACCAGTTGCATTTGAAAGAACTTCTGCAATTAGTTCCTCGGTAACTTCAGCAACAACATCTAAGTCGCCAGCTTTCCAATTCTTTTCAGCTTCGTGCTTCTCGGCGATTAAAGTTTTTTCATTGTCGCGGAAGGCTGCTGCGCCCTCAAAGTCTTGGGAATCGATTGCAGATTCTTTTGCTTTACGTGCTTCAGCAATTTTGTCATCAAAAGCGCGAAGCTCTGGTGGGGCAGTCATACGGCGAATACGCAGACGTGAACCTGCTTCATCAATTAAATCAATTGCCTTATCTGGAAGGAAGCGATCCGAAATATAACGATCAGCCATTTGTGCGGCGCCAACGAGTGCGGCATCCGTAATTGAAACTTTGTGGTGTGATTCGTAACGATCACGAAGTCCCTTAAGAATTTCAATAGTGTGTTCAACAGTTGGTTCGGCAACTTGAATAGGTTGGAAGCGACGTTCAAGGGCCGCATCTTTTTCAAAGTGCTTACGGTATTCATCAAGAGTAGTTGCACCAATTGTCTGTAATTCACCGCGGGCAAGCATTGGTTTTAAGATACTTGCGGCATCAATTGCACCTTCAGCGGCGCCAGCACCTACAAGGGTGTGAATCTCATCAATGAAAAGAATGATATCTCCGCGAGTACGAATTTCTTTTAGTACTTTCTTTAGACGCTCTTCGAAATCTCCACGGTAACGACTTCCAGCAACTAGCGCTCCAAGGTCAAGAGAATAAACCTGCTTGTCTTTAAGAGTTTCTGGAACATCGCCCTTAATAATTGATTGGGCTAATCCCTCGACAATTGCAGTCTTACCAACGCCAGGTTCACCAATTAGTACTGGGTTATTTTTAGTACGACGAGAAAGAATTTGCATTACGCGTTCAATTTCTTTGTCACGGCCAATAACGGGATCAAGTTTTCCTTCACGTGCAGCTTGTGTGAGGTTGCGACCAAATTGATCAAGTACTAAAGATGTTGAAGGAGTTCCTTCGGCAGGTGCGCCTGAAGTTGCTGCTTCTTTACCTTGATAGCCAGAGAGAAGTGAAATAACTTGAGTGCGAACGCGATTTAAATCAGCGCCGAGTTTTACTAAAACTTGCGCAGCAACGCCTTCACCTTCGCGAATTAAACCAAGAAGAATGTGTTCAGTACCGATGTAGTTGTGGCCAAGTTGTAGCGCTTCGCGAAGTGAAAGTTCAAGAACTTTCTTTGCTCGAGGCGTAAAAGGAATATGTCCGGAAGGCGCTTGTTGTCCCTGTCCGATGATTTCTTCTACTTGTGAGCGAACTGCTTCAAGTGAGATGCCAAGTGCCTCAAGAGCCTTTGCGGCAACGCCTTCGCCTTCGTGGATTAAACCAAGAAGGATATGTTCGGTGCCGATGTAATTATGGTTGAGCATGCGTGCCTCTTCTTGGGCCAGCACAACAACACGTCGGGCTCGATCAGTAAAGCGCTCGAACATCGGTTTGCCTCTCTTCTAGTCTTCTAGCTAATTTCTAGTCCACCAATAGGTCAACTCTAATGCGAAGGGTCGTAATGGGTCTAACCCAATATTGGCCCTATTTATGCCCAAGAAACTGAGATTTTGCCCAATATTTAGTGGTTGGCGCGAAAGATTTAGAGAGTTAGGAGCATTCGGATATTGCCAAGGCTATTTGGCTTTACGCTCTCAAGATCCAAGAACTCGGCAACACCGCTGTCATATGAATGTAGAAGTTCGGTGTAAACCTCTGGCGAAACAGGAGTTCCCTCAATTTCTACAAAGCCATGGCGGCCAAAAAAATGAGTTTCAAATGTTAGGCAAAAAATTCTTGCAACACCAAGTTCGATTGCGCGTTTTATTAGAACTTCCAAAATTCCATGTCCGACACCTTTGCCGCGCACATCTTGCTTAACTGCAACTGAACGCACTTCAGCTAAATCTTCCCAGAGTACGTGGACTGCGCCACAGCCAACAATTTTTCCATCAATCTCGGCAACTGTGAATTCTTGAACACTTTCATAAAGTGTCACAGTCTCTTTTGTTAGTAACCTGCGGCCAGCTGCATATTCATCGATAATTGCGCGAATATCTTTAATGTCGGATGTACGAGCTTGACGAATAATAAGTGACATTATTATTTAAGATTCTTCTGGTTTTACTAATGGAAAGAGAATTGTTTCGCGAATTCCAAGACCGGTTAGTGCCATTAGCAATCGATCTGCCCCCATACCCATGCCGCCCATTGGTGGCATTGCGTACTCCATCGCTCGTAAGAAATCTTCATCAATCTGCATTGCTTCCAGATCACCCTTAGATCCAAGTGCTGCTTGTTCGGTTAAACGTTCTCGCTGAATTACTGGGTCAATTAATTCAGAATATCCAGTTGCTAGTTCAAAGCCGTCGATGTAGAGATCCCATTTTTCGGCGACTCCAGGAATTTCGCGATGTGCGCGCACAAGTGGTGAAGTATCGATGGGATAACCCTTAACAAAAATTGGACCAGATAATTTATCTGCTGCGACATGTTCGAATATTTCTTCAGCTAATTTTCCAGTAATCCACTTTGGATCAATCTTCATGCCTAATTTTTCGGCGATTTTAACTAGTTCTGGCCGAGGTGTAAGTGCAGTTACCTCTTGGCCCACACTCTTTGAAATTAAATCGAATAACGAAACTTCTTCCCATTTACCGCCAAGATCAACTTCCCTACCATCATGATGAGTAACGACATGACTGCCTGAAGTTGCTATTGCTGCATCTTGGATTAATTGACGAGTTAAATCTGCAATCGAGTTCCAGTCACCATATGCTTCATAACTTTCGATCATTGCGAATTCTGGTGAATGGCTTGAATCTGCGCCTTCATTTCTAAAGTTTCGGTTGATTTCAAAAACTTTCTCTATTCCTCCAACTACACAGCGCTTAAGGAAAAGTTCGGGTGCAATTCGCAAGAAAAGTTCCATGTCATATGCATTACTGAGGGTTTTAAATGGGCGGGCTGTTGCGCCACCATGCATAACCTGAAGCATTGGAGTTTCAACTTCAACGAAGCCTCGGTTATGGAAAGTTTCACGAAGCGCCCGCATTACATTTGGGCGTAACCTGGCATTCACTCTTGCTTCAGGGCGAACAATTAAGTCCACATATCGCATGCGAACTCTGGTCTCTTCAGATAAAGGTTTATGTTCAACCGGAAGTGGGCGCAGAGATTTTGCAGCCATCTTCCAGCTCGATGCCAAAATAGAGAGTTCGCCACGCTTTGATGTTATTACTTCACCGGTGACGCTAACTAAATCGCCTAAATCGACTTCTGATTTCCAAAGATCTAATACTTCTTGGCCTACTTTATCGAGAGAGAACATAGCTTGAATTTCAGTTCCATCACCCTCGCGCAAAGTTGCGAAACAAAGTTTTCCAGTATCTCTCTTGAAAATAATTCGCCCTGCAATGCTTTCGATAATTCCAGTTGCAACATCGATCGCTAAATCTTTATGCTTTTCACGAATTTCTTTTATGCTCTTAGTCCGCGGAACTTCTACTGGATAAGGCTCACTTCCACGCTCAATAATCGCGGCCCGTTTTGCTCTGCGGATCCGCAATTGTTCTGGCAGATCATCTGCATCAGAAACTGGCGGGTTGCCCTGAGAATTGTTTTTTTCGCTCATAAGGTTGGCAAGTCTATCCTTTGGTTGGGTTAAGAATTGCGTTCATGAACTAAACGAAGTCCGATTAAGGTCAAATCTGGCTCGTGGAAATCAATAGTTTCGCTAACCCCGATTACTAATGGCGCTAAGCCACCAGTTGCTATAACGCTTACTTCTCCAGAATCTGGATAAAGAATTTCGAGTTCATCAGAAATGCGATTTACCAATCCATCCACCTGACCAGCAAATCCATAAATAGTTCCTGACTGCAGCGCTTCGACCGTATTTTTACCAATCACATTTCGAGGTTTCACTAATTCAACGCGCCGCAACTGTGCAGCTCGCGCCGCAAGCGCTTCAACTGAAATTTCGATTCCCGCAGCAAGTGCGCCACCTAAGAATTCACCTTTTGGTGAAACCACGTCAAGGTTTGTTGAGGTTCCAAAATCAACGACAATGCATGGGCCATTTTCGCCATAAAGTTCATGCGCAGCCAGAGTATTAACAATCCGATCAGCACCAATCTCTTTTGGATTATCTACTTGAAGAGGAACTCCGGTCTTTACTCCTGGCTCGACAATTGTAGTTTTTAGTTCTGGATAAAAAGTTTCAATCATCGTGCGAAGTTCGCGAAGAGTTGAAGGAACGGTTGAACATATTGCAAGTGCTGTAACTTCGAAGCCTTGCATAAGGGCCGAATAACGAATCCACAATTCATCAGATGTATCGCGTGGATCAGTCTTAACACGCCAGCTTCTAATTAAGGCTTTATCTTCGAAGACCCCAAGAACTGTATTGGTATTTCCGACATCGATAGCTAGCAACATAACTACTCCATTCTCAAATCTAATCCGATATCTAAAACTGGCGCAGAATGCGTAAGTGCACCAACTGCTAGATAATCGACTCCGGTTTCGGCATATGCATGTGCATTATTTATAATAAGTCCGCCCGATGCTTCTAACTTTGCTCGCCCGGCAACAATTTCAACTGCTGCGCGACATTCTGCAATAGACATATTGTCGAGCAATATAAATTGCGCACCAGCTTCTATTACTTCATGTAATTGTTGGAGTGAATCGACCTCGACCTCGACCGGCAAATCTGGAAACTTAGTTTTGACTAATTTATAAGCTTCGACAACGCCACCAGCAGCAAGAACGTGGTTGTCTTTAATAAGCGCGGCATCGGCCAATGAAAAGCGATGATTAACACCGCCACCGGCGCGAACTGCATATTTCTCTAATTCGCGTAACCCTGGAGTTGTTTTACGAGTATCTCTAATCGCAACATTTGTACCAGCAACTGCATCAACCCAAGATCGCGTAATTGTTGCAATTCCACTTAGGTGACCTAAAAAGTTTAAGGCACTTCGTTCCGCTAAAAGTAGCGCGTGGGTCTTTCCTCGTGCTGAAAGTATTAAGGAATTTGCGGGTACAAATTCACCATCATTGTGCGCAATTTTGTAATCAGTAACTCCGCAAACTTCAAGTACAGCGCAGAGAATTGGAATCCCTGCTATCACACCCGAATTTCGATTTTGAAATTGCGCAACAGCGAATTGTTCTTCAGGGATAGTCGCAACAGAAGTTACATCTGTCGCCCCATCCAAATCTTCATCAATTGCGGTGCGAGCCAATTTCTCAATATTTTCTACGCTCAAGCCAACGCTATTTATGAGTTCAATTAACGATTTGCTTAGTGTCATTACTTCACCGCTTCCAATTTAGAACTCCACTTGCCCTTGGAATCATAATTTTGCACAATCCGCTTTACCCAGTCTTTGCTTGTTTCAGGAAAATCACTTCGCCAATGAGATCCTCGGGTTTCTTCACGTTCTAGTGCGGCCCGAGCAATTGCGGTGGCAAGCAAAAATAGATTGGAGACTTCCCAAGCTTCGATACAAGGCGCATCACTTGTACGAGTTGCTAATTGATCCAAGGTAAGAAGAGTCTCTTTAAGTGATTGGGCACTTCTCATAACGCCCGCACCTTGGCTCATTGCGAGTTGTAAGGTCATTTTGATCGCTGGATTTAATAGGAAATCACTCGTGGGCTTCTCACTTGGTGTTCCTTGCTCTGCAATATTCTCTGCGATATCACTTGAAATTCTGGTGCCAAATACCAAACCTTCAAGCAGAGAGTTGGAAGCTAATCTGTTCGCACCGTGCGCACCAGTGCAAGCTGTTTCACCGCAAGCATAAAGCCCAGAGATAGATGTTCTTCCTAGTAAGTCAACCTTTACCCCACCGGATGAATAATGTGATGCTGGTGAAACCGGAATCATCTGTTTTCTTGGATCAATGCCATTTTCAATGCATGAAGCAAAAATGGTTGGAAATCTCTCCGGAAAATCTTTAACTTTGGTTGTATCTAGCCAGACATGCGGTGAATTACTCTCTTTCATCTGTTTAAAGATTTCGATTGCAACAATATCGCGCGGAGCTAAATCACCTTGTGGATGTTTATCTGCCATAAAGTGAACGCCTTTATCGTTAACAAGAGTTGCGCCTTCACCACGTACTGCTTCGCTAATAAGTGGTTGTTGCCCACTCAAACTATCATCGCGCCATAAGACTGTTGGATGAAACTGTATAAATTCAACATCAGCAATCTCTGCACCTGCCCGAAGTGCAAGCGCCACGCCATCGCCGGTTGAAACTGAAGGATTCGTTGTTTGCGCATAAACCTGACCGAGTCCGCCTGTTGCGATTACAACTGCACGAGCAAGTGCGCGGCCTACTCCATCACGACTGCCAGCACCAATAACGTGAAGTGAGACGCCACAAACTGAACCTTCATCAGTTTTTAAAACATCAATCGCAAGTGCATTTTCTATAACTTCAATACCTTCGTCATCATGTACAGCAGCTAAAAGCGCCCGAGATACTTCCGCTCCTGTTGCATCACCACCAGCATGCAAAATACGGTTACGTAGATGTCCGCCTTCGCGCGTAAGTGCAATTTCACCAGACTCAGATTTATCAAATACTGCGCCCCGTGCAATTAATTTACGAACCGCCTCTGGGCCTTCGGTAACTAAAACATTTACTGCTTCAGTGTCACATAAACCAGCACCGGCAATCAAAGTATCTTTCTTATGTTGATCTGGTGTATCACCAGGTCCAAGTGCTGCAGCGATTCCGCCTTGCGCCCATTTCGTAGATCCTTCATCAATCTTTGCTTTTGTAACTAGTAGTACCGATAAATTGCTTGAACGTAAATTTAGCGCCGTAGTTAGCCCTGCAACTCCCGAACCGATAACGATTACATCGGCGGTTACAGTCCAACCTGGTTTTCCTGCGAGTAATTTCATTTGGTCGTAACCTTATTCGACATGGCTATATTGTCTAGCAATCGCAGACCATTTATCCACCCAGCAACAATCGCACGAGAATTAACCGTCGTATCTGTAGCTAATTCGAAAGTATCTTCATCGATTATCTCGGCATAATCTAGAAGAAATCCTGGAATTGAATGCAAATCTTTAGCCAATATCGCTCGGGCACGATCGATCTCTTTCACCTCTGCAGCTACTTTTAATGCAGAGTAGATTCCAGAAGCCTGATCTCGTTCTGTAACTGACAATCGAGAATTTCTGGAGGACATCGCGACACCGTTTGGCTCACGAACTGTTGGGGCGGCAATAATCTCAATCGGCAATTGCAAGCGTTGAACCATCTCTTTAATTAGAAATAGCTGCTGGAAATCTTTCTCGCCAAAAACTGCAAATTTTGGTTGTACTAAATCAAAGAGCCGCTTCACAACAGTTAATACACCATCGAAATGACCGAATCTATGCACGCCTTCAAAGAGATTTCCGATTGCCCCGGCTGAAATTATTTCTGGATCACTTGGATATATCTCTTCAAATATTGGTGCCCAAACAAAAGTTGCACCACTTTTTTCTGCAACTTTCGTATCAACCTCTAGCGTTTTTGGGTAATTTGTAAAATCATCTGGGTTCTCAAATTGCAGTGGATTTACAAAAATACTTACAACAACTTCATTTTCAAGTGATTTAGCAATTCTAATTAAGGATTCATGCCCAGCATGAAGAGCGCCCATGGTCGGAACAAAGGCGACTGGATGATTTAGCTTCAGATTCATGCTCCAGTCCTTTCCGGGTACCGGGCTCGTGAACCAAGGTTACAACCCTTATTCCAAACTCTCCAAAATAACTTTTGCTAAACCGCGGCCAGGAATTTGAGCGTTTGGATCAATTTCAAGCCAAGGTTCTAGTACAAAAGTGCGCTCATGCGCCCTTGGATGTGGAAGTTCTAGTACCTCGGTCTTAACAATTTCGCTGCCTGCAACAATTAAATCTAAGTCAATAGTGCGAGGTCCCCAATGAACTTCTCTTGTTCTGCCAAGTCGATTCTCTATTTCTAGCATCGCAATTAATAAATCGTGCGGATCTAACTGTGACTTCCCAATTAGTACTGCATTTAAATATTTAGGCTGAGCCGGTCCGCCCACAGGATCGGTTTCATAATTTGTTGAGAGGTGTGTAACTTCAATAACTTTTGCCAGTTCTGCAACTGCGCTATCAATGTTTAATTCGCGGTCGCCTAAGTTAGACCCAAGTGCAATTACTACCTTCATCTGCGGCGTTCAATCGTTACTGAAATATCTTTAAAGTTAATTCCAACTGGCGCATCTGGTTTATGAACAGTTACCAAGATTGAGTCAATTAAAGGGTAATCGCCAAGAACTCTTTGGCTAATGCGATTGGCAAGGGCTTCGATTAGCGAAAGCGGTTCACCCGTTATCTCTTCAACTACCGCGGCAGCAACGCTTGCATAGTTAACTGTCTTAGTTAGATCATCGGATTCGCCAGCGGGTGCCAAGTTGGCAAAGAGTTCTAGATCAACAATAAATATTTGGCCATCGCGCCGCTCCTCTGGAAACACACCATGAAAACCAGAGGCAGAAATTCCAGTCAATGAAATCTTGTCGCTCATTTTCGCATCTCCTCGACAACAGCAATTGCATCGCGATGGGGTTTTACTGAATGCGTTCTAACTCCCCAAGCACCAGCCTTCGCTAAATATGTGGTTAATGCAATAGATGCAAATTCGCGATCGTCGGCTGATCTAGCACCTAGCAAATCACCCAAGAATCGTTTACGTGATGCCCCTACAAGAATTGGAAAGCCGAGAAGCTGCAAGCGATCAATATTTTTTAGCAACTCCCAATTATGTTCAGTGCTTTTCGCAAACCCAATTCCTGGATCCAAGATTATTTGTTCCGGCAAAATTCCAGATTTAGTTAGCTCAATGACGCGATCATCTAACTCCTCTTTAACTTCACTTACAACATTCTTATATTGCGCTGCTTTCTGCATATCTTTCGAATGTCCACGCCAATGCATAACTACATATTGAATCGCTGAGTTGCTGGCAATAACTTTTGCCATCTTTGGATCGGCTAATCCGCCACTTACATCGTTAACAATAGTTGCACCAGCAGCGATTGCAGCTTTTGCAATATCGGAACGAGTTGTGTCAATGCTAAGTGTTATCCCAAGTTCGGCGAGCTCTGTTATCACTGGTATCACGCGGTCTCGTTCAGTCTCTTCACTTATGCGATCAGCGCCAGGGCGAGTTGATTCACCCCCAACATCGATAATATCCACGCCCTCTTCAATCATTATTTTCGCTCTAGTTATTGCGGAGGCAAAGTCAAAGTGTCTTCCGCCATCTGCAAATGAATCTGGAGTCACATTTAAGATTCCCATTACGAGAGTGCGCTCATGCATTGTGTTATCGATTATTTGAAGTAATAAGGCTCATGGCCTCGGCGCGAGTTGCAGGATCTCTCAATTGCCCGCGAACTGCACTAGTAATTGTTCTCGCTTCAGATTTACGAACCCCGCGCATTGACATACATAAATGCTCGCAATCGATTACAACAATTACCCCCGCAGGATTTAAAACTTCGACCATCGCATCGGCTATTTGAGATGTTAACCGTTCTTGAACTTGAGGTCGTTTGGCATACATATCTACAAGTCTTGCTAACTTTGACAGGCCAGTGATTTGTCCACGTTCTCCTGGGATATACCCAATATGGGCAACGCCATGGAACGGCGTTAAGTGATGTTCACAATGTGAAAAAACTTCAATGTCGCGAACGATCACTAGTTCTCTATGTCCGATGTCAAAGGTTGTAGAAAGAACTTCTTCTGGTTTCTGCCACAGACCCGCGAAGTTTTCTTTTAGCGCTCTTGCAACCCGTGCTGGAGTATCACGCAGACCATCGCGATTTGGATCCTCGCCGATAGCTAAGAGCAATTCAGTTACTGCTTTTTCTGCACGCGCTTGATCAAACTCACCTTTCGCGCCACCATCGTGGGGCCCCATCGAAATCGGAGTTATTTCATTCACTTGGTGGTGTTGCTTTCTTTCTTGGCTTGCGAATAACTTTCTCTTCTTCTTCCTCAATTACTGGTGCTTGCGGTTTCGCAGGTGAAAGTGCAACTGGTGGTTGAGCACTTGGTTTGCGATTATCAGAACCCGTCCAAGCGGGACGACGTGATACCAATCTAACTTTCTTGAAAATAAGTTCAATCTCATCTTTAAGAAGCGTCTCTTTTTCCAACAAGACTTCTACTAAATCATCGAGAATATCTCGGTTGGCAACGAGAATTTCATAGGCTTCTTGATGAGCGCTCTCAATTAATACGCGAATTTCTGAGTCAATTATTCCAGCTACCTCTTCGGAGTAATCACGTTGGTGCCCATAATTGCGACCAAGGAAAGGTTCACCTTCGCTGATACCTAATTTGATTGCGCCGATACGTTCAGTCATTCCATATTGCGTAACCATTGCGCGAGCCAAGTTTGTGGCCTTCTCAATATCATTTGAGGCACCCGTTGTTGGGTCATGGAAAATTAACTCTTCTGCTGCGCGACCACCTAATGAATATGCCAGTTGATCAAGCATTTGATTTCGAGTCGTTGCATATCGATCCTCTTCGGGCAAAATCATTGTGTAACCAAGTGCGCGACCGCGCGGCATGATTGTAATTTTATGAACTGGATCGGTATGTGGAAGTGCATGCGCAACAAGAGCATGGCCACCTTCGTGATACGCAGTAATTCGGCGCTCTTCCTCGGTCATCAATCTTGTCTTGCGTTGTGGCCCGGCCATCACGCGATCGATTGCTTCATCTAGCGCAGCGTTTGTAATTACCTTTGCATTTTCCCTAGCAGTCAGCAGCGCGGCTTCATTTAATACATTTGCTAGATCGGCTCCGGTAAAGCCTGGTGTGCGTTTCGCAAAGTCCGCTAACTTAACTGATTTTGCAATTGGTTTGTTCTTTGCATGAACCGCAAGAATCGCAGCCCGACCTTTTAAATCAGGACGATCAACTGGAATTTGTCGATCAAATCTTCCGGGGCGCAAGAGCGCTGGGTCTAAAACATCAGGACGGTTAGTCGCTGCAATTAAGATAACTTGGCCGTTTGCTTCAAAGCCATCCATCTCGACAAGTAACTGATTGAGAGTCTGTTCGCGTTCATCGTGTCCGCCGCCGAGTCCAGCACCACGTTGACGACCAACCGCATCAATTTCATCAACAAAGATAATTGCGGGCGCGTTTGCTTTCGCTTGAGCGAATAAATCACGAACGCGTGAAGCACCTACACCTACGAACATTTCAACAAATTCAGAGCCAGAAATTGAATAGAACGGTACGTTAGCTTCTCCCGCTACCGCACGAGCTAATAAGGTTTTACCGGTTCCTGGCGGCCCATAAAGCAGAACACCTTTTGGAATCTTGGCGCCAATATCTTGATACTTTTGTGGCGAAGCGAGAAAGTCTTTGATTTCAATTAATTCTGCTACCGCTTCATCTGCTCCCGCAACATCCGCGAAAGTATTCTTCGGCATCTCTTTTGTCTGCAGTTTTGCCTTTGATTTCCCAAAAGAGAAAACTTTATTTCCGCCTTGGGCATTTCCCATAAAGAGAAGCAATAGGAAACCAATTAATAGAAGTGGTGCGAAACTTAGGAATAGCGACATCAAGAATGACTGAGTCGGAACCTTCACATCCCACTTCTTTGGAGGTGGGTTACTTGTTAAGAGTTCAATTATTTGGGGTTCTTCACCAGAAACAAATGAGGCATAAAGTTTCTTAGATCCTTTAACAAAATTTCCAGATTTTAAAATAACTTCGATTTTCTGATCACGATCAATTACGAGCGCGGAATCAACCTTATTTGCAGATATCGCTGCCAGAATCGTAGAAGTTTCAACCTTTGTGAATTTATCGCCGCTTGAAGAGAGTTGCCCGAAGAAGCTAACTAGAATTAAAGATAAAATAATCCAGAAGAGCGGACCACGCAAAGTCTTACGCAGGCGTGCCTTTGAGAATTTAATCTTCTTCTTTGTTTTAGGTTCAACTTTCTTTTTTGAATCCTTCTCGGTCATGAATACATATGCTTTGCTAGTACACCAATGAAATCAAGGTTGCGATATTTTTCATCAAAATCAAGTCCATACCCGACAACGAATTCAGTCGGAATATCAAAGCCAACATACTTAACATCAACTTCAACTTTTGCTGCTTCTGGTTTGCGGAGCAAAGTCAAGATTTCAACGCTCTTTGCACCACGAGATTCCAGGTTTGCCTTTAACCAACCAAGTGTTAGCCCGGTATCAACAATATCTTCAACGATTACAACTTCGCGCCCCGTTATGTCGCGATCCAAATCTTTAAGAATTCGAACAACGCCACTTGATTTAGTTCCAGAGCCATATGAAGAAACTGCCATCCAATCCATTTCAATATGACGTTGCAAAGAACGAGCTAAATCCGCCATTGTCATGACAGCACCTTTAAGCACACCAATTAAAAGCAGGTCCTTACCTTCATAATCTTTTTCAACTTGTTGTGCTAATTCTTTAAGGCGCGCACGAATTTGTTCTTCAGTAACAATTACGCGTTCAATATCTGTTCCGGTTGTTGCTAAATCCACGAGGCGATTCTCTCTCTACTTTTATGGCTGAATAGGATCCTGCTGCAAGAGCGAAAGTCTGCCCGAAATTCGGCAAACCTTCACACCACCAGGGAGAGATGTGTGGCCCTGACCACGCCAATCGCTCACATAAGCCTCAATTGGTTCCAGATGTGAGGCCGAAATACTGCCGGCTGGCGCACCTGCCGCATAAATCGCCTTTCGCAATACCCTGCTTCGGACCGCAATTGGAAGAATGGCCAAGGTCGAGATTTCGATATCAGTCGGATTAATTTGGGCAAAAACTGAATCAGCCCATTCATCTAGAGCGCTGGCATCCTCGCGCAGAATTTTTGCTGAACGTGAGAGCGCATCAATAATTCCAGGTCCAATCTCTCTCTCAATTAGCGGCAAGATGTTTTGACGAACTCGAACTCTTGAAAATTCAGAACTCAAATTATGCGGATCGTTCCAATATTCAATACCAGCTTCGATACAAGCCGCTTCCGTAGTACTTCGATTGATATTTAAAAATGGTCTGACATATGAGCCAGTGACTTCTTGCATTCCAGAAAGTGATTTAGTTCCAGATCCCCGAGCAAGTCCTAATAGAACGCCTTCGGCTTGATCGTTTTTAGTGTGGCCAAGTAGAAAAGTCGTAGCGCTAAAAGTTTCCATCGCTTGTTCAAAAACTTTATACCGGGCTCGTCTGGCAGAGGCTTCAAGCCCATCAACTAATTGCACATTAGCTTTACCGATAAAAATATCTTCATAACCAATTACTTTTAATTTCTTCGCAGTAAGCGAAGCAACTTCTGCTGATTGTTCCTGCAGCCCATGATCAACAATTACTGCAATTAAATCGATGTTGAAGTTATTTGCTTCAAGCTTTGCCGCGACTGCTAAAGCTAAAGAATCAGCGCCGCCTGAAACGCCCACACACACCTTTGAATTTGGCTCTAATTTTTCAAACCAAAAGCGAACTGCTTGTCGCAGTTCAAGTAGTGCTGGGGTTTTGGCGCTCACATGGAGCACTCTATAAAACTTTTAGACTCGGCCGCCAGATGGCATTAAGCCCTTAATGCTGTACATATTCGAGTAAATCAAGCCAACTTTGCGTGAGTTTGCTTCCCACATCATGCCATTTCCAGCATAGATAGTTATGTGGTGAATATTTTGAACCGATCCATCATATGAATAGAAAAGTAAATCACCAGGGACTAAATCATTGAATGCAACTCGCTTTGTTGCCACAAAATAGAGCGCAGCATTTAAGCGACCCCACTGCGGATATCCCAAGCCCGCATCTTTATATGCCGCATAAACCAGACCAGAACAATCGAAAGCATTTGGACCTTGAGCTCCCCAAATATATGGCTTGCGTGCCTGAACTTGCTTCTTAGCAAATGCAACTGCGTTTGTTCTAATTGCTTCAGTTGATCGAATTGTAGAACGGCCGGTGAAACCTTTATTTGGCCAAACTTTAAATTGATTTGGAGTTTTGGTAGCCGTAACTGCATTTGCTTCCTCGAGCAAGGCAAGTTGGCGTTGTTGTTCAAGCGTTACTCGGAAGTTCTTAGCTTTTGAAAGTTCAGCGGCAAGTTTGTTTTGAACCGAACGCAATTTGGCTACTTCTTTTTGTTGTGCAGCCTTTGCATCATCCGCGATTTTCTTTGCTGCAGCAACTTTTGCTGTCGCTGATTCTTGCGCAGCTTTAGTTCGGTCGGCTTCGATCTTTGCAATCTTTGCTGCAGCTTCTGCTGCCTTGAATCGCTTGAGTGCAACTGTGTTTGTGTTTCCAATTTTATCTAGCGTTGTTAATTGATCAATTAAATCTTGTGGGCCATTCGCGCTCAACAGCGCATTAATATTTGTGAAGTCGCCACCAAGTTTGTAGGCATTAGATGCCATCTTTCCAATTACTCGAGTGGCCTTGCCAACTTCAGCTTGTGTCTTGGCAGCATGATCGGCAGCGGCTTTCGCATTTGCCTTAGCAATTGCTAACTCTTTAAGCGCCTTGTTATAAGCAACTTGTGCAGAATCTGCAATCGCAGTTAATTGATTGAGAGTCTTGGTTGCAGAATTAAGGACTGCTGCCGCTTTCTTTGCCGCTTCAGCTTTTGCCGCTTCTTCTTTCTTTGCCGCATCAATCTGCGCCAGAGTCGGCTTTGGTGTTTTCGCCTGCGAAATATCAGTGCTAAATGTTGTTAAAGAAATTCCCAGCACAATTAGCGCGCTTGTAATTTTCTTTGACATCAGCCAAGGATAAAGGTTGATGCTGTGAATAAGCGGAAATTATGAGGCTGTGTCGCTAATTTGCGACATCTCGCCTTTTAAATAAAATTGCAGCAAGAGTGCCGCTTATTAGTAAATAGCCAATCGTTACAGCCAACGAATGTTTGTAACTTAGATTTATATTCCCACCTTCGCCAATATTGGCAAAGTTAATGCCTGGCAACCACTTGGCAGTGCTATTTATCAATGCGGCCAAAATATTTTCGAGGATTAAGTTCCAAAGAACGCCCACCGCTATTGCGCTTATCGGTGATCGCAACAAGAGCCCAAGAATCATGCCGAATGCCCCAAAACTGAGAGTTGAGATAAAGATATTTAGGGTGCTTTCAAAGAGCAGATGCATCGCCGCCGAGGTTCCCCAAGCTGTTGTATCAACTTTTGCGCGCCCAGAAAGGGCGTAAGAAATCGCAATACTTAGCGCTCCTGCAAATAGAACCATCACCAAAGCAAATAATTTCATCGCAATAAATTTGCCTGCCAATATCTTCATTCGTGAAGGTTGACGGACAAGTAGATTTCGAAGAGTT
>CAIQHM010000035.1 GCA_903871555.1 uncultured Actinomycetes bacterium | reverse complement strand
TCACTCGGCCTAATAACAAATCTTGGTGGAGCAATTCTTGCAAAGCAATTATCAGATTCCTTTATTGTTACCGGTTTCGCAATTATTTTGACGCTCGCTGGATTCTCGATGCTGCGTGCCCCACTTCAAAACAAAGATGAGAAGAAGATTCCGCTAATTGTTCTTGTCCCGATTTCTTTAGTTATTGGATCGATGACCGGAATCTTTGGCATCGGCGGCGGCTTTCTTGCAATCCCAGTTCTCGTAATCTTCTTTCACACCCCGCAGATTAAAGCTGCGGGGACATCGTTATTTATTATCGCCATCAACTGCCTGACCTCGTTAATTGGACATCAAAGCCTGTGGCACGAAATTGATTGGAAAATTCCTATTCTAATTTCAATCTCAGCAATAACAATTTCAATCTTTGGATCACATCACAGTTCGAAAGTCCCAACGGCAACACTGCGCAAAGCCTTTGCTTTTCTACTTTTCGCGATTGCTATATTCTCAATTACTGAAACCTGGTTTATTTCCTAACGGTAAAAGTTAAGAATGATGAGACCGGATGTCCATCTTCGGATACAACGCGCCAAGAAACCTTGATAGTTCCAGTCGCACTTCGGTCCTTGATATTCACGCTGATTCTGGCACCACCAACAAAAGCCTTGCCATCGCTTAGCTCTTTGCCTTTACTATTTTTAACAGTTAAGAAATTGGTCTGCTTATCTGCAATCGTGATTAGATTTCCATCAAATTCCACCCAGAGCAACTTCGGTAATTTAGTAATAACAGATCGAGCTTTAGGGTTTGAATCTGAATAAGAGGCATGTGCGCCGGCACTTGGAGCCGCCGATATGGCGACCCCAAATGCAAGTAATGCGCTAACTAGTTTTTTCAATTTAGCTACTAGCTCGCAACCGTAGTTACCGTTGGTGCTGGACCAAATTCGGTATCTTCAGTAGCAGCCATGGTTGAGCCATCGGTGATGTGCCACTTTAGATACAGCGCCTTACGAGTTCCTGAAGCTGTGTCATAAGCAGAACATATTTGAGTTGTCTTGAAAGCGATCTTCTGTGGTGTCTTATTCCAAGTCACTTTGAAACCAAAGTCATAAAAAGTGTTTGGATCAATATCCCAGCTCGATGACTTTGCAGTCCAAGAAACTGTGTAATAGGCCGGCGTATTTGTTGCATCTACTTCACTAGATGCGACAACTTTTGCCTTGAAACCCTGATGAAATTCCGGAGTTGGTTTTCCAGCCGCTGCTGGAACTTCGGTCGAAAATACGTGGGTTGCATATTGCACGCCCTTGTAATTGCAACCATGTCCAAGACTTAAATAAATCCGACTTGAACTTCCGGCAACTAAAGTATTTCCGCGGGTTTGAGTTCCTACATGCGCCTGAGCCGGTGAAATAAATCCAAGGCTCAGTGCCAAGGCAGCTGAAATTGCTATTACTTTCTTATTCATTTAAAACCTTTCAGTTAATTGAAAAAATCGATTTAGTGGATATGAATTCCGGTGATATCCATAAGCGCTGAATAAATAGCATCAACTTTCCAACTTGATCCCTCTGGTTTTTCCAAATTCTTCAAACCACCAGGACTTAGATAGGACTTTAACTTTGCAGGGATTGTTGAAGTACCAACGTTTGGGGCGCCAAGATCTAGCCACCTCCACGTTGATTTTTCATCAACAATAATTACTAAATCGGCATGCATCATGTCGTAGGAAACTGGCTTTCCAGTTTGCCAGTCACGTGGACTTGCCTCTGCATCAGCTTTTGAGAACTCTTCAATTGTCGCGGGTGCGCCAAAATAATCCCAAAGCTTTGCCAGACCAGCTTCTGTTCCACCAGCAAGATCCCAGTTCTTAGTTGCAAACAAGTTTTGATATGCCAATAATCGAGATGGCACATCGCGCTTTGCATCAACTGTTATTTCAAGAACCTTTATCTTCTCTGACGCTTTCGCACTAGCGATCGCATCTCCAACATCACGCATATTCGCAGATGTCATAGGACAGATTTCTTGGCAAGATGTTAAGAAATTAGTAATCACAAGTGTTTGACCTTTAAGTGATTCCAAAGTGAATGTCTTTCCGTTCTGATCTACCAGAGGCAGGTTCAAAACATCTGCTGGGATTGGCTCATTTAAATATGTTCCACCCCCAGGTGCAGCTTCCCCGGTGCCAGTTTTTGGAATTGCAGCAGTATGGCTGTGATCCATAGGTTCTGCCGCTTTTTCACTGCTACTTCCACATGAAGTTAGAAGAAGTGCACTGGCTAGCGAAATAGAAACTGTAAAGACCTTCATCTTCTTATTCGACTTAAGAATTAACATTTGATCTCCAAAATTAATTAGTTGAATTATTTGCGGCTTCGACTAGCGAAATACCACCAGATTCCGATTGCGACCAGAGCCGCTGCGGATAACAAAATATGTGAGAGATGGTGCTGGAGGAAATTTTCGTGGACATGTTCCATGTCAGGCGAAGATTCCAGTTCTCAAAATTAGTGGCGGCGCTCGAAGGCCATGGCTCGATGTAACAAGAGCTGAACTCCAACACTTTGCCTCATGGCAAATTGCGGAAATGGCTAGTTTCTTTGTATCTGGAAGAAAAGTTTTGAAAGGTAAGAGTATTACGAAGACAAAATTTCTAAGTGCGAACCAGAATTCATCGGACTTAGTTAGCAGTACAAAGGAAGTAAAACCACCAATAATGTGGCTTGCAGACATGACGATCCCGCCGCTATTGATTCCGCCTAAAACAAAGTGTGTTGAGCTTTGCACGATAAGAACTAATAAAGCTAGGCGTGGGCCAGATAAAACACTTCTTCCCAAAATGAACAGTGCGCAAACAATTAACACCAGCATTGCAAACAACCGCGCAATATTCGTAAAGCTTCCACCAGCAAAAGTATGAGATACCAGCGCGAATCCCAGCAAAATCAAGGAGTTGATTACCAACCTAGGTGATCCACCGGTCTTCAACATTTAAAAAGCCTAGCGAAGAGCCACCGTTATTCCTACTACTATTCGAGCATGCCTTCAGTCCTATTTGTTTGTGTTCACAACGCCGGCCGTTCTCAAATGGCCGCTGGTTTTATGACCGCCCTATCTGGCGGCAAAGTCGAAGTTCTATCCGCTGGATCGGCCCCCAAAGATTCAATTAATCCCATCGCAGTTGAGGCCATGGCTGAAGTTGGAATTGATATCGCCAATAATCAACCAAAGATTTTGACCACTGAAGCTGTCCAACAATCTGATGTCGTTATAACAATGGGTTGTGGCGATACCTGTCCGTTCTTCCCAGGCAAACGCTATGAAGATTGGGTTCTAGATGATCCAGCAGGCCAAGGTATTGAATCGGTGCGAGTAATCCGCGATGAAATTAAGAAGCGAGTGGAAGATTTACTCAAAGAAATAATCTAACTTCATCTAAAGTATCGCCATGGAAAACGTTCTTCAAAATCCCTCAGTTCAACGGGTCTCGGCAAAACTAAAAGAGCTTGGTATCAAGGGTGAAGTCCACGTTTTATCCGATAGCGCCCGTACCGCCCAAGAAGCAGCAGATGCACTTGGAATTCTGGTCGGCCAAGTTGCATCTTCAATTGTTTTTAAACTCGATGATGAATCTCCACTGCTTGTTATAACAAGTGGTCGCCATCGTGTCGACACCAAATTGGTTGCCGAAAAACTTGGCATCACTAAATTGCACCGAGTTGATGCAGATTATGTAAAAGAGAAATCTGGTTTCTCGATTGGCGGCGTATCCCCTGTTGGTTGGATCAATCCCGCAACAATTTTGATTGATGAAGCCTTAAATGAATACGACGTCGTCTGGGCTGCGGCGGGGCATCCGCATTCGGTATACCCCACTACATTCGCCGAACTAATCCAAGCCACTGGCGCTAAACCAATGGTTGTTGGTGAATGAATAAACCAAAGCTTGCCTACCTATCCCCTGGTTCTGGCGATCCGATTGTTTTAATTCATGGACTTGGCTCGGCAGCGACTGCCTGGAAACCAATCATTTCAAAGCTTGAAAAGAAATTTAAAGTTATAACTCTTGATTTACCTGGACATGGAAATGCGGATTGGGTTGATCACGGATCTTTAGAACCCGAAGTTTTAGCTAAATTAATCTTCGATTTAATGGATGAAAATGGATTAGAAAGAATAAATCTTGTAGGAAATTCACTCGGTGGTTGGGTTGCACTCGAAATGGCAGCGATGAAACCCGAGCGTGTGAAATCCCTGGTTGGGCTTGCTCCTGCCGGCTTATGGCACAACCCAGCGACTACGCGAACAAGATATGCATTTTCAAAAGTTATGGCAGATACTTTCAAAGGCGTTGCCCCGCAATTATTAAAACTTGGAGTTGTTCGAAAAGTTGGATTCGAACCATTTAGTCCAAAATGGTCAACTCTGGATTTAGAAATTTGTGTTGATGCGGTTACTGCTCTTGGCAATTGCCATGGGTATTACCACACCTGGGATGCGATGCTTCATCATAAATTTGATAAACAAATCCCGGCAAGTATTCCAACAACAATTATTTTCGGTGACAGTGATTGGACTTTGCCAATAGAAAATTCGCAAGAGCGATCTTTGGCACCGGCACATTGCAAATGGCTTGTGCTTTCGACTTGCGGACATGCCCCGATGTGGGATCGGCCAGATGAAGTTGTATCTGAAATCTTCGCAGCTGCCGGTATTGAATAATGATTGTTCTGGTTTACTTCTGGAAAATTAATTTAAAGTCACTTCCTATTGCGATTTTGCATATGGCCTTTGATCGCTTTACTTTAAGAGGACACAAGGAAGTTAGTTTCTATAAATCATTAGGTACCGGTAAAGGTGAAACTTTTACGCCAAGTGATGCAGATGCAAAACGATGGGGCCTGTTGGTAGTAATTCCACAATCCGAAATAGATGCATTTGATTCATCGAAGCTGATTTCAAGTTGGCGCAAAATTGCGACCTTGGAATATCGTGGAGTTTTGCAGCCGATTTCATCGCATGGCATGTGGTCAAAGGTGCAACCATTTAATGAGAATCAAATTTCGAATTGGGGCGGTCCAGTTGCAGCACTTACCCGCGCCCGCATCAAGTGGCACATGAATTCAAAGTTTTGGTCGGCCGTTCCACCGGTGACTGTAAGTTTGAAATCAACATCTGGATTGCAAAGTGCAATTGGAATCGGCGAGGCGCCCATTGGACTACAGGGAACTTTCTCTAGATGGGAATCAGCAGCTGCGCTGCGAAATTTTGCATACCAAGGGGCGGCGCATACCAAGGCAATACAGGCAACGAAAGATTTAGATTGGTATGCCGAAGAATTATTCGCCCGCTTTGCAATCATCGAGGAGCATGGTGGGTTCTAGCCACTCATAAGGCAGAATTGCCCCATGTCGATTCGCCAATACCGCCCACGTAGTAATCGGCGCCATGGCATTTCGGCAAATCAAAATTTGGGCTTATACCTACTTTTAGCTTTCGCGATCGCAATCCAAATTAGTTATCCCTTGGTTTCTGGTGATGCACTTCGATATGTAACCATCTTTACCGTCATAACTGGAGCGCTACTGATGTTGGCGCATTCGTTATTGTCATATGGATTCCGATATTTCGCTACCTTCGCCTTAGTTACATTTCTATTTGCATTACTTGTTGAAATTTTAGGAAGTAAAACTGGATGGCCTTTTGGTAATTATGTTTACGATGCTTCACTTGGTATCAAAATTGCTGGAGTTCCGGTGATAGTTCCATTCGCTTGGATCATGATGGCCCACCCTGTTCTAATTGCTGCGCGCAAAACTGTTCCAAGTTGGGCATTTATATATGGTGGCGCCGGACTTATGGTTTGGGATTTATTCCTAGATCCACAAATGGTTGCTGCTAATCGATGGACATGGGATGTGGTTGGACCGCATGTTCCATTTCAACCCGAAATCCCACTTTCAAATACCGCAGGTTGGTTATTTGCCGGTATGGGATTGATTGCCCTGCTTAATATAATTCTTCCGAAAGAGCGCCGTAAAGCTGGAGTGAATTCAACAATTCCAGATATTTTCTTAGGTTGGACTCTTTTCTCCGGAGTCGTCGGCAATTTATTCTTCTTTGACCGTTCTGGAATTGCGCTTCTTGGTGGGGTTGCATTTACTCTTTGGATTGCGCCTTATCTCTTTGTAATTTCATTTGGCAAGCCAGATTTACTTAAGTAAATGCTTGAATTTTGGATCTGCGCCCTAGCGCTAATCATCACCGTTGCAAATGTAATTAATATGCGGGTTGTCAGGTTAAATGGTGCTGCCAGCGTTTTTGAATCGGTAGATATCTTAATTCCGATGCGCAATGAAGAAGCGAATGTAGAAGCCTGTCTTAAAGCAGTACTAAATTCAGAGCTACTTGAATCCAGCAAGGTCTACGTCTTGGATGATGCATCGGAAGATCAAACTTCAGATCTGATCAGCAGTTTTAAGGTGCATAAATTGCAAGGAAGTGCGCTGCCTGCGGGCTGGCTTGGCAAGAATTGGGCTTGTTACAACTTAGCCAAATCCAGCAATGGTGATTTCTTAGTATTTTTAGATGCAGATGTCCGCCTGCATCCATATGCAATTTCATCGGCGCTTACCAAGATGAACGCCCTTAATTGGGATTACATCTCGCCATATCCAAAGCAACTTGCGGGCACCTTCATCGAAAAACTTATCCAGCCACTTTTGCAATGGTCTTGGCTTGCAAGTGTGCCGTTGCGAATCGCCGAAAAATATCCGAACCGTTCGATGACAATTGCGAATGGTCAATTTCTTATCATTAAGCGAAGTGCTTACGAACAAATCGGTGGCCACAGCGCAATTGCAAATGAAGTTCTAGATGATTTAGAGATTGCAAGACTTTTAATAGCTAGTGGTTTTAAAGGCGGAGTAGCTGATGGCAGTTCTGTCGCGAGTTGTCGGATGTATAAAACTAGCGAGGAACTAATTAATGGTTACACCAAATCTCTCTGGAAGGCATTTGGGGGAACTACTGGAACTATTGCTGCGCTAATTTTGTTGGTGATGACGGGAGTAATTCCATACTTGGGTTTCGGAGCCCCCGCGCTATTTATCTTTTTGTCGCGAGTCCTTGCGGCAATAAAAACTAAATCCAATCCCGGGTATGCACTCCTTCATCCCATTGCCATCCTTGTTCTGTTGTATTTAATTGTCTTATCTTCAGTCAGAAAATCTCGAGGCACCTTGCAATGGCGTGGTCGGGTAATTTCCTGATGGCGAAGATAATTGTTATCGGTGCTGGTATTGGCGGAATGTCTTCTGCAGCGCGCCTAGCAAAAGCTGGACACGAAGTAACTGTCTTTGAAGGCAGCGAACGCACCGGCGGAAAATGCCAAACTAAATGGGTTGGTGATTATGCTTTCGATACCGGGCCTTCATTACTAACTTTGCCCGCTGTTTACCGTGATTTGTTTCTAAAGACCGGCAAACGAGTCGAACACATCTTAAATATCGAACCCGTTGATCCCGCCTTCGAATATAACTTTGCTGATGGAACCCAGATTACTTTTCCAAATTTATCGCTTAAGGCTATTTGCGATTCAATTGAATCAGTTTTGGGCAAGAAGGCTGCAGATCAATGGCATAACTTGATGCAGCGGGCTGAACATATGTGGGATGTTTCGCGTGGACCATTTGTTGAATCTGAACTTAAATCAATAGGAAGTTTGGTTAGAAGAAAGGGTTTCTTATCCGATCTGAAGACAATTTCACCATTGACATCACTTCGTAAGTTAACTGCGAAATACACAGATGATCCCTATCTCTCAAAGATTGTTGATCGATATGCAACTTATTCGGGATCTGATCCGCGCAAAGTTCCTGGTGTATTGCTAACAATTGCCTTTGTCGAATCTTCATTTGGCGCCTGGCATATCAAAGGTGGAATTGGTCAGCTCTCGGTCGCGCTTGAAAATCGATGTCATGATCTCGGTGTGAAATTTGAGCTGAATTCTCCAGTAACAAAAATTACCTACCAAAATTCACTTGCGACCGGGGTCGAAGTTAGTGGCAAAAGTATTTCCGCAGATTTCATCGTTGCCAATGCTGATGCGGAACTTGTTTATAACAAATTGTTGCCCTCGGATTTAAACCAAGTTAAATCAGAGCGAAGAAAATTGGCTAAGGCGACAAAATCACTTGCTGGCTTCTCGCTATTGCTTGGCTTGGATAACAGCAAGATTAAGGGCGATGTCCCAAAGATGGCGCATCATTCAATCTGTTTTCCAGAGGATTACGATGCAGAATTTGATGATATTTTCGTGAAGAAGATTCCGGTAGATGATCCGACTATTTATATATGTGCGCCAAAAGATCCAACGATGGTGAAGGGTGAAAATAAAGAAGCGTGGTCGGTATTAATTAATGCACCAAGACACGAGCCAGGTACAGGCTGGGATTGGAATCAAGGATCCGCGCTTTATGCCGCAAAAATAATTGCCAAGCTCGATGCACTTGGCCTGCGAGTTAGCGAGCGGTTGGATGTTGTTGAATTTCAAACACCCGCTGATTTAGAGAGCAGTGTTAGTGCACCAGGTGGATCTATTTACGGAACATCAAGTAATGGCGCTCGTTCGGCTTTCTTACGAGCTAGTAATACATCTCCCCTTAAGAATTTATATTGCGTTGGTGGATCTGCTCATCCAGGTGGTGGACTTCCACTGGTTGGAATCAGCGCCGAAATAGTTGCTGACGCAATTGGTAGGGCTAAATAGAGAGTCGCTTGTAAGAACTTATCGTTAATTGAATTAGCGCTGTCATCTGCATAGCAACCCAAATTGTAGAAATGATTGTTGTAATTTCCAGATTCAGAACATTTGAAATTATTGCAATAAAAATCAGGCTGGCCCTAACTGGCCGTTCACAAATAGTTACAAGCCCAAGTTCATTATGACCAAGTCCACCAGCTCTGGCCCGTAAGTATTCTTGAGTGAAAGCTGCCAATAAAGCGATAAAAACTAAGAGCGCTGGGGCGCCAATTTTATAGAGCGCGAGTGCCCAGAAAACTTCGGCCAATCGATCTACAAATGAGTCAGTGAACGCACCAAATTTGGAAGTTGCCCTAGAAATTATCGCGAGCGACCCATCTATTCCATCGAAAAATAACGAGAGCACTAAAAATAGCGCCGCTGGCCAACTGTTTGGATATTGCCAGAGCGCTATAGCGAAAGCTAGCCCGGCTAGAGTCAAGATATTTGGGGTAATTTTTATTTTATAAAGTGGTTTTACTACGGCATATGAAATCTGTAGCCAACTCTTAACAACGCCTTCAATTTTTGCCCCGCCATGCAGCTCCGACCAAGTTGCGAAAAATTCTTGCTTATCCACGGTTTGTTAACCCGAGGTTGTTGCAGATTTCTAAGGTAGCCAATGAATTATTCATTGTATAAAAATGTAAACCTGGAACTTTCAGGGCTATTAACTCTTCACAAAATTTTGTCGCAAGCTCGATACCAACTTTTCTTACCGATTCTGGATCATCTGCAATTCCGGTGAAGGCTTTAGAAATAATTTCTGGGATTGGAGTGCCGTTAAGTTCTGCCATGCGCTGCAATTGTTTTACATTAGTAATTGGCAAGATTCCTGCGATAACTGGCAGTTTTGAACCACGTGCCGCTAATTTCGTAACCAAGGTCTGCCATTTTGAACTTTCAAAGAAGAATTGAGTTGTAGCGAAAGTTGCGCCAAGTTGCTCTTTGCGAATAAGAACATCAATATCTTTCGTAATATTTCCACCGCTTGCTGGATGCCCATCTGGGAATGCTGCAACCCCAACTTCAAATCCACCTTGCGAGATTGCAAGTTCAACCAACTGGTCTGAATAATCAAAGCCACCTGGTGTCGTAACCCAATTTGCTGTTGGTCCACCAACGGGATCGCCACGCAAAGCCAAAATTGTTTTTATACCAGCGTTCTTATATTGGTCAAGAATTTGAATGAGCTCATCTTTAGTTGAACCAACACAAGTTAAATGGGCGACCGTGCTTCGCCCCGTGCGTTTCGTTATCTCTTTAGTGATTTGAATTGTGCGATCGCGGGTACTTCCGCCAGCACCATAAGTTACCGAAATGAAATCAGGGGAAATCGATTCAAGTGCAGAACTAGCCTCCCAAAGACGCGCTTCACCAGCGTCATCCTTCGGCGGAAAGAACTCAACCGAAACCGTCATGCGTTCCATAGCGGGTCAGGCTACCCTTACGACGTGAATTTTTCCGCTACCTCCGACCTTAAAGAGATTCGTAGCGCGGTAAATCAAGAGCTGCTTAACTTTGTGGCGATAGAAAATAAGTATTTAAATGAAATCGGCTCCGAATTGGCACCGGTGGCGCAAGCTATGGAACGTTTCTTATTGGATAGTGGAAAACGACTTCGCCCACTCTTTGCATATATTGGATTTCTTGGCACCGGAACAGAACCAACTCCACAAATTTTGCGTGCTTGCGCCGCTCTCGAATTAGTACATGTGTGCGCACTTATGCACGACGATGTTATGGATGCATCTGACACAAGACGCGGCGCCCCTTCTATTCATAAAGCATTTGAAGCAATGCATGGCGCGGAAAAGTTGAGTGGGTCTAGCGCGCAATTCGGAATTTCTGCAGCAATCTTGCTTGGGGATTTAGCACTTGTCTGGTCCGCAAAGATGTTGCACCAATCTGGAATCGATGGCGAAACTTTAATTAGGGCGCTTCCGATGTACGACGAGATGCGAGTCGAATTAATGGCTGGACAATATTTAGATGTGTACGAGCAAGCGCTAGCATCAGAATCAGTTGAAAGATCGCTAAAAGTTGCGCGATATAAATCTGGAAAATACACAATCGAGCGTCCGCTACATTTTGGCGCAGCACTTGGTGGCGCTAATCAGGATCTGATGAAGACCTATTCAAATTATGGTCTGCCCCTTGGTGAGGCCTTCCAACTTCGCGATGATGTACTCGGAATATTCGGCAATCCCGAAGAGACTGGGAAACCAGCTGGCGATGATTTGCGTGAAGGAAAACGCACAGTTTTACTAGCGAAAACTATGGAGCTTGCAGATGAGAAATCTAAAGCTGAGATAAAGGGCGCACTTGGAAATCCAGATTTGACTATTACTACTGTTGCGAAGATTCGCGAAATAATTATTAATTCCGGCGCATTGACCGAGGTCGAAGAGTTAATTGCCGCCTTAACTTCCAGCGCGCAATCCGCTCTTGAACATGGTGAAATTGACCCATTGGCAAAAGTTGCACTGGAGCAACTTCTTACGATTGTCACCCAACGAACCCTTTAAGTATTGGATGTTAAATGTCGGCACGCGTTAAAGGTCCAACTGATCACGTTGTAATTGTTGGCGCCGGGCTGGGCGGACTAAGTGCCGCACTACGACTTGCTGGTGCTGGCCGCAAAGTTACAGTTATCGAACGCGAAAGCGTTCCTGGTGGTCGCAATGGTTTACTGAACAAAGATGGATATGCCTTTGATACTGGGCCAACTGTTTTAACCATGCCAGATTTAATTCAGGATGCGCTCTCCTGTGTTGGTGAAAAGCTTGAAGATTGGATGGAACTACTTCACTTAAAGCCGTTGTATCGCGCTTTCTATCATGATGGTTCAACCCTTGATGTTCATGCGGAAACCGGCCGGATGCAAGAAGAAATCCGAAATGTAATCGGTCCTGATGAAGCCGCTGGTTATGGCAAATATGTGGATTTCGTAACCAAACTTTATAAGTATGAGATGAAAGATTTCATTGATCGCAATATTGATTCGCCGCTAAATCTTTTAACTCCTAACTTAGCAAGGCTTGTAGCACTTGGTGGATTCCGCAAACTTGCACCAAAGGTAAATGATTTCTTGAAAGATCCTCGCACTCAGAAGGTTTACTCATTCCAAGCAATGTACGCAGGTGTAAGCCCACAACAAGCGCTAGCTATTTACGCCGTTATTGCCTATATGGATTCGGTAAATGGTGTCTTCTTTCCAAAAGGTGGAATGCATGCACTACCCCGCGCGCTTGCAGGGGCGGCCGCAAAACATGGTGTGGAATTTAAATACAACCAGACCGTTACCTCGGTTGAACATTCAGGTGGCCGGGCGCGCGCAGTCATCACCGCAAATGGTGATCGAATTGCATGCGATGCTCTGATTTTAAATCCAGATCTGCCTGTGGCTTGGCGCGAACTTTTAGGACGAACCCCGCCATCAGTTAAACGACTTACCTACTCCCCTTCGTGTGTGACCTTATTAGTAGGTTCAAATAAGAGTTATGACCGCCTGGCACACCACAATATTCACTTTGGTAAATCTTGGGATGGCGTCTTCGATGAACTAATTAAGAAGAAAACCCTAATGACCGATCCAAGTTTGCTTGTAACTGTGCCGACACATGATGATAAAGATTTGGCACCTGCCGGCAAGAATTCATATTACATACTCTTTCCTACACCAAACTTATCTGCAGATATTGATTGGAAAGTACAGGGATCAAAATATCGCGATCAAATGCTGCGCACTATGGAAGAACGTGGCTATGACGGTTTTGCTGATTCGATTGAAGTTGAACAGATGACAACTCCGCTTGATTGGCAAGCACAAGGAATGGAACAAGGTGCACCTTTTGCAAGTGCACATACTTTCTTCCAGACCGGCCCATTTCGTCCAAGAAATATGGCGAAAGGTTTTGAGAATGTGGTCTTTGCTGGATCTGGAACTCAACCAGGTGTCGGTGTTCCGATGGTTCTAATTTCTGGACGCCTTGCTGCCGAACGAATAGTAGGGCCTGTTAAATAAATGGATGAGCTAACTGCAGCAGGAATAAGTGGCCCAGAACTTCGGGCATCTTATGCCGAATGCAAACGGCTTAATTCACTTCACGGAAAAACTTATTACTTAGCAACTCTTCTATTGCCCCCGGCTAAACGCCCTTTTGTGCATGCGCTCTATGGTTTCGCCAGATATGCCGATGAAATAGTCGATGATTTAAATTCAACGTTAACTGATGAAGAGAAAGCAATTGAACTCACAACATGGGGCAATCAAGTATTGCAAGATATCAAAGATGGAACCAGCGCAGATCACATCGGGCGCGCACTTGTCGACACCGTTAAACGCTTTGCAATTCCGATCGCGCATTTTGAAGCATTCTTGCATTCGATGACTATGGATTTAACGGTTAGCGAATATCAAACCTTCGATGACTTGATGGAATATGTTTATGGATCTGCATCTGTAATTGGTTTACAGATGGTTCCAATTCTTGGAGCGACTTCTTCTGAAGCGTTTGTCGCCGCTGAAAAACTTGGCACTGCATTTCAACTCGCAAACTTTATTCGCGATGTTGGTGAAGATCTCGATCGGGGCCGCATCTATCTGCCAATAGAAGAACTAAAGGCTCATGGAGTAACTCATGAAATGTTAGATGAGCGAATTCTTACTCCGCAAATTAAGGCAGCACTACAAGAGCAGATTGAAAGAGTGAGACGGTTGCAGCGAGAAGCAGCCCCCGGAATTGCCTTACTTGCACCAGAATCTAGGGCCTGCATCGAGGCTGCATCCGAGTTGTATTGTGGAATTGTTGATGAGGTTGAAAAGATTGGCTATCAAATCTTTGATAAGCGCGCGAAGACTTCTACTTGGCGCCGAATAAAAGTTGCATTTCCAGCGCTACTTAGGGCGCGGAGGGCGCGTTAGTTTGCTAACGTAAGTGCCGACGGGAGCCGAGAGATTGGCTGAGAGGATCTGAAATTCAGATCGACCGTAGTACCAGTTCGGTAATGCGAATTGGAAAGGGGTTAATCGATGAATTTAATGGTTACGGTTTTTACTGCATGGGGATATCAACTTTCACTTCTCGAGTTATTAGCATTTATAACTTCTGCTGTCGGAGTCTGGCTCGGAGTTTATGGTCCACGAAAGACCTGGCCATGGTGGAGCTTAAGTTCATTGCTTTACGCCGCGCTCTTTTTCCAATGGAAATACTATGCAAGTGGCTTCTTGCAATTCATCTTTATCGCTGGCGCAATTGCAGGATGGTTTGGTTGGGGGCCAAAAGGTGCAAGACCACAGCGCCTTAGGAGAAAAGAAATTTGGATATGGAGCGCCGCCTATTTAATCTCTTGGATTGCACTTTATCCAGTACTCAAGAGAATTGGTGCCGCCGCTTCCTTTACTGATGCCTTTGGTTTTGTTGGAAGTTGTATTGCGCAATTGCTTATGGTCTTACAAAGATTTGAAAACTGGATTATCTGGTTCGTGGTTGATGCCGTTTATACCTACCAATATTGGCATGGCAAGCAATATTTAACGGCAATCCTCTACTTTATATTTGTCTTAATCGCTGTAGGCGGTTGGAAGCGTTGGCTACGTGAATCAAAATCTAGATTTAATTAAGCAAGCTATCCCAACACTCATTCCTAAGTGTGGGAGTTGCATAGTTATAACAATTGATGGGCCGGCGGGTTCTGGTAAAACTACCTTGGCACAAGAGCTTGCCCTAGTGCTTGGTGCAACTTACACAGTTCATATGGATGATCTGTACGAAGGCTGGGATTCAACTCTTACCTCGAAGTTGACTAATAAAATGCAAAATTTATTAGGAAACTTAAGTGAAAAATCTGAGATTGTTTTTACCCCATTCGACTGGCACACCAATACTTTTGCAGGTGAAATTCGTATGCCCGCGCCAAAGTATTTAATCATCGAAGGTGTGGGGTCAGCTCAAAGCGCTATTCGTAACTTCATCTCCTTGGCTCTTTGGATCGAGGTCCCGGCCGAGGAGGGATTGGCTCGCGTTATTAAACGTGATGGGCCAATGGTCGTGGATTACATGCCCGCATTTCTTGTGGCGCAAAACTCTCATTTTGCGAAAGAAGAGAGCAAGAAGAGCGCGGATTACCGCTTAAGTGGGCAGGGCACTGTCTAAGATTTAAGCGTGTCCGACTTAACCGGCGAAATAATCGATAACCGCTACCAGCTCAAGCGTGTGGTGGCGGCTGGCGGTATGGCCACAATTTATTACGCCTTAGATCTTCGCCTGGATCGCCCAGTTGCCGTAAAAATAATGCATCCTCATTTAGCAAACGATGAAGATTTTGTCGCACGCTTTATCCGTGAAGCAAAAGCTGCAGCAGCACTTGCTCATCCAAATATTGTTGCAATTCAAGATCAAGGTTGGAATGAAGGCGGCGTTCCTGCGGTCTTTATTGTTATGGAATACATCGAAGGATTCACTCTTCGAGATGTCATTGCAGATCAAGGCGCTCTGGGCGTAACTGATAGTTTGCGATATTTCGCGCCAGTTGTCGCTGCGATGGCTGCCGCACATAAAGTAGGAATTTTGCACCGAGATATTAAGCCAGAAAATATTTTAATTTCTAAAGATGGTCGGGTAAAGATCGCAGATTTTGGTCTGGCTAAAGGGCCTGAACTTGGTGCCACGCTTACTGTTGAATCGAGTGTGATTTTAGGCAGCGTCTCCTACTTATCCCCCGAGCAAGTGCAACGTGGAGTTTCAGATATGCGAAGTGATGTTTATTCACTCGGCATTGTGCTCTTTGAAATGTTAACCGGAAAAAAGCCTTTTGATGGTGAGAGCCCGATTCAAATTGCATATATGCATGTGAATGAAAATATCCCGATACCTTCAACGTTAAATCCAAGTATCTCTCCAGAGCTAGATGCGATTGTTCTCAAAGCTGCCGCGAATAATTCGGATAAACGTTATAAAGATGCCGGCGCTTTGCAAGAGGAAATTCTCGCTTTGCAAGCGAAATTAGATCCGAAACGTCGTCAGATGAGCCTTGAACTTGATATCCCAATTCCGAAGGCAAAAGTTGATAAGAAGAAACGTAGCAAGATGGAAATACTAAAAAGTGTTACTACCCAGATAGATCTAAAGAGGGGCAATGTCATGCGCGAAAATACTAATTCATCTAGTAAAAGAAGTACCACTGCGCAGACGAAGCGTAAGCGCAAAACTTCAGGCCGCGTCAAACGCAACCGTGCCATTGCTTTATTTATAGTGTTGCTAATAATTGCTGCAAGTTGGTACAAAATTTCTGGTCCAGGTAACAAAATTGCAATCCCTTCACTTGCGGGAATGACGCAATCTCAAGCGGCAAAAGCAGTTGCTGAACTTGGGTTGAAAATAGATGTCACCGAAAAAATCTTTAGTGAAGATGTCGCGATGGGGAAAGTTATTACATCTGATCCTGCCGGTGGTGGCCGAGTTGCAGTTGCAGGAACTGTTCATCTAATCCTTTCTAAAGGAAAAGAACGAATCCAAGTTCCAGAACTGGTTGGTTTAACAATCGAGGAAGCCACGGCTGCGCTGGAAGAAGCGAAACTTAAAGTAGGACGGGTAACTGAAAAATTCAGTACTACCCAAGAAGCTGGCTTGCTCGTAGATGGCAGCCCAACTAGTGGTTCAGATGTTCGTAAAGACAGCACCGTCGATTTAATTGTAAGCAAAGGAATCGAGCAAGTTGCTCTGACTAATTTCCAAGGGAAGACAAGTGATGAAGCCCTAAATGAATTAACTGCTGCTGGTCTTGTTGTAAGCAGCAAATATGAATATAGCGATACCGTTCCAATCGGAACTGTTATTTCACAAACACCAAGTGATGTGACTGCAGTTGCAAAGGGCGAGAAAATTATCTTAGCTATTTCAAAGGGACCTTCGAAAATATTTGTTCCGAATGTATATTCATTATCGAAATTGGCAGCAGCCAAAATTCTGGAGGATCTCGGGTTCAAAGTTGACTTTAAATATATTGGAAAGAAGAAATCTGTCACCAATATTTCTCCGAAATCAGGCACTGCGGTAACTCCTGGCTCGACTGTCACAATCACTTTGGGCTAATAATTTCCCTACTATGAGTTAGGGTTTGCCAATGGCCAGCCCAAGGAAACTCCCAAGATTGGGCGCACACACCCCAACTTCTGGTGGCATGGCAAAACGATCTATTGCATATGCCCAAGAAGTTGCCGCCGAGGCAATTCAAGTTTTTGCATCCAATCCACGTGGTTGGGCGATGCCAGATGCCAATGTTGAAGCGGATAAATTATTTCGCGATAAAGCTCTTGAGTTAGATATTGAAACTTATATCCATGCACCTTTTCTAATTAACTTAGGTTCTCCAACCGTTGCAACATATGAAAACTCTGTTGCCTCCACCGCTTATTCACTTAAACGTGGTCGCGAGATCGGTTCAAAGGGCGTAGTTATTCACACCGGTTCCGCTGTTGATGTAAACCATGTCGAGAAAGCTTGGAAGCAGATTAAAAAAGGCATGATGCCAGTATTGAATAAGTTAACTGATGAAGATCCGTGGCTATTGCTCGAACCAACTGCTGGACAGGGTCAATCACTTGTCAAGAAATTAGATGATCTGCTTCACTATTTCGAAGCACTTGAATGGCATCCAAAAGTTGGTGTTTGCTTAGATACCTGCCATGTATTTGCTGCGGGGCATGACATTGCCAAAAAAGGCGGAATGACTGAGACCTTGGATCTACTTGTGAAGTTGGTCGGCATTGAACGTATTCAATTAATTCACGCAAATGATTCGATGGATGTTTGCGGCGCACTTAAAGATCGCCACCAAAACTTAGGCGATGGCGAAATTGGTATTAAACCCTTTGAAGAGTTACTGGCCCATCCGGTCGCACAGAACGCTCCCCTAATTCTTGAAACTCCTGGCATGGAAGAGAAGCACGGCGAAGAAATAGCGCTTCTTACAAAGATGCGGGCAAAGATTAAGTGAAAGAGAACAAGTTCTTTTCTAGCTTCATGTTAACAGCGGTCGCGGCTATTTGGGGCGGTGCTTTCACCTCGATGAAGGGCACACTCGAACGTTTAGATGTGAACTCTTTTCTTGCCTGGCGCTTCACGATCGCAACAATCGTATTAATTCTGATTAAGCCCTCAGTATTGCGCAGATTTAATAAAGAATTTATTAAGAAGGGTGCGCTAGTTGGCTTCTTCTTGGGTAGCGGATATATCTTCCAATCATTTGGATTAACTTTGACCACCGTTTCAAATACCGGATTTATTACCGGACTCTATGTAGTTCTGACCCCGATAGTCGCAGCCCTAATTTTGAAGAAGAACATTACGCGCATTGAATGGTTCGCCGTCTTCATGGCTACCGTTGGTTTGGCCCTGCTTTCACTAAATGGATTGAGCTTTGGACTTGGTGAATTCTTAGTATTAGTAAGCGCACTTTTCTTCGCTCTTCACATTGTCGGCCTTGGTGAATGGTCAAAAGGTTTGGATACTTATGCGCTTACTGTGCTGCAACTTGGAACATGCGCTCTTCTAACTTTCGCTGCAAGTTTAAAGAGTGGCTTCAAAGTTCCGCCTGATGCCGGAGTTTGGTGGTCAATTATTTATACCGCGCTCTTCGCAACTGCACTGGCATTTATCGTACAAACTTGGGCGCAATCATTTATCAAACCATCCAGTGTTGCAGTTATCTTGGCAATGGAAGTTGTCTTCGCTGCTGCATTTGGAATCTGGTTACTTTCCGAACCACTCACAATTCGTATCGCACTCGGCGGACTACTAGTCATCGCTGCGATGTATTTAATTATTTTGTTGGATCAACGCAAAACCGAGAAGGTTTAAAGCGCACCTTCGTGTTCCAATAACCATTCTTTAACTTCAAGTCCATAACCATAATTCCCGAGCGCCCCACCAGTCTTCACAACTCGATGACACGGGATAATCGGTGCAATTAAATTGCGAGCACAAGCAGTACCAGCCGCACGAACTGCGCTAGGTGAACCAGCGCGTTGCGCTAAATCTGCATATGACCAAGTTTTGCCCGCAGGTATTTTGCGCATTGCCTTCCAAGCAGCCTGCGAAAAATCAGCGCCTGGTTGGCGAACTTTGATTCCACCTAATGCATTCAAATCGCCAGCAAAGTAATCTGTAACCAAATCACTAATTATTGGAATATTTTTCACACTTTTTACTACTCGTGATGAATCAGAAACATCCATCCGTGCAAAGAGATCTTTAAAATTTCGGAATCCTGCGGCTAGCAAAATATGTTCATCACTCACAAGGAAGAGATCCCCAACTGGGGTCCTATGAGTAGCTTGGAAAAGCATTTGATAAGGCTAATCCGAATTCAAATAAAATCTAGTGATCGCGTAACATCTCTGCGACTAAAAATGCGAGCTCCAAGGATTGGGTGTGGTTCAACCGAGGGTCGCATGCGCTCTCATAACGGGTGGCTAAGTCAGATTCCAAGATTTGTTCGCCGCCGCCAACGCATTCGGTGACGTCATCGCCAGTCAATTCAATATGGATTCCACCCGGATGGGTGCCTAGAGCCTTGTGGACTTCGAAGAAACCACGGACTTCATCTAGTACATCATCAAATTTACGAGTCTTGTATCCACTTGGCGCTTCATATGTATTTCCATGCATTGGATCGCAGACCCAGAGAACTTTTGCACCCGAATCAGTTACGGCTTTAACCAGAGCAGGAAGTTTTTCACGAATTAATCCAGCACCCATACGCGTTATAAATGTTAGGCGACCTGGTTCGTTACTTGGATTTAATTTCTTAATCATTGCAAGCGCATCTTCGACAGTGCTCTTTGGTCCAAGTTTGATACCAATTGGATTTTGAATCTTTGACGCGAAATCCATATGTGCACCATCTAGTTGACGAGTACGTTCGCCGATCCAGACAAAGTGCGCCGAAACATCGTAAGGAAGATCTGTCCGTGAATCAATTCGAGTAAGCGCCTTTTCGTACTCTAAAATTAGCGCTTCATGTGATGAATAAAAATCAACGGTCTTAAATGATGAAGGATCTACGCCAGCTGATTCCATGAAATCAAGTGAGCGTCCAATTTCATTTGCCATTTGTTCGTAGCGCGCACCAAAGCGTGGATCGTTAGCGAAACCCTTGTTCCATTCGTGAACTCGACGAATATCGGCAAATCCACCTTGTGTGAAGGCGCGCACTAAGTTCAAGGTTGAAGAAGAGGTGTTGTAAACCTGAACTAAGCGATCTGGATTTGGAGTACGAGCTTCAAGTGTGAAAGCTAAATCATTTACTGCATCTCCACGATATGCCGGAAGTGTTACATCTCCGCGAGTTTCATTATCGCTGCTGCGGGGCTTGGCAAATTGACCAGCCATGCGCCCAACTTTGATAACCGGAAGGCTTGCGAAATATTGGAGAACTGCAGCCATTTGCAGAATAGTTTTGATGCGATTTCGAATTGAATCGGCGGTTGCTGCTTCAAATGTTTCAGCACAGTCGCCACCTTGTAGCCAAAATGCTTTACCTTCTTGCGCAATTGCAATTTTCTCTTTAAGGGTGTCGCATTCACCTGCGAATACAAGTGGTGGCGCCTTGCGAAGTGTTTCTACTGCCTTGGTAACTTGGGGACCATTAACACCGCCAGGCCATTGTGGTTGTTGGGCTGCCACAAGACCTGGTGTAAATAGTGAATCGATATTCATCATGTCCTTAAGTTTAGAGAAGTAGGGGAAGTTGGTGCGTCCTAATTAACCGAAGAAAACTTCTGCTTCAGCGTATAGGTCTGGGGTAACCAACTTAAGTTGGGTGGTTGCAGAAGCCAATGGCACTCGAGCAATTTTGGTTCCGTGAAGTGCGACCATCTTGCCAAAGTCACCTTCGTGAATCGCGGTAATTGCATGCAGGCCAAAACGTGTAGCGAGTACACGATCGAATGCAGTTGGGGTACCACCGCGTTGGATATGACCAAGAACTGAAGTGCGTGCTTCCTTGCCGGTCTTCTCTTCAATCTGGCCAGCAAGCCATTCGCCAATTCCGGAGAGCTTCACATGGCCGAAAGAATCAAGTGTCTGATCCTTAACAATCATGTCGCCATCTTGTGGAATTGCGCCTTCGGCAATAACAATAATCGGTGCATATGAAGATTCGAAGCGCGAGTTAACCCAATCACAGACCTTATCAACCGAGAACTTAACTTCTGGAATCAAAATACAAGAAGCGCCACCGGCGATACCAGCGTGAAGTGCGATCCAACCTGCATGGCGTCCCATAACTTCAACGATTAAAGCGCGGTGATGCGATTCTGCTGTTGTGTGAAGGCGATCGATTGCTTCAACTGCAATATTTACTGAGGTATCAAATCCGAATGTGTAATCGGTGTTATTTAAATCGTTATCGATTGTCTTTGGGACTCCAACGACCTTCACGCCAAGAGAATCAAGCTTTGTTGCCACACCAAGTGTGTCTTCGCCACCGATAGCTACAAGCGCATCGATATTCATCTTCGCGAGATTTTCCTTAATGCGTTCAACACCATTTTCAATTTTGAATGGGTTGGTACGTGATGAGCCAAGAATTGTTCCGCCACGAGGCAAAATGCCACGAGTTGAATCTAAATCCAAAGGCATTGTTAAACCTTCAAGCGGGCCTTTCCAGCCATCGCGGAAACCTACAAATTCATAGCCATACTCTTTTACGCCTTTACGAACAACAGCACGAATAACAGCATTTAATCCGGGGCAATCTCCGCCACCTGTTAGAACACCAATACGCATCTTTACTCCTGATTTAATAATTAATAGCGCTATAAAAACTATTTGGGCTGGTCAACTTTGACTGGGGAAGTCTACCCTCCGCATAGAGGTGGTTAAATCATCTCCTAGAGTCTTGATTAAAAGTCTGGAGCCCAAATGAACCCGAAAGTGCAACTAGTGGCTGGCATCGACACCTCAACTCAGTCGGTCAAGGTAGTAATTCGCGACGCCCAGAGCGGTCAAGTTATTCGCGAAGGGCGCGCTGCGCACCCAGATGGCAGTGAAGTTGATCCTGCAAAATGGTGGAGCGCTACGGAAGATGCAATCAAAATGGCTGGCGGTCTTGATGACGTTTCTGCGATTGCAGTTGCCGGTCAACAACATGGAATGGTCGCACTAGATAAAGATGGAAAAGTTATTCGCCCTGCCTTACTTTGGAATGACACAAGATCTGCTGCTGAAGCCGAAGAGTTAAATGTCGAAATGGGTGGCGGCGCAGGAATTGCTGGCGCAGTTGGTTCCGCTTTAGTTGCATCTTTCACCGCAAGCAAAGTTCGTTGGCTAGCGAAGAACGAAAAAGAAAATGCCGCGCAAGTCGCGATAATTGCACTGCCCCATGATTGGATTTCTTGGAAGATTTCTGGAAGCACATCTATCGCAGATATTTTTACTGATCGCGGAGATGCGAGCGGCACCGGATATTTTGATAGCGTTAAAAATGAATACCGCGAAGATATTTTTGCGAAGGCAATTGGTTCGAATCAAGAGATAACCTTCCCTCGAATTGTTGAGCCAAGAACTTTTGCCGCAAAGACAGAGAGTGGAATTCCAATCGCTGCCGGCACTGGTGACAATGCTGCAGCCGCGATTGGCGTAGGGGCAGAGCCAGGTGATGTCGTAGTTTCACTTGGAACAAGCGGTACAGCATTTGCAGTTTCAAAAACCCCAACACATGATGCAACAGGTGAAGTTGCTGGATTTGCAGATGGCACCGGACATTTCCTTCCACTTGTCTGCACCTTAAATGCGGCTCGCATCTTAGATGCGGCCACTCGCATTCTTGGTGTGAATCACGAAGAGCTTGGTGAACTCGCACTCAAAGCTAAACCTGGCGCAAATGGTTTAACACTTCTTCCATATTTCGAAGGTGAGCGCACACCAAATCGCCCTGATGCAACAGGTGTTTTCTCCGGAATGAATCTAAACAACTCAAGCCGCGAAGATTTTGCGCGCGCAATGATTGAGGGAATGTTATGCGGGATGGCTGATGCTGTTGCATCGCTTGAAAAATTAGGTGTAGAAGTCAAACGAATTCTCTTAGTAGGTGGCGCTGCAAAAAATCCAGCGGTTGGAAAGATTGCTTCTGCGCTCTTTGGTCGCGAAGTTCTAGTTCCTCCCCCAGGTGAATACGTTGCGATCGGTGCTGCGAAATTAGCAGCTTGGGCCTTGCTTGGTACAGATCGACCACCGCAATGGAATTTGGGTGAGGTTACAAGTATTAAAGAGAGCCCAACACCAGAAGTCTTAATTAAATATCGCAAACTTCGCGACCAGACCGAGGGTTGGTAAATATGGGACTCAAGCCAGAACTAATTGCATATCTTGAAGCTCGCGCTGCAAGTGGTCTGCCTGAAGTTTGGCAGGCTCCGGTAGAAACTATTCGGAAAAACTTAGAGAACCGCGCTGTTCAATCGGGTGAGCCAGAGAATATTTATGAAGTTATTCACCGTTATATCCCCGGCCCAACTTCTGATTTACCGTTGCGCATTTATCGTCCAATTAAGGGCGCGGTTTTACCTGCACTCGTCTTCTTTCATGGTGGTGGTTGGGTTTTAAATAACTTAGATAGCTATGAACAAGCTATGCGTTCGCTGGCTAATAAAGGACAGTTTGTTGTTATCGCTGTTAATTATCAGAAGGCGCCTGAATTACCTTTCCCAGTCCCATTTGATGACTGCTATGCAACCCTGTTATGGGTTGCTCAGAACGCGGAAAAATTAGGGATAAATCCAGAACAAATTGGCGTGGGTGGTGACAGCGCCGGTGCAAACTTGGCCGCAGGTGTTGCAATCAAAGCCCGAGATACTGGCGATATTAATCTGGCATTTCAATTACTTATCTATCCTTGCAATGATGTTGAAATGAAATATGACTCTGCCTATAACAACGGTGTTGGTTATGGCTTAAGCACGCAAGCAATGGAATGGTTCTGGGAACAATATTTATCCAAGAAATCTGATGCCAAGAACCCTTATGCAGTTCCTGCGTCCGCAAAAGATTTCCGTGGCGTTGCACCTGCAATTATTACTACCGCTGAATTCGATCCGCTACTTGATGATGGATATAACTACGCAGATTTATTGCGTAAAGCAGGAGTCCCAACTGTTTATCGCGAATATGAAGGCGTAATCCATGGCTATTTCACTCTGGCCGGTATCACTCCAGAAGCTAACGTCTTACATAATTTTGTTGCTGATGAGATAAACGCCATACTTACCTGATGTCGCGGCGAAACTGGTTTCTATTCTTTTTAGTCGGACTTATCTGGGGTATTCCTTATCTTCTTATTAAAGTAGCGGTCGAAGAACTTTCGCCACCAGTAATTGTCTTTTCTCGAGTTGCAATCGGAGCTGCAATTTTGATTCCGATGGCTATGAAACGTGGATCGTTGATGCCGGCAATCAAAGCCTGGAAATATGTAATTCCTTATGCCCTTGGCGAGATGGTTGGACCGTGGATTTTAATTACCGCCGCCGAGCAGAAGATGAGCTCTGGACTTGCCGGGTTACTCGTTGCGACAGTGCCAATTTGGTCGACGATCTTGGCCTCGTTTCATGGTGATAAAACCGTTTGGCACCATAAGCGTTTGTTTGGAATCCTGATTGGATTTATTGGAATTGTTCTAGTCGTCGGAATCGAAAGTTTCTCTGGGCGCCAATCCATTGTTGCAATCTTTATGATTCTAATTTCAGCAATGGGTTATGCCTGGGCGGTCACGATGGTTAACTCCAAAATTCCTCACATTGAACCAATTTCGATTAACGGCCTTGCGATGCTATTTACTGCGATTGTTTATCTGCCACTTGTGATTCTTAATGCTCCTGATCAAATGCCTTCGACCAAGGTTCTCGGTTCAGTTCTTGCACTAGGTATTTTTCCTACCGCTCTTGCATTCTTCTTATTCTTCAAACTTATCAAGGAAATCGGAACCGCCCGTGGGTCATTAGTGACTTATTTAAATACCGCATTTGCAGTAGTGCTTGGGGTAATTATCTTGAACGAACCATTTACCTTAGGCATCGCGCTTGGTCTGCCACTTGTATTAATCGGCTCATATTTTGCTGGCCGAAAAACTGTTACTTCCGCTCAATAAATCCAAGCTTTGTTAGCGCTTTGGCATCGCGCTGCCATTCCTTGCTAACTTTTACATGCAAGCCCAGAAAAATCTTGGCACCTAGAAATGTTTCAACCGAGCCACGAGCCCGCATCCCAATATCTTTTAGCCTTGATCCTTGCGGTCCGATAACAATTGATTTCTGACTATCCCGTTCAACATGCAGAGTCGCGTGAATATCGTAAAAATCTTTGCCTTCGCGCTTTTCCATCTCATCGATTGTGACAACGATCGAATGTGGAACTTCCTCATATAAATTCTCGATTGCTGCTTCTCGAATCAATTCAGTAATTGTCATTTCAGTGGCTTGATCAGTCGTTATATCTTCGGGGTAAAGCGATGGTGAAACAGGAAGTTTTTCTGCCAACAAACTTAGAAGCAGATCTGTTTGATCCTCATTCTTTGCAGATATCGGAACTATCTCCGCCACATTTAATCCGACCCGAGCCGCAAACGCCCCTACTTCGATTAGCTTTGCGAGCAACGTTTCTTGTTTAACGCTATCGGTCTTAGTTACCGCAATTAGGACTCGACGTTGATTTGCGACTTGGCGGGCAATGAATTCATCGCCTTGACCAATCTCTTCATCAGCTGGCAGGCAAATAAGTACGGCATCGACTGATTCTAAATTTTCAGAGACCATGGCATTTAACCTTGAGCCAAGAAGAGTCTTTGGTTTATGAATACCGGGGGTGTCAACAACAATCATTTGGAAATCCGGCTTTGAGATAATTCCGCGAATTGGATTACGAGTCGTATTCGGATGTTTCGAAGTAATTACAATTTTGCGACCAACAAGTGCATTTACGAGAGTGGATTTACCAACGTTTGGTCGCCCAATGATGGCAACGAAACCAGCTTTATGTTCAACACGCTCAACGGTCATGTCCTAATTCTCTCACTTAATGCTTATTGGCTTCGCCAATTCCATCACTTCAGATACCGATGAAACTAATTCTGCTACTCGTTCCGCTATCAATCGATGACAGCCTTCACTAGTCGGTGAATTTATCGGGCCAGGTACCGCCATTACCGGGCGAAATATCTCTGCGGCATCACGAGCGGTTCGAAGTGATCCGCTCCTAAAAGCTGCCTCCACAACAACAGTTGCTTTAGAAAGTGCCGCAATCAATCGGTTGCGAGTCAAGAATCTATGTGGGATCGCTGGAACATCTGGCATAACTTCCGATATCAATAATCCGCTCTCACTTATTTCAGCGAAGAGTTTTTCATGCACTGCAGGATAATTTTTATTGAATCCCCCGCCAAGTATCGCAACTGTTACACCTTCGCCAACAAGACAACCACGATGCGCTGCTGCATCTATACCAATTGCACCGCCACTTATCACCGCCCATTCATGATCAGCGACACCGACGCCGAAATCCCCAGCAATTCTTACTCCATATGGCGTTGGATTTCTGGTTCCAACAATAGAAATCGAGTTAATTAGATTAGGCAAATATTCGCGTTGCCCTTTAATCAATAACGCAATTGGTGGCGCCGCTAAATCATTTAACGAAACTGGCCAATCGATATCTTCTGGGGTAAGAATATATGCGCCTGCTTTGGTAATTTCAGAGATAACTTCCTCTCCTGTTGTCTGCTTGATTCGCTCTGTAATTTTCGAAGCTGCGCTGTAATCACAAGCAAAAAGTCGATCCCGAACTTCGACGGCACCCAATTTTGAAATCTCTTCATACCAATAAACAGAACCGCCTTCGATGGCGGCAAATAGTTGGGCTCTGGCCAAAGTATTAATCACGCAAGCATCTCCATTCCTTCACGCAATCTGAAAGCGGACTCAACGTCATCTCTGCTCGGAATTGAGTGGCCATTTGAATCGGCGATGCTCCAAGAAATTCGCAATACCTTATGAAATCCCCGCGCACTCAATCGTTCATTATCTAGCTCGGTATGCAGGAAATTCATCCCCAATTTTTCAGCGCGAAATCTCTTGCGTAATTCGCTTGGCGGAATTTGTGAATTCAATTTCCAAGGGCTCTCACTAAACCTGGCATCTGCAATCGCCCGAGCATTTACTACCCGCTCTCTAACTGTTGCACTTGATTCACCAAGTTGATCACTTGCCATCTCGATTCGACTTGGTGAATCTACGAAAACTCGGATATCTATTCGATCTAAAAGTGGTCCGGAAAGTCGTTGCAGATAGCGACGAATTGCCACTTGAGTACAAGTGCAACTTCTTCCGCGCCCACTGAAGCGACCACACGGGCAAGGATTTGCGGCAAGTACCAACATAAATCTTGCAGGATAAGTTACTGAACCAACTGCGCGAGAAATTGTTACATTCCCCGATTCGAGTGGTTGCCGAAGTGAATCCAAAACTCCACGTGCGCACTCTGGTGCTTCATCGATAAAGAGAACACCCTGGTGGGCTAGTGATGTGGCACCGGGGCGAATTGCATGGGCGCCGCCACCGATCATTGCTGGAGCAGTTGTTGTGTGATGAGGTGCGACAAATGGTGGCAACTTCGAAAGCAGTTCTCGATCTAGAAGAGTCCCCGCGATTGAATGTATGGCAGTAACCTCCAAAATAGATTCTTCATTAAGCGGTGGCAGTATTGAAGGAATTCGTTCTGCCAGCATTGTTTTGCCAGTTCCAGGAGGACCAATAAATAAAAGATGATGGCCACCGATTGCTGCAATTTCTAAAGCCTTTCGAGCGCCAACTTGTCCCGCAACATCACATAGATCTAAGAAGTAATCCGAATCTGATGTTGCAATCTGTTCTGGTGAATCTGGAATTTCCCCACTTCGCAAGTAATGCAGGGCATCGCGAAGTGATTGAATTGCAATTACTTCGATTCCAGAAACACATTTGGCTTCGGCATAGTTCCTAAAGGGAACCAGCGCCTTTATAAATCCTGATTTCTTAGCGGCAAGGATTGATGGCAACACCCCGCGAACTTCTCGAACTTGGCCATCTAAAGAAAGTTCACCTAAATAAATACAACTTCCTGGTTCATCTTTCGGGACTGCGCCTTGTGCCATCAAAAGCGTAATTGCAATTGGTAAATCGAAAGCAGATCCGCTCTTAGGCAACCAAGCTGGTGAGAGTGAAACTGTGACTTTCTTATTAGGCCAAGCTTCACCACTGTTAACAATTGCAGCACGGACTCGGTCCTTCGATTCATTTAAGGCCGCATCTGGCAAACCCAAAAGTATGTACCCCGGAAGACCATCAGAAATATCTACCTCAACATCAATTAGGTTTCCAGTAAGTCCGGTCAAAGAAACACTTGAGGTAAGTGCCAAAGCCACTAGAGAACTGCGATTCGATAATCAATTTCGAATTTTTCGCCTTTAGAAATTAGAACGGCTGCGGCATCAATGCGATATTCAAATCCCCATCGGTGGTGAACTGTCAGCCAGGCAAGTGCCAAACGTTGAAGTCGGTAAGCCTTATCTCTTGTTATTGCCTCTAGTGGATGGCCGAAGGTGATACTTGTCCGAGTTTTAACCTCGATAAAAACTACTACCCCATTCTCTGAAATTGCGACTAAATCAATTTCTCCCTCTTTAATCCGCCAATTTCGATCCAAGATTTCATAATTCTTGCTTACTAAATACTTGGCTACAAAATCTTCACCAAGTGCACCGATTAATTGTTTTGTTCCCATAGAAGGGCGAGGTTAAAGCAGAGTAAAAGTTATTGTCTTTAAGAACTACTTGAATGTGAAGCTTTCCTACCTGTTAATAAGTGCTGCAATATTTGCAAAAGATTTACGATGAATCTCGGTTACCCCTAATTCACTCAAAGCCTTGGTATGTGCCGCAGTTATGTAGCCCTTATGTTTGGCAAGGCCATATCCCGGATATTGCGTATCCAACTTAATCATTATGCGATCACGATAAACCTTGGCGAGAATCGATGCCGCGCTAATTGAAACTGCAACTTGATCGCCTTTCCAGACTGCAAGGTTTGGAATGGCCAACCCTTGGATTGGGTAGCCATCGGTTAGAACATAGTCGGGGGTTATTTCAAGTGAATTTACAGCTCGACGCATTCCCTCGAGGTTTGATTTATGCAATCCAAATTGATCAATCTCTTCTACTGAAATATCAATTATTGAATAACTTAAAGCTTGTTCGATTACTACATCAAAGAGTTCCTCGCGCAATTTTTCAGAAAGTTCTTTGGAATCGCGTACCTTAGAAAGTTCTGGTGCAAATGGATCTTTGAGAATTACAGCTGCGACAACGAGTGGACCAGCACATGGGCCACGCCCTGCCTCATCTACGCCTGCAATCTGTTTGATACCAGATGCAATCAGTGTTGATTCAATTCTTACAATATCTTTCATTACTTACTTCGTTTTGTTTACGACAACCTTAGATAAATCGCTGCCAACACTTAGGAATTTAATATGGTTGAAGGGCCAGACAACAAATGTTGCGCGCCCAACGACTGAAGAGGTTGGGACTAAACCTTTATGGATGTCATCAGTATGGAATCTTGAATCAGCACTTGCACCGCGGTGATCGCCCATTACCCAGATGAAGCCCTTTGGGACAGTTACTTTGAAATCGCTATCACTTGGTTTATTGCCAGCAAAAATATATGGCTCTTTAACTGAAACACCGTTTACCGTTAAAAATCCCTTGGCATCGCAACACGTCACAACATCGCCGCCGACACCGATTGTGCGCTTAATTAAATATTGTTTAGCAGGATCTGGAAGTACCCCAACAGTTACTAAGCCGCTCTTAACTTTTTGAATAACTTTCGAATCTGTACTTGTAGCGGGAGCACCTAACCAGCCAGCAGGATCACGGAATACGACTACTTCCCCGCGTTTGATTTCGCTGAAATAACTTGCAAGTTTATTCACGCCAATGCGATCTCCAACTTGAAGGGTATTCTCCATTGAGCCAGAGGGAATGAAGAAGAAGTGAACGAAGAAAGTCTTAACCAATACCGATACGACTAATGCCGAAACGATGATTATTGGAAGTTCGCGAAGAAGCGAACCCTTCTTTGGGGCGCGCATTTAGATAAAACGCACTTTTAAATTAATTACGCTTCTGGAGTTGTTTCAACAGCTGCTTCAGTTGTTTCAACAGCTGCTTCAGTTGTTTCAATAACTTCAACAACTTCAGCAACTTCAGCAACAGGAGCTTCAACTACCTCAGCCACTGGCGCTACTTCTGCGACCTTAACTGGCGCTGCGATTACCTCTTCAACAATAAATTCGCCGCCGATTCCACGACGCTCTTTAATCTTTGAAGCCTTACCGCGAAGTTCGCGTAGGTAATAAAGCTTGGCGCGACGAACATCTCCGCGACGAACCATCTCGTACTTTTCAATAACAGGTGTGTGAACTGGGAAGGTACGTTCTACTCCGACGCCGTATGAAAGCTTACGGATTGTGAAAGTTTCGCGAACACCGGCGCCTTGGCGACGGATTACTAAGCCTTGGAAAACCTGAATACGGCTCTTGCTACCTTCGATAACACGAACGTGAATCTTGATTTCATCTCCGGAACGGAAGGTTGGGACATCGGAGCGAAGTGATGCGGCATCTACCGCGTCTAACACGTTCATGGCATTTCCTTTTCTTTAGGACAGAAGAGGTATCTTGCCACAGCCACCCCCATCCGACCAATTCGGGATATTTAGCCAATCTCCTTAACGAGCTTTGCGTGGAGATGTGGCCCTGCTGCGATAACCATCTCCTTGCCTG
>CAIQHM010000034.1 GCA_903871555.1 uncultured Actinomycetes bacterium | reverse complement strand
AATCCATGGACCAACTGGGTTGAATGTTGGAAATGACTTTCCCTTTACCCATTGACCTGAACGCTCAACCTGCCAGTAGCGCTCGGAAACATCTTGGGAAACTGTGTAACCAAGAATGTAATCTGCCGCCTCTTCCGGTGATTTCAAATAAAGTGCGCGCTTCTTTATGACAACACAGATTTCAACTTCGTAATCGGTCTTTACTGAATTTGGCGGGATGATTACATCATCATTTCCACCGATAACAGTGTCCGGTGCCTTCATAAAAATAATTGGCTCAACTGGTGGGGTAGCGCCAGTTTCAATTGCATGTTGCTTGTAGTTCAGACCAATACAGATCGCCTTTGTTGGGCGTGCAACTGGTGAACCAAGACGGTAATCAGCAATCTTTACTTTAGGGCGAGATGAAAGATCTAACTTTGCAACTTTTTCAAGTGCGCCATTTTCGAGTTCAACGCGATTCCAATCAGCAATCACATCATCAACAAATACCGCTTCATTGTCATTTAATACAACAGCTGGCTTTTCCTTATTGAATTCTCCAAGGCGTGCGATGCGCATTTCTTCCCCTTATTTCATTTGAGTAATTGAAATTTAGTCCCTTAATTAAATATAACAAAATGGCCAAAATGTGAGATGAATCGACTTGTCTTACTTGTCCTAGTAGACGGCGAAGTTGTCCGAGGAGTAGATTGCCCGCATGAGCGAAGAGGTATTTAAGAGACGTAGTGAGAATTGGTTCAAGGCCGAAGGCAAGCATGGATATATCTATCGCGAGCGATTCCGCAATATGGGATTCGGTTCCGAGGTATTTTCCGACAAGCCGGTAATTGGTATCGCAACAACTTGGTCAGAACTAAATCCTTGCAACGCTCACCTCGATCGCGTAGCTGAAGCGGTAAAGCGTGGAGTCTGGGAAGCCGGTGGCTTTCCACTTGAGTTCCCAACAATGTCACTTGGCGAACCAGTTCAACGTCCGACAACAATGCTTTGGCGCAACTTGCTTGCGATGGAGACTGAAGAGTTAATTCGTTCTAATCCACTAGATGGCGTGATCTTGCTTGCTGGTTGCGATAAAACACCACCTGGAATGTTGATGGGCGCAGCATCAGTAGATCTTCCAACTTTGATGATCACCGGTGGCCCAATGTTAAATGGTCGCTATAAAGGTGAAACTCTTGGTTCAGGTACCGCGGTCTGGAAATATTCAGAGCAAATTCGCGCAGGTAAATTAAGTATCGAAGAATTCTTCGCAATGGAATCTTGCTCTGCACGTTCTAATGGTTCTTGTATGACCATGGGAACAGCATCAACAATGGCATGTGTAACTGAAGCACTTGGAGTTCAACTTCCAGGCAGCGCAGCAATTCCTGCAGTAGATGCCCGTCGCTTCTCAACTTCGCAAGAAGCTGGTCGCCGCATTGTTCAAATGGTTTATGACGATCAGAAACTTTCAACAGTTTTAACTCGTGAGGCATTCGAAAATGCAATCAAAGTTAACGCTGCTATCGGTGGTTCAACAAACGCTGTTGTTCACTTGCTTGCAATCGCTGGTCGTATCGGCGTGAAGCTTGAACTAGATGATTTCGATTCATTAGCTCGTGAAGTTCCAGTGCTTGTTAACTTAATGCCATCAGGTAAATATTTGATGGAAGAGTTCTTCGATGCCGGCGGACTTCCAGCAGTAATGAAGGAAATCGAAGGCATGTTGCATACCGAGCACATCACAGTTTCTGGAAAGACTGTTCGCGAAAATATCGCTACAGCTGAATCTTGGAATGCAGATGTAATCACACCAGCATCAAAGCCATTCCAAAAGGCTGGTTCTGGCATCGTTGTTCTAAAGGGTTCACTTGCACCAGATGGTTGTGTTCTTAAAGTTTCAGCAGCAACTCCAGAACTTATGGTTCACACCGGTGAAGCACTTGTCTTTGAAGAGATCGAAGATTATTTAATTGCTTCCGAAGATATGAATCTGCCCGTCACAAAAGACACCGTTCTAGTTTTGAAGCATGCGGGACCACGTGGTTTCCCAGGATTCCCAGAAGTTGGCAACATGCCAATTCCAAGAAAACTTTTGGAACAAGGAATTACCGACATGGTTCGTATCTCTGATGCACGCATGTCAGGTACTGCCTACGGAACTGTTCTGCTTCACACATCACCAGAAGCAGCAGTTGGTGGCCCACTTGCACTCGTAAAGACCGGTGACATGATTGAACTCAATGTTCCTAATCGTTCAATTAACTTGCTCGTCTCTGAAGAAGAGATGGCAAAGCGCAAAGCTGCATGGGTCGCACCTGCACCTAAGCACACACGTGGTTGGTCAAAGCTTTATTACGAGACTGTGCAACAAGCACACCTTGGCGCTGATCTTGATTTTCTAAATGGTTCATCTGGAAGCGGAATTCCTCGTCACTCGCATTAAAAAGGTTTAGCGAACTCGCAATTCTCAGTAGCTTCAAGTTCTAATAAGCGATTCCATTTTGCGGTGCGATCTGCACCATGAGTTGAACCAACTTTAATTTGAGAAGCACGCCAGCCGGTTGCAAGATCAGCAAGCCAAGAATCTTCAGTCTCACCGCTGCGAGCAGAAACAACTGTTTTGAAGTTATTTGCTTGAGCAGTGCTTAGAACCTTCTGCGTCGATGTAACCAAACCATTTTGATTGGCCTTAATCAGAATCGCATTGGCACTTTTCTCATCGATGCCGCGCTGTAGGCGAGCAAGATTTGTAGTGAATAAATCATCACCAAGAACCTGCAACTTTGATGGGGCCATAGTCATGAACTGGGTCCAGGATTGCCAATCATCTTCAGCAAAGGGATCTTCGATAGAAAGAACCGGGTGTTCTGAAACTAACTTAGATACGAATGCAATGAATTCCCCGGATGAAAACTTCTTATTAAGTGCAGTTAAATTGTAGTTTGTGCCATCAAAGAATTGAGTAGATGCAACATCTATAGCCAGGCTTACATCTTTTTCGGGCGAAAGTCCAACACCATTGATGCAATCGGTAACAAACTCAAGCGCGTGATCGATTGTTGGGAATGCGATTCCCAGGCCACCTTCATCAGCGATTAGATGTGTAATTGCGCCGGACTTTGCTCCTTTGCTTGCGGCAAGTTCGCGGATTGCAACAATCCAGGATAGCGCTTCAGCAAATGAAGTTGCGCCATTTGGTAGAACTAAAACATCTTGAATATCCATTGTGCGATTGGCATGTGCGCCACCAGAGAGAATATTTACCATCGGCATTGGGATAAGTAATTTGCCTTCTGGTTGGAAGAATCTTGCGAGTGAAAGTTCTGCAGTATGCGCCGCAGCTTTTGCAACTGCAAGTGAAACTGCAAGCAGCGCATTTGCACCCAAGATGTGGTGATCTGGCGTGTGATCGAGTTCGACCAAGATGCCATCTGTTGCAAGTGGAATTGGGCGATGTCCCTTAAGTCGTGGTGCGATTATTGAATTTATGTTTTCAACGGATTGGTAAACAGATTTTCCACCATAAAACTTCTCAGCTAACTTGCTGTCGGTATCGCGAAGTTCTTT
>CAIQHM010000033.1 GCA_903871555.1 uncultured Actinomycetes bacterium | reverse complement strand
TGCCGGCCAGTGAAACGATCTCGTTTGTTGCACTGCTCTTGATTGCGACGAGAACGCGACCAGGGGTTTCGCTGAACAGAGCGTTTGCGACATCATTTAAATCAACGCGTGCACCGATTCTGTTTTTTAATACAGATTCCACAAGGGTTGCAGCAAGGCCGCCATTTGAAACATCATGTGCTGATTCAAAGATTGGTTGGCCATCAAGTAAGAAATTAACTAAGCGTTTCTCCATATCGAGATCTGCGACTGGTGATGCGTTTCCGATTTCGCCATGCAGATGCGCCCACTCGCTGCCAGAAAGATTGCTGTTGTATTTTCCGATTACATAAAGATCTAAGTCTGCCGCGGGGATTCCCATTGGGGTGCGCTTTCGAACATCTTGAATTACGCCAAGAACACCAATAACTGGTGTTGGCAAAATTGCGACTGCGCCAGTTTGGTTATAGAAGGAAACATTTCCGCCAGTAATTGGCAGACCAAGTTCTAGCGCTGCATCAGCAAGTCCGCGAACTGTTTCGGCAAATTGCCACATAACACCTGGATCTTCTGGTGAACCGAAGTTGAGGCAGTTTGTAACAGCCAATGGTTTAGCCCCTGAAGTAGCTATATTTCGGCAACTTTCGGCCAAAGCCAACTTTGCACCTTCATAAGGATCAAGATAAGACCAGCGAGCATTTGCATCGGTTGAAACTGCAACACCAAGATGTGTTTCTTCATCGATACGAATCAGACCAGAGTCTTCAGGTTGCGCAAGAACGGTATTGCCTTGAACATATTTATCAAATTGCGATGTCACCCAAGATTTATCTGCGATGTTTGGGCTAGCAATTAATTTAAGAATTGCAGCTTTGATTTCATCGGCATCAGTTGGAAGTGGAACTTCGAAAGTTGATTTAGCGAGTTCATCAACATATGCCGGCTTCTTGATTGGGCGGTTATATACCGGGCCATCGTGGGCAACGGTGCGAGGTGGAACATCAACAATTAGTTCGCCATTGAAAGTTATGTGCAGACGATCGCCACTTGTGACTTCACCGATAACAGTTGCGGTGACATCCCATTTCTTGCAAATACCGAGGAAGTGTTTAATTTTGGATGGTTCCACAATTGCGCACATGCGCTCTTGGGATTCGCTCATCAAGATTTCTTCAGGTGAAAGTGAGGGATCGCGAAGTGGAACTTTCTCTAATTGAATTTCCATTCCGCCGCTGCCGCCAGATGCAAGTTCACTTGTCGCGCAAGAAAGACCGGCGCCACCGAGATCTTGAATACCAACAACTAAATCCGCTTTGAAAATTTCGAGACAGCATTCGATTAAAACTTTTTCTGCGAAGGGATCGCCAACTTGAACTGATGGACGCTTTGTTGGTTTTGCGGCGTTGAAAGTTTCAGATGCAAGAACTGAAACGCCGCCGATACCATCGCCACCAGTTTTTGCACCGAAGAGAACAACAAGATTGCCAGTGCCGTGCGCTGTCGCAAGTTTGATATCTTCATGTTTCATCACACCAACACATAAAGCGTTGACTAAAGGATTTCCGGCATATGTTTCATCGAAAACAATTTCGCCACCGATATTTGGCAGACCCAAACAATTTCCGTAACCACCGATACCTGCGACGATTCCGGGAAGAACTCGACGTGTATCTGCGGCATCAGCAAGACCAAAGCGAAGTGGATCCATGATTGCAATTGGGCGGGCGCCCATCGTCAAAATATCGCGGACGATGCCACCAACGCCTGTGGCTGCGCCTTGATATGGCTCGATAAATGAGGGGTGGTTGTGGGATTCAATTTTGAATGTGACTGCGTAATTTTGGCCGATATCTACAACACCAGCATTTTCACCGATACCGACAAGGAGAGCATCACTCTTTACTGCTTTCTCACCGAATTGTTTTAAATGCACCTTAGAAGATTTATAAGAACAGTGTTCAGACCACATAACTGAATACATAGCCAATTCACTTGAAGTTGGGCGGCGACCAAGAATTTCTTTGATGCGCGCATATTCATCATCTTTTAAACCAAGTTCAGCAAATGGTTGTGTTGTGTTTGGATTTTGGGTTGCTGTGGTGACGGTATCTAAACCCATTAGCGACCCACTAATTGGTGAAGAGCAGAAGTGAAAAATGTTAAGCCATCTGTACTTGGTCCGGTTAAATCTTCGATTGCATGTTCTGGATGTGGCATAAGGCCGACAACATTGCCGCGTTCATTTGAAATACCAGCGATTAGATTTCGGGAACCATTTGGATCGAAATCAACATAGCGTGCGATTATGCGGCCTTCGTTTTCCAGCATATTTAAAGTTTCATCATCACACTGGAATGAACCTTCGCCATTCTTAAGTGGAATCAAAATCTCTTGACCTGGTTTAAAACCGCTGGTCCAAACGGTATTTGTATTTTCGATCTTTAACTTTTGATCGCGGCATAAGAAGTGCAGATTGCTGTTTCGGGTAAGTGCACCCGGCAATAAATGTGATTCGCATAAAACTTGAAAGCCGTTGCAGATACCAAGAACTGGAAAGCCGTGGCTTGCTGCAGTAACAATTGAATTCATGATTGGGGCAAAGCGCGCGATCGCGCC
>CAIQHM010000032.1 GCA_903871555.1 uncultured Actinomycetes bacterium | reverse complement strand
GCACTCATGATTGGCCCACCTTGCATACCCGGAAATACCGCTTTATCAATTGCTGCAGCATGTTCGGCCTTAGAAATAATCATGCCACCGCGTGGTCCGCGGAGAACTTTATGCGTTGTAAATGAAACAACATCGGCATAAGGAACTGGTGATGGGATTGCCTTACCAGCAACAAGGCCGATGAAGTGCGCCGCGTCTACCCACATGATTGCGCCAACTTCATCACAAATCTTACGAACTGTCGCAAAGTCAATCAGGCTGGGATAAGCGGTAGCGCCAACGCAAACCATCTTTGGTTTATTTGCAATTGCGGTATCGCGAAGCTCGTCATAATCGATTAACTCATCTTCTTTGCGCACACCATAAGAAACAATATTGAACCATTTTCCAGAAAAGTTAACTTTTGATCCATGGGTTAAATGGCCACCATGTGGGAGTGACATTGCAAGGACGCTATCTCCTGGCTTCGTAAAAGCTTGATAGACCGCAACGTTTGCACTCGCGCCAGAGTGCGGTTGCAGATTTGCATGTTCTGCGCCAAATAAAGATTTGGCACGTTCAATTCCGATCAGCTCTACTTTATCTACCTCTTCGCAACCACCGTAATAACGCTTGCCTGGATAACCTTCGGCATATTTATTTGAAAGCGTCGAGCCCATCGCTGCAAGGACTGCGGGTGAAGTGAAGTTTTCACTTGCAATTAATTGCAGGCTTTTCTGTTGGCGAACTAATTCGCTTAAGAGCACCGCAGCAATGTCTGGATCCTGCGCTTGTAGTGCGTTGAAATCTGGGCCGTAAAAAGCCTCGCTAGTTTTTTCAGTCATGGGCCAACCTTATTCGTTGGCAAGTTCAATTGCCGAAACGACTTTCCTTAATTCCTCCAATGTGAGCGCCCCAACACGATTTATCACCAAATTTCCATCCACTTGTGCCACAACGGTCGAAGCTGGGCCTGGTGAAATTTCTCCGATATCTAGCGCAACTAGGTTGTGAATATTTGAAAGCGAAGTTACTGCTCCGCTTCCCGCAGTGCCGGCCGATGCAATCGCAAGCGGTCCAGTCTCGGATATAACTTCCAGACTTTGGTTCTGATCTGGCACCCGAACTGCAAAATCTTCTAGTGTGCCACCGTCTCCTAGATCCCAATTCAAAGATTGATTCTGTGGCAACTGCAAAGTTAATAAACCTGGCCAGAAAGCATTTACTAACTCTTTGGTTTCAGGAAATACACCTTGTGAAATTCCACCCAGTGTTTCAACTCTGCTTATCAATACTTGAGCAGCAACGCCCGCTGGATCATTGCGTAGTTGGTGCAAACGATTTACTGCAGCGAAACTAAAAGCGTCGCATGCATAAACATAACCATGTTCAAGGGGAAGAATCACAACTTCTCCTCGTTTGATTGCGGCAATAACTTTATCCTTCATCACAGATTCTCAATCACTTTGGCTAATGAACCGTCAACCATCGCATGAATTGATGTTCCTTCTGGTAAATAATCTTCGGATAAAATTTCCCCGCGTTCGTGAATTGCCGAAACCAGATCGCCACGGCTAAATGGGATTACTGCAGTAATTTCCACTCGTGGCCTTGGAAGCGATGATTCAATCGCAGCTACTAGAGTTTCGATTCCAAAACCGGTGCGCGCAGAAAAGGCGAAACTATTTGGCTCTTCTCGTAGCAATTGCATTAACTTTTCAGGGGGCGCAATATCAGCCTTATTGATTGCAATAATTTCTACGATATCTCCGCCACCAATATCGTTTATGACGCCGCGAACTGCGCGAATCTGTTCTTGGGGATCAGGGTGCGAACCATCGACTACATGCACAATTAGGTCGGCACCAGAAACTTCTTCCAGCGTTGATTTAAATGCCTCAATTAATTGATGAGGTAAATGCCTTACAAAGCCGACAGTGTCAGACAGAGTATAGATACGCCCATCTGATGAAGTTGTTTTCCGAACTGTTGGATCAAGCGTCGCGAAGAGCGCATTTTCAACTAAGACTCCGGCATCCGTTAAGCGATTCATCAGCGAAGATTTCCCGGCATTTGTGTATCCGGCAATTGCCACGGATGGAATGTTGTTGCGCCGGCGCTCTTGTCGTTTAGTATCACGCGAAGTTTTCATCTCTTTAATCTCACGTCGAAGCTTTGCCATCTTGTCATTAATACGACGGCGATCGGTTTCAATCTTAGTTTCACCAGGACCGCGGCCGCCGATTCCACTTGCACCACCAGATTGCCGTGAAAGCGAATCACCCCAACCACGGAGTCTTGGCAACAAATAAGTCATCTGTGCTAATTCAACTTGCGCCTTACCTTCGCGGCTTTTTGCGTGCTGGGCAAAAATATCCAAGATCAATGCGGTGCGATCTACAACTTTAACTTTTACCTTGCCTTCTAAGTTACGAAGTTGTGCTGGTGAAAGTTCACCATCGCAAACAACCGTATCGGCTCCGGTATTCACGACTGCTTCTCGAAGTTCTAAGACTTTTCCGGAACCGATAAATGTTGCTGGGTCTGCTTTATCGCGCCGTTGAATCAACCCAGCTAATACTTCTGAACCCGCAGTTTCGGCCAAGGCAGCTAGCTCTTTTAGCGAATTTTCAGCATCAAGTGCGGTGCCTTCAGTCCACACTCCGACTAGAACAACTTTCTCTAAACGAAGTTGGCGATATTCTGCATCAGAAATATCTTCGAGCTCTGTTGAAAGTCCGGAGACTCTGCGAAGTGCTTGGCGATCTTGCAGGTCTGCTTGGTTGCTCTCCCAATCTTCAACGCGATTCTCTTCTGCATCATATTCAGCGGTAACGCGCGCAGATTCAGCCAATAACTCTTCAATATCTAATTTGTCATCACTCACAGATATTTACTCAAATCATGATCGCCAATTAAAACTGCTGGTCCGGTAAGAATTGCATTGCTATGAGCATCGATTTCAACACTTAACCGACCACCTGGTGGATTGATAATCCAACTTGCTGGAAGCTTCTTATTTTTCAAAAGTGCGGCGGCAAGTGCAACTGCACAAGTACCCGTGCCGCAAGATTTCGTTTCGCCAACACCGCGTTCGTGTACTCGCATCTTCAACTCGCCATTTGCTAAAAATTCTACGAACTCGACATTGACGCCATCTGGGTATTCTTCGGCAGGTTCAACAATAGGCGCAGTTAATAGATCGCCGACATCATTTAAATTTTCAACAAATACAACGGCATGCGGATTGCCCATATCAATGTTGTAACCAGTCCAGGTATGACCATTTGTTGTTGCCGTTATTTCACCGAAGACTTCGCGAATTTGTCCCATATTTACTGTGATGTCGCCACTTTCAGGAACGGATAAGAACTTCATTCCATCGCGAGTATTGATTGGAAAGATTCCAGGCGATTGATGGCCTTTTTCAATTAAATACTTAGCCATTACCCGAATTCCGTTGCCACACATTTCAGCAATAGAACCATCGCTGTTGCGATAATCCATAAACCATTTACCGTCTTGCTTGCCGATTCGGATAAAACCATCTGAACCAATTCCAGTATTACGATTGCAGATTGCCTGAACTTGATTGGTAGTAATTTCAACTTTATTTTCAGGGTCGAAAATTAATACAAAATCATTTTCGGTGCCATGTCCGTATGTGCCAATCATGATTTGAGAATAGCCTGTAGGACCGTGGCCTTGCGCTCTGAAAGATTTGATGTCGCGCTTAACCAGTTGATTCGTAGATCTCGACTAAACCAGGTTTCTTGGCGACGCGCATATTGTCTGGTTGAACGAGCAGTATCT
>CAIQHM010000031.1 GCA_903871555.1 uncultured Actinomycetes bacterium | reverse complement strand
GCTTAAGAAATTATCGGTTGTAAGTGAAGCTGCAATCCAAACTGTAACCAAGATTGCAAGGATTGAAGTATCCCAAGTTAGGCGTAATTTAAATTTCATCGTGGCTACGCCCTTTCCTTTATTCGTTGCGCCAGTAAGGCATTTTCACTCTTCCTTGCCAAGGTGCGATCTGCATAAATTGCAACGATCAACAAGAGACCGTTGATTGCTGATTTCCAGAAAGCATCAACACCAATAGCGGCAAGGCCACCCTGGATTGTTTGCACAAGTAACGCACCGATAGTTGCGCCAATTGTTGTTCCGGATCCACCAGCGATTGTTACGCCACCGATAACAGCGGCTGCAACAACAGCAAGTTCTTGGCCATAGAAAGCGGTTGAATCAACCTGCGCAAAGCGCATAATGTAGAAGACGCCAGCAAGACCAGCCATCGCACCTGAGAAAACATATGCAAGAAATACGCGGCGGAAAACTTTTAGCCCAACTAGATCTGCAGCGTGAGTATTTGAACCAATCGCATAACAATCACGACCAGCCTTGCGATATTTCATAAACCAGGCTGTAACTAGCATCGCAAAAATAACTAGCACGAAGGTGAATGGCATAACGCCGAAGTAAACCTTCTGTCCAAGACGTAGAAGGCTTGGTGGCATTTCTTGAGCGTTGTAATCAACTGAATTTGAGATTACATAAACTGCGCCACGAACTATGTAAAGAGTTCCAAGGGTTACAACCAGAGATGGCAGACGAAGTCCTGCAACTAAGAGGCCATTTATGATTCCGACAACCATCCCGATCAATGGTCCAATAATGAAACATTGAACCCATGTGAAATCCGGATGCTTTGCACAAAGATCAGCAATAAACCAAGCTGTTAAGCCAACCGTGGATGCGACTGATAAATCGATATGGCGCATGATGATAATTGGGGCCATACCAATTGCAAGAAGTGCAACAACTGCAGTTGATGTAAATAGATCGCGGGTTCCATCGCCAGTTAAGAAGCGCGGATTAATTAATCCAGTAATTCCAATTGTGACAATGAGAATTATTCCAAGGCTACCTTCGCGGCCACTTGGCTTAAGACGGGATAGAAAATTCACGGCTATGCACCCTTGCTTCCGGTAGTTGCTGCGGCAATAACTTTCTCTTGGGTCGCCTCTTTACGTGAGAGTTCAGCGACCTTATGGCCTTCGCGCATAACAATGATGCGATCTGCCATTCCTAAAACTTCTGGAAGTTCTGATGAAATCATCAATACTGCTTTTCCTTCACCAGCAGCGGCATTAATAAGTTTATGAACCTCGGCCTTTGTTCCAACATCGATTCCGCGAGTCGGTTCATCAACAATAAGAATGTCCGGATCGGTAGCAAGCCACTTTGCCAAGACTGTCTTCTGTTGGTTTCCGCCAGAGAGACTTTCAACTGGATTTGTTGGCGCGGCATATTTAATACTTAACTTATCGCGCCAAATTTCGGTTAGGGCGCGCTCCTTCTTGAAGTTAATAAATAACTTTCCCTTTATGCGATCGAAAGATTCCATCGAAATATTACGATCAACACCGGCGATCATGAAGAGGCCTTGCTGGCGGCGATCTTCCGGAACAAGTGCAATCTTTTCTGCCATTGCAGCTACAGGTGAACCCTTAGCAAGCTCTTTACCATTTACTTTTACGGTGCCAGCTGTGTACTTATCAATACCGAAGATTGCGCGGGCAACTTCAGATCGGCCAGAGCCTACAAGACCAGCAAGAGCAACAATTTCACCACGTCGAACGCTGAAGGAAATGTTGCGGAAATAAGCCGGATTTGTAAGGTCCTTAACTTCAAGTGCTATTTCACCAATTTTATTCTCGGTCTTAGGGAAGAGCTCGGTGAGTTCGCGGCCCACCATCTCCTTAATTACCTTCTGCAAATCAGTGACAGATACTGCGTTCTCGCTAACCGTCGCACCATCGCGCATAACAGTTATGTAATCTGAAATTGCGAAGACTTCATCAAGGCGGTGGCTTACAAAGATAACTGCCTTATTTGCTGCCTTGAGACTCTTCATGACCGTCATCAAGCGTTCAACTTCAGAAGCTGAAAGCGCCGCAGTTGGTTCATCCATCAAAATAATATTTGCATTCATTGAAAGCGCTTTAGCAATTTCAACAACTTGCTGATCTGCGATTGAAAGTCCGCGGGCCAAACGCTTTGGATCAAGCGGAACCCCAAGTTCGGCAAACAAACGTGCTGCTTCAGTTTGTGCTTGGGCCCAATCAATAGCAATGCCCTTCATTGGTTGGCGACCAATAAAGACATTTTCTGCCAGAGTTAAATCTAAAAATAGTGAAGGCTCCTGATAGATAACAGCGATACCCTGTTCAATTGATGCTTGTGGAGAGCCAGTTATAAATGGCTTGCTACCAAGTTCTATTGTTCCGCCATCGTTTACGTGAACGCCTGCAAGAATTTTTAACATTGTAGATTTGCCTGCGCCGTTTTCGCCGAGCAGTGCATGAATTTCACCAGCGCGAATCGATAGATCAGTACCACGAAGTGCAATGGCACCGCCGAAACGCTTTTGAACACCTTTCATCTGAAGAAGAAGGTCTCTTGCCACTTGGACTCCACTCTTAACTTAAGTTTGCTAAATTAGAATCAAAACAATATTTGGAATCTTAATCACAGTTATAACTTGAATCTATACTCTTTTTGCGAAAAGATAAGAAAAGATTTGAGATAGCACTTAATTTTCGGTAACAAATTGTTACGTCAGCAAAGTTCTAACCAAGCGGAAGGGTCGTCTCACTATATGGGCACGTATCTGGCGCTGGATATGGGGGCCGAATCAGGTCGTTTAATGGCCGTTGAGATCGGTAGCTCAATTTCTACGCGTGAAATTTACCGTTTTGCAACCCCGGTAATCAGTGACGAGCGGGGTCGACGGTGCTGGGATTTCCCGAAAATCATTGAAGAGATTATTACCGCGCTAAAAATTGCTGCACCAGATGGCCCGTATCTTTCGATTGCTGTTGATACTTGGGGTTTAGATTTTGGTTTGCTTGATGCAAATGGCAAGTTAATTGGTTTGCCAGTTAGCCATCGTGATCATCGCACTGATGGTTATCTAGAAAGAGCTGCTGCAATAGTTGGTAAAGATAGGTTGCATGGTGATACTGGTTCACAACTATTAGAAGTAAATACTATTTATCAATTACTCGCGATTGCTGAGCAAACTCCGGAAGAATTTAATAGCGCCGCATACCTACAACTTATGCCAGATCTTGTTCTGCATGCACTTACCGGTGAGATCGGTACCGAATACACAATTGCATCTACGACCGGGCTTTACGATGTCCCCAATAATAAGTGGGCAACAAAGTTGGCAGAAGATTTAGGAATTCCAACAAACATTTTCGGTGAAGTTCAAGATGCCGGAACAATTCGAGGAACTCTTACTAAAGAACTGCAAGAGTTAACTGGAATCGGTCCAATCCCCTGCATAGCAACTGCGAGTCACGACACTGCATCTGCTGTTGTATCGACGCCATTTTCAGCGCCAGGCAATGCTTATATCTCTTCTGGTACCTGGTCTCTCCTTGGGGTTGAACTAGATAATTCAGTTATAAATGAACTCACGTTAAAACATCGGATAACAAACGAGGGTGGCTTTGGTCGAAATACCAGACTGCTCTGCAATATTGCTGGGCTCTGGTTGATACAAGAAGTTCGCCGTGATCTAAAGCTTCAAGGTGTTGAATTAACTTATGCCGAGCTGGTTGATTTGGCTAAAGCCCAGAGCAATAAGTGGCGCACCTTAATTTATGTTGACGATCCAGTATTTATTCATGCTGGTGAAATGATTGCGCGGATTCAAAATTTTGCGCAAAAGACTGGCCAACCAATTCCTAATACTCCAGGTGAATTAGCCCAATGCATCTTTGCCTCTCTGGCTTTTCAATATGCCAGAATCGCAAAAGTTCTTGCCCAATGCAGTGGCCTTGCAATGCCGGCAATCCAGATAATCGGAGGCGGTTCGCAAAATGCTCTGCTCTCACAATTAACGGCTGATATTTCTGGTCTCGAAGTTATCGCCGGCCCAGTTGAAGCAACCGCAATGGGTAACGCGATAGTTCAAGCAATTGCACTTGGTGAGATTGCCTCACTTACAGAAGGTCGAAAGTTAGTTAAGGCAAGTGATTTGAAAATAACGAGTTATCTGCCAAATCAAGCAGCAGAAATTCGCAGTGAGATAGCCCAACTTCAAATAAGATACGAAGCATTAATTAACTAGGGAGCCCCGAAATGTCGAAATTAGCCAAGGAATTAACTGAACTCTCGCGCAAAGCCGGCGAACCAGCAGCAGATCTAACGATTCAAGCTGAAGGTAACGCCGCAGTTTACGATCGCAAAAAAGAGAAGTTCCTAGTTAAAGCCAGCGGCGTCATTATGGGTAATGCAAAAGAAGAGGATTGGGTCTGGCTCGAACTCGGTAATTGTGTAGAAATTTTAGAAGATGCTCGTAAGAACGGTTCCAGCGAAAAACTTACCGCGGCTCTAAATGCAATCCTTGCCACTTCAAAGAATTCGCAAGGTGATGTTCGCAAAGCAAGTATTGAAACTCTGGTTCACGTTGTTGCATTCCATGCGATGGAAGTTGATTGGTCGCTTCATACCCACCCAACTCCAGTAGTTTCACTTGCTGCAAGCAAAGATGGCGCAAAACATTACAGCGGAACAGTTTTCCCGGATGAAGCGGTTATGTGTGGCCCGGTCCCACTCTTCTTGCCATTTGCCAATCCTGGATTAGATCTTGGGCTTGGGGTTTATCTCGGCGTTCTGGAATACCAACAGAAACATGGTCGCAATCCTGGGCAAATCATTCTTGGTAATCACGGGCTCTGCACATTTGGTGTTGGTGCACGCGACGCACTTGGCGCAACCGAGATTGCAGTAAAGGCTGCGCGAATTCGCCTTGGTGCGCTAAGCGCTGGTGGAATCTCTTTCGTACCAAATGAAGCGGCAGAAGCAATTGCATTTCGCCCGGATGAAATCTTACGTAAGCGACTTCTTGCTCGTGAAGGTTTAAGCAAGTAAGAATTTATGAAATTTGCAGCAGCCACCTTTGATGTTGGCGGAATCATTTATTCCGATGAGGTCTTTAAAAAGGCCATCTACTCTGCAATTGAAAACTTTGCTGGTCCAATAGATTCAGCTCGGTTTGAAAAAGTTTATGACGAACATCTAAAGTCGCACTCGGGATCTCTTCGCAGCAAACTCTGCATGGAATTCTTCGCCTCCCTTGATTTAAAGGGTGAAATTATGGAGTTCGCAACCGCACGTTGGAACTTCCAACCAAGTGATATGTATGACGATGCTAAAAAGACAATAGAAGAATTAAAAGCTAGTGGTTTGAAAATTGGCCTAGTTGCTAATCAACCAAAATCTGCAGTTGAATCACTTAAACGAGATGGCATCTTTGATCTCATAGATTTTCTTGGAATCTCTGCGGTTGTTGGTCTAGAGAAACCAGATCCTCGAATATTTGAACTAGCACTTACCGAACTTGGTACAAAGGCAGCAGAGACAATTCATATCGGCAATCGTTTGGATACCGACGTTCTGCCAGCGAAGAACTTAGGTTTTTCAACCGTCTGGATTCTGCGCGGTGAGGCCAACCCAACTCCTTCAGAAGAAGATTTGAAGGTGCCAGATATCGTCGCGCCTAATTTAGAGAATCTCGTAGAAAAAATTGCAAAGCTCTAAATGAAACCGGCATTCATCGGAATCGATATCGCAACCGAATCCACACGTGCATTATTGGTCGATGAGAATGCAAAGGTTCTAGCCACCGCAAATGCGAAGTTAGCCCCAGTAATTCGTGGCACCGATAATTCTGTAACTCAAGATCCAAATAGCTGGGTAATAGCAGTTTCAAGTCTGCTAAATGAAATCCAAGCCGAGGCAACAGCTTTAAATTACAAACCCGTATCACTTGTTATATCTGCAACTTCAGGGACCTTCACCTTGGTTGACGACGAAGGAAAAGCAGTCATACCGGCCGCTATGTATAACGACGCTCGTGCTGGCAACCCACTTGATCGTGCAATCTTTATTCGTAAAGCCGAAAATTTATCAGGCAATCTGCACTTGGTGCACACTCCAGAATTTGTGATTGCTGCACTGTTAAATAAAAAACCGCAGGATATTGCTGCTGATTGGAGCCATGCTTTAAAGACCGGCGTAGATCTGCGAACTAAAACTTGGGATCCGCAAATAAGTGCAATGGCGGCGATGCAAAACTTAAAGCTTCCAAAAATTGTTGCACCTGGCGCAAAACTTGGATCGATTGGCGACCTAAATATTTATGCCGGAATGACTGATGGCTGCACTGCTCAGATTTCTGCTGGTGGCGCCGATCTTGGCTCTGCAGTCACAACTCTTGGCACCACGATGGTTATCAAATTAGTTAGTAATAAAGATGTATCGGGCCCTGGTTTCTATAGTCACTTGTTACCAGCAAATAATTGGTTGGTTGGTGGCGCATCAAACCTTGGCGGAATTTCATTTAAAGAATTTGCCCCGGACATCAAGAATTGGGATTTAAAGGCCGAACAAAATGGCCCGGCATCATTTGTCACATATCCCCTGATTTCAACTGGCGAAAGATTCCCGGTTGCAGATAAAAACTTACAATCCATTGCATCTGGTTCAGCGCTAAATGAAATCGATAATTACCGCGCAATTCTTGAAGGCATTGCATTTGCCGAAAAACTTTCTTATGAAATCTTGGCAAAGGCCGGAGCCCCACTCACCGGTGTTTTAAAGACCGCAGGTGGAGGTGCAAAATCAAAAGTTTGGTGCAAAATTCGTGCGACAGTTTTGAATCGTCCAATCATCGCGCAGACGAATTCTGGATCCGATCTTGGCGCCGCTCTGATTGCAATCGCTTCTCATACAAGCCCTTCCGATATTGCTGCAGGCATCAGCCAATTTGCTTTGCCGGCTGGTGATATCTATCAGCCAAACTCTGCAGAAGTGGATACCCTTGAAAACAACTACTCCCTATTTAAGACTTTATTAAGTCTCAAATAGGGAGCGTTGTTTTAGAGATTACTTATTAATTAGTGCTTCCTTCTTTTAATACCGTTCTCTTCGTAATACTGACGCCAAATTCCACGATGGATTGGAATCCGCATTGGCAGTGTCTTTATTCCAGGAATTAACGGAATCAAGATCAAACCAAGTGAAAGTCCGCCCATCAAGAACATAATGTAAGCATCAGCATTTGCGCCGATTGGTTTTGATTCCTCATTATTAAATGGTGGAATCTGATACCAGAAGGAATATAACCAGAGCCAGGCTTGTCCGGGATAGCGTCCAGTCTCATTCATCATTCCCCAAGTACCACCCTGCAAATTCGCAGCAGTTCCGGCATCATCTAAATATGAGCCATCACCAAAGAAGAGAATTTGTTTTGTGTTATCAGTCTGGAAGAAGCCACCTTGTGACAAGAGCGCAGCATCTAAGCCACCGGCCTTTGCCATGTCAGTAAGCCCTTGCGCAAGCGCTGGAACTGGACCGTAATTTCCAGCAGGAACATCGCTAAGTTTTCCCTCAACTTTTGCAATTGCGCTGTCGTAATTCGTTGCCCATGTGCTCTGATCTTTTGCGGTCGCGGCTTTCCAAGTTGCAAGCGCACTAGCAATATCGGTTGATAAAACTTGTGTGCTTAGCGGGGCAATAACAAAGTCATTTACTGAATCAATTGGCCTTGAAGCACCTGCCCACTTCTGCAACCAGAGAGGTCCAACATTTAAACCATCTGCAGCTTTGTTATAAGGAGCACCGTATGTAGCTGTTCCACTTGTCCCAGCAAGTTCAGATACCGCAGTTGCATAAAAATTATCTGAATTAGATGTCGCCCATCCTTTAAAAGTTAATGGTGTGTCATCCGGGGATCCAAGCAAGAGAGAAAGTGCAACTGCCAATACCGAAACAACGACAACAGCAATTACACCCTCTTTTACGATGTCATACTTACGAGTTTTGCCGTGCCATGGCGCAGCATCAAACTCTTCTTTTGTATGTCGACCAGTACTCATTTGCGAACCTCCATATCGAATGGGAGCGCATCAATTGGTGGCACCACGCCTCTGCGACGAACCATCAACACATGTATAAATGTGATGACGCCAAGAATCAGTGGCAAAAATGCGACGTGCAGCAACAACATCTGGCCCAAGTTTGTAACTGTGAACCAAGCGCCAACACCAACAGAGTTGAAGCCATCTTTAGCTTCAAATGAGATCCATTGAGAGTCAAAGTTGGTCTGGATCAAATATCCAGTGAATGCAGTTGCAATTGAAACTACAAACGTAACTGCACCTGTCATCCAGGTACGAACTCGGTTACCGCGCCATGCTGCCATCCAGAACTTGCCCCAAAGGTGAATCACCATGAAAGCAAAGAACATCTGCACTGACCAAAAGTGCATGCTGTTAGTGAATTTACCGATATCGGATGTGTGATACCAAGCCGGGCCTTGGAATGCTAAAACAATTCCAGAAGCGATAATTACGCCAAGAGCGGCAATCGTTGCAACACCGAAAACATAAATCCAAGATGCAACATATGCTGGCTGATCATCTGGCAATAATTTATCTACAGGCAAATTGCGTTGCCAAGCGTTTCGAAGTCTTGCAGTCCACATCTTATTTTCAGAAGTGCTCATTCGCGCTCCTTAGGAAACTTAATAAGAATCGCTGCTGCAAAAAGCACCAACATTATGAGAATTACTATTAAGTTTGAGATGGAGATTTGAAACCATCCATATTTTAAGTAAGTTGCTGGGTGATTTAGAAAGCTTGCTAACCAACCGGTCATATTTTTTTCCTTAGAGTCAAGCCCACGGTGGCTTCACGGATGTGAAGTTACGCCCATTAATTTTTGATGCCTATATGTGTCGCGAGTGCTAGCGCTCAACTAAGCCGATACCCTTTTCTCATGACACTAGCCCGCAATATCTTCCTGCTTCTTCACGTTCTTGGCTTCATTGGAATTCTTGGAGCTCTGCTCTCGCAGATTCCAAAGGCTGAGAAGCGCATCCTTGGCGGCGTTCTACATAGCGCACTTCTATCCTTGATTTCAGGATTAGCTCTTGTCGGTATTCGCACTTCACTTCACGCATCTGATGCCGCTACTTGGGATGCACCTGATCACACCAAAGTTGGAATCAAACTTATTTTCCTTGTAGTGATTTTGGTCCTCGGTTATAAGAACACAAAGAAGCCAGCAGTATCAACAAAAATTTGGGCAACAATGATTGGACTTGCTCTACTTAACCTAGTAATAGCGATGACGTTGTAATGGTTAGACGCAAATCCGCTTCGACAAGCGAACCTCTTGTTAATCTTTTAAAGTCTTGGTCTGTTCAACACAAGTTCCAGGACGATCCCTATGTGAGTGGATTACAAGGAGCCCTAGAGTCTGGTGAAAATCTGGAAGTTTGGGCCTCGCTTGATCCGCTTGATTATCTTCCAACACCTTCGGATAAATCTAACGATATTTTTCAACGCATAAATCTTGGCCTCACTATTATTAGAAATGCCCTTGTATTTTTACCGGTTGCACTTACCTGGTTTGCAATCAGCAAGGCTTCAGCCGCATTTGCGGTTTACACAGCAAATAACACTTTAACTGTCTCTAACTTCTTAGATTTCTGGGAGAACGGCTACGGCGTCCTAAGTAAAGAATGGTCTCTAAGCCGTATCGCTACCTTGGACTTCCAGATAATTATTGTGATTATTTTAATGACTATCTCAATCTCAGTGATTGAAAGGATCCTGCGAAATAGGGCTGCAAGATCAAACCTAGAGATTGATGAAGCGAAATTTCAGTTGGCTATCTCAATAAAGAGCTATTTGTTTGATCACGAGCGCATTACTGATGTAACTATGAATCAATCACTTGGTCGAGCCGTCAAGCAGCTGCAAGATTCAACTAAATCTCTAAACCTAACAAGTAAAGAACTTCTTAAATTGGTTAAGGCGTTGCCAAGTGATCGTGAGATTCTTCGCGAAATCAAAAGAATTAAATCTGGTAGCTAATAATGTCCAGAGGTCGCAGAAGAGTTGAGATCCAACATGCCGAGGATGCAACCCTTCTTGCGGGCTGGATGTATGCCGACTTACTTCTTGGCTTAATGTGTATCTTCCTTGCCACAATCTCCTTCGTACCCATCGACAACTTCATTAGTAGCACTCTTGTAAAGACAAACTACAAGCAAGTTGATCGTGGTTTTAACTTTAACCGCGGCCTCTCACTTGTTTATGATGAATACAATTCCAAAGCGTTATCTTCAGATATACAAGCCTTCAAAGATAAAGAGAGACTTAGCGCAGATACTGAGATTATTTTCGCCCAGGTTCTTGGTGGATATAACGCAAAAATAGAATCTCCGGAAGCCGGTCGAAACCGCGCGCTTGCCTATAGCTTTAAATTGAGTGAGGACATGCCTGATTTATTTGCTAGCGCCGCAACAGTGGCTGGGGCTGATGATTCCTTAAAGACAACTGAAATTGCACTTCGACTTACCTTTGTTTCAAAACTTAAGTAATTAAAGTCCAACCAGCCCGAAGAAAGATCCCAGGAATGGAACCATCAATATCAGTTTGCCTTTAGCTTGATCTTTCTGGACTCTGACAATTGCAGCATCAGATTGAATGTCATAAGAATCTTTATTCACCGCAACTACAAATGCAAGTACTGGTGATTTATCTTTTTCTTCTGTCTTGACGATAACTTTTGCATCTTTTGCAAAATCGCTTCCGGTTTTATAAACCACTAAACCTGATTGCGCCGAACCAAGAGAGTTCTTCAACCCGCTGTGGGGATGTGAGATTCGAATTCCACCTGCATAAGCAAGAATCAAAACCACCAATGCAATGGCGATTCTTGTTCGTAAGGTTTTATTCATGGGGATAAGAGTAAGCCCTCCAAATTTAATATCTTAATAAAGGGAATTTGACACGTTATTTCTTCTTAGAAGGTGCCTTTTTTGCTGCCTTCTTAGCGGATGGGGCCTTCTTAACTGGATCGGCTGCCTTTTTCGTGGTTGCTTGTGATTTTGCCTCAGCCTCTTTGCTGATGCTTTCAATCCATGCATCAATATTTAGCTCTGCGGTTGTATCAATCGGCTTTAATTCACGAGTTCTGGCTAATGCTTTAGAAACATTAGAAAATACAAATTTGAAAGAATTTGAAAGTTTCGAAGTTGGAATATTTACTTTAAACGGCAACTTTAATTTACGACCACTAGTTGCTTCTTCAGTTGTACTAACTGGATCGGTATTTGCCGCAGGTTCAGATCCATCAGTCATGCCAAGCATTAAACGATTAGTACGTGAATCTGGGCGTCCGGTTCCGCGCCAAGTTGCAACTTCAATTACATGGCCGGGGGTCAGCTTTCCAAGTATTAATTTCTGGCCATCTGGCAAGTCAACAACCAGAGGATTATCAGAAATTGGCATAGGGATATTTGAAATCTTTGGCTCGCTATTTTGTGCCTTCTTCTTCTCTGACATTAGGCACCTCCCGTGAATTCAAGTCCGACAAAGGAATCTAAATTTCCCATTTCTACAGAAGTAATTGTAACTGGTGCACAAGTTCCATCCCTTGGGAATGAGACAGTGTTGTTTGCCCCAATTATTGCACCCAGAATTGCCGTGCAAGTAATTTCAATATCATCGCCAGTGCCAGGCCCTTTGTTATCTTTTAAGTGGACTGAAACTTCTTGGCCAGAGCAACCTAAGTCGGCCCCAATAATGCCAGCGATTTCACTTATGTTAACTTGATCTAATTTAAATATGCCGCCCGTGAATTTCTGTTTTAAATCTACCTTTACTGATTTATCGCAGCTATCAATTCCAATTGTTCCAAATCCTGCATTAACTGTTCCGCCACCAGTTCCACCGGCTGCGCCTGCTGGTCCACTTGCTCCTGCTGGACCTGCTGCTCCTGCAACTCCTGGAATTCCTGCTGGTCCCGCTAAACCTTGCGCACCTTGTGCACCTGCTTGTCCCGGTGCACCATTCGCACCATTTGCACCATTTGCACCAGGTTTTCCATCTAATCCATTTAAGCCATCTTTACCATTTGCTCCGGAATAACCAGAGACACCTGGCTGACCATTTGGTCCAACTAACAAACCTAAAACTTGATTTAAATTTGAATCTTGAATCGCGGGTTGTCCTAAAAAGAAATTGCCAATTCCAACCGGTGCTTCAGAAAATCCCAGCGAGAAGCCAATTCTCGTGAAAGCTAGGAATGCAATGAAGAACGCG
>CAIQHM010000030.1 GCA_903871555.1 uncultured Actinomycetes bacterium | reverse complement strand
TTATGCCGATGTTGTTTCATTTACAACGCATAAAGTTCTCCGCGGACCACGCGGTGGCATGATTATTTCTAAGGCCGAACATGCTGCAGCAATTGATAAAGCGGTATTTCCGGGTATGCAAGGTGGGCCAATCATGAGTGCCGTTGCCGGAAAAGCTGTCGCGCTTAAAGAGTGTGCAACACCGGAATATCAAACCTATGCAAAGAATGTAATTATTAATGCAAAGGCTCTTGCCGCAGGTTTAGAGAAAGAAGGAATGCGCGCAGTTTCGGGCGGTACGCAAACTCACTTGGCACTTATTGATATTCGTTCAACTGGTGTAAATGGCAAGATCGCTGATGAGCGTTGTGGCGAATCAGGCATCGTTTTAAACAAGAATGCAATTCCTTATGATCCAGAAACCCCGGCAGTAACAAGCGGTATTCGCGTGGGAACTGCTGCGACTACAACGCAAGGAATGGGAACACCAGAAATGGCACAGATTGCTTCACTTATTGCGCGTGCGATCAAAGATGGTGGCGATGCAAACAAAGCAGCCACAATTCGAAGCGAAGTAAATGCTCTGACTGCAAAATTTCCAATTTACGCCAGATAAGAAGTAGGTAGAAAAGTGCGGGAATATCTCTTAACCATTGCGTTTGCAGCAACGCTCTGTTATTTGATTACACCATATGTAAAAAATTTAGCCATGAATGCTGGCGCATTTATACATGTGCGATCTCGCGATACTCACAGCGTCATTACGCCTAGATGGGGCGGAATCGGAATGTGGATTTCGATGTCCATAACTTTCTTAGTTGTGAGTCATCTGCCACTTGTCGCGAAATCATTTGGTCGAGAAGCAACAGGAATCTTTCTGGCCGGCACATTTATTATGATTCTTGGCGCACTAGATGATTTGTATGATTTGGATTCAATTACAAAGTTTGCGGGCCAAGCAGTTGCTGGCGGAATTTTGTTGCTGCATGGAGTACAAATTCTCTGGTTACCTATAAATGGCATCTACATTTTGCCACCAAGCATCGGTCAGTTGTTAACCATCTTCTTTGTAATGGTTGTAATCAATGCCGTGAACTTCGTCGATGGCCTAGATGGTCTTGCCACCGGCATCGTTGCTATTTGTGCCATGGCTTTTTTCGGCTTCTCTTATCTTCTTGCAGTTGTAAATGGGCTAAGCCGTGCTGGTGCTCCATCACTAATTACTGCAGTAATTATTGGGATCTGTATTGGATTCTTACCTCACAATTATCATCCTGCTCGAATTTTCATGGGGGATTCCGGGGCGATGTTTCTTGGGCTTTTGCTCTCAGCGGCGGCGATAACTCTTACCGGCCAGATAGATTTAAACGCAATTACAAATCAGAGTTCCAATACTGTTTTACTTCCATTACTTCTGCCATTTAGCGTTTTAGCAATTCCGCTTATCGATTTAGGCATGGCAATAGTTCGCCGCCTTAGCGCTGGTCGATCCCCATTCACAGCAGATAAAGAGCATTTGCATCACAAACTTCTTTCAATGGGAAATTCACATAGGCGCACAACAGCGATTCTCTATTGTTGGACGGCAATGTTCGCCTTCCCAACTGTAGTTGCGGCATTTGCTCCACTATGGCTTGCACTTGTAGTCGGGTTGGCGATTTTTTTATTCTCTCTCGCGCTAATAAGAAAGAGTTTGGTGAGCACATATGTCACAGCAAAATGAAGTTGGTCTTTGGCGGGGGGCGTTGATTCCTGCAGTAATAATTGCAGTTATAAGCATTGTTGCCGGAGTTCTAATTCGAGGTTCTTCCGGTTTATGGGGAGCTTTACTTGCAAGCTTTACAGTAATTCTCTATTTCTCAGTTCATCTATTGATCTCAAAAATTTCTACAAACTTAGATCCAATGGCAGTTATGGCCCTTGCGATGTTCTCTTATTTTGCAAAAGTAATCTTGATGGGTGCGCTCTTATTGGTTGTGACGAAGACAACTTCACCCGAGAGCGTTGATCGCCCAACCTTTGCTATCGCAGCCCTGAGCATTACGGCGGCCTGGTTGGCGGGGGAGATTCGGGCATTTGTGAAGTTGCGTTTTCAACTGCCTTTGCCGCAAACTAGCCCTCAACAGGGTTCACCTAAGGGTTCGGGAGAATAGATATGGGTAGCGGAAATGAAGAGGGCGCAATGTGGTCGATCTTCGGATACTTGATATCTGGCCTGATTATCTGGGGCGGAATCGGCTGGGCGTTGGACAATTGGCTGGACAAGAACTTCTTCCTACTGGGAGGGCTGCTTCTTGGAGCCGGATCTTCGCTCTATCTGACCTGGCTACGTTTCGGGCGTAATTAGAGCCTGGCTTCAGTTTTGGTTTTGGGCGGACTCCTAATAGTGTTGCGCCAACTTCCCAAAGTTTTATTCTCTAGATTTAATGTCCAGATTAATTAGGTTCAGGAGTTTTTGTGCGTAAGTTCGCGTTTGCTGAGACTGGTGAAGGATTCGTCCCACCCAGCACCGCCGACTTTAATCTCCCTCCAGTATTCGGAAATAATGAATACACAACAAAGCCAATTCTCTTAGTTTTATTCTCTGTACTTTTAATTTCAGTATTTTTTATTCTTGCTTCACGCAAGGCTCTTGTAGTCCCAAATAAGCTGCAATTCGCTGGCGAATCTGTTTACGCCTTCGTTCGCAACAGTATTGGCGAAGAAATTATCGGCCACGAATTCATGCGATTCGTTCCATTCTTATTCACACTCTTTACCTTCATTCTTACAAACAATGTATTTGGAATAGTGCCCTTCCTTCAATTCCCTGCGATGTCACATGTTTCATTCCCATATGTACTCGCAATTTTCTCTTTCATAGTTTTCCACTCTGTCGGAATCAAGAAACAGGGTCTTGGTAAATACCTAATGGGTATTGCATTTATGCCAGGTGTTCCAAAATTCGTTTATATTCTGCTTACCCCAATTGAAGTTGCAACATTCTTCTTGGTACGCCCGCTCACTCTTTCACTACGTCTCTTTGCAAATATGTTTGCTGGTCACTTATTGCTTCTAGTATTCATAATGGGCGGCGATCACCTTCTTAAAGGTGTAATCGGCTTAAAGTTAATTGCACCATTTGCCTTTGCCTTTGGAATTGGAATGACCTTCTTCGAGTTCATGGTCCAATGTCTTCAGGCTTATATCTTCACGCTACTTACAGCTTTGTTCATCGCCGGCGCACTAGCGGATGAGCACTAGATCTAAAAAATTAATACCCACTTATTAGCTTCCGCTAGTAAGTAACACGAACAGAAAGGCAACACAATGGAAGGCACACTCAACCTGGTCGGTTATGGCCTATCAGCAATCGGACCTGCAATCGCAACAGGAATGATCTTCGCCGCATACATCAGCGGTGTAGCTCGTCAACCAGAAGCTCGCAGCGTTCTACAACCAATCGCATTCCTTGGCTTCGCTCTTGCTGAAGCTTTGGCTCTCTTTGGTCTAGTTCTAGCATTCGTTCTCTAACCATGAGCCTTCGCACAAGCGCAGCGGAAGCAGCGGCTAATCCGCTAATTCCGCATACCGCAGAACTCATTGTTGGCTTCATCGCCTTCACTTTGTTGTTCCTTGTGCTTCGCTCCAAAGTTGTGCCAATGTTTGAAAAAGCATTCACGGCTCGCACTGAAGCAATTCAAGGTGGCATGGAGAAAGCCGAGAAAGCACAGCAAGCTGCGCAAGTTGCTCTTGAGCAATACACAGCACAGTTAAGTGAAGCTCGCGGAGAAGCTCAGAAGATTCGTGAAGAAGCCCGTGTTCAAGGCGCTGCAATCATTGATGATCTTCGAAGCAAAGCGCAAGAAGAAGCAGCTCGAATTACCGCTGCAGCAACTGCATCAATTGAAGCAGAACGTCAACAAGCAGTCACATCTCTTCGCAATGAAGTTGGTTCACTTGCAACTGAACTAGCATCAAAGATTGTTGGAGAAGCGTTAGATGACCAGGTTCGACAATCACGCATTGTTGACCGCTTCTTGGATGATTTGGAGAAGAGTAAGTAATGATCGTTTTAGGTGGAAGCAGCCGTCAGTCACTAGCCGCACTTCGTGTTGCGCTAGATAACACACTTAAGGGTGTGTCTGCTGGCGATGCTTCTGCCATTTCAAGCGATCTATTTAAAGCACTCGTCGCCATTGATTCATCAACTGGACTGCGTCGTGCATTAACAGATTCTTCTCGAGATGCCGCTTCTAAATCAGATTTAGTATCTGATCTTTTTAAGAAATCACTTGGTGGTCCAGCACTTTCACTCCTAGGAACTGCTGTTTCACTTCGCTGGTCTTCACCTTCAGGTATAGCTGATGCAATCGAACAGATCGCTGTCGAGACTGAAGCCGCAGCTGCAAATCTCGGTAATTCACTGGATCAAGTGCAAAGTGAGATTTTTACCTTCTCAAAATTGCTAATCGAAAATCCGGAATTGCGCACCGCGCTAAGCGCCCGCGCCGAAACACCTGCTGCAAAACAAGAACTCTTGAAGAGCATCTTCGGGGCAAAGTTCGCAGCAAGCACAAATAGTTTGCTGGCCCATCGCGGTGAATCTCGTCGCGCCCGCAGTATTGAAAAGACAGTTGCTGCCTATTCACATGCAGTGACCGCTCGTCGCAACCGCGTAAATGCGCACATTAAATCTTCCATCGCACTTAGCGATGGGCAGGCAAAGAAGTTGGCAGATTCGCTGACAAAGCAGATCGGCCAACCAGTTCACTTGAATATTGAGATCGACCCAAGCGTTCTTGGTGGAATTTCAATTCGTTTTGGTGATGAAGTAATCGATGGAACTATTGCAAATAGATTGGCAGAGGCAAGCCGCGCGCTTGTCTCTTAATTAAATAGGTTTCAGGTTTCACACTTTGTGAATCTGAATTAGTTGAAGGAGTTAAAGATGGCGGAACTCACGATCCGGCCCGAAGAGATTCGCGACGCGCTTGCAAAGCATGTTGCTTCTTACCAACCGGGAGCCGCAGCACGCGATGAGATCGGTACCGTAACCGAAGCTGGCGATGGCATCGCCCGTGTTGAAGGCCTGCCTTCGACAATGACCAACGAACTTCTTAAGTTCGAAAATGGAACGCTTGGTCTGGCACTAAACCTCGATGTGCGCGAAATCGGTGTAGTTATTCTTGGTGAGTTCACTGGAATTGAAGAAGGAACAAGCGTTAGCCGTACTGGCGAAATTCTTTCAGTACCTGTTGGCGATGGTTTCCTTGGTCGCGTTGTTGATCCACTCGGTCGTCCAATCGATGGCAAGGGTGAGATCAAGGCTGAAGCACAACGTGCACTTGAACTGCAGGCACCATCAGTAGTTGAACGTCAACCAGTTAAAGAACCAATGCAGACTGGTATCAAGGCAATCGATGCGATGACGGCTATTGGTCGCGGACAACGTCAGCTAATTATTGGTGACCGTCAGACTGGTAAGACTGCAATTGCAATCGACACAATCATTAACCAGAAAGAGAACTGGAAATCTGGCGATCCAAAGAAGCAAGTTAAATGTATTTATGTTGCTATTGGCCAAAAAGGCTCAACCATTGCATCCGTTAAGGGCGCACTGGAAGAAGCTGGCGCAATGGAATACACAACAATCGTTGCTTCACCTGCATCAGATCCAGCAGGCTTCAAGTACTTAGCTCCTTACACCGGTTCTGCAATTGGTCAGCACTGGATGTACAAGGGCGAGCACGTTCTAATTATTTTTGATGATCTATCAAAGCAAGCTGAGGCTTATCGTTCAGTATCCCTATTGCTACGACGCCCACCGGGCCGCGAAGCTTATCCAGGAGACGTTTTCTACTTACACTCACGTCTACTAGAACGTTGCGCAAAGCTTTCAGATGAACTTGGTGGCGGTTCTATGACCGGACTTCCAATCATCGAAACAAAAGGTAACGACGTTTCAGCATTCATTCCGACAAACGTAATTTCTATTACTGACGGACAGTGCTTCCTCGAAACCGATCTTTTCAACGCAGGTGTTCGTCCAGCTATCAACGTAGGTATTTCAGTTTCTCGCGTTGGTGGTTCTGCACAGACAAAAGCAATTAAGAAAATTGCTGGTCGTCTGCGTTTGGACTTGGCTCAGTACCGCGAACTCGAAGCATTCGCTGCTTTCGGTTCAGATCTTGATGCTGCATCAAAGGCACAACTAGAGCGCGGTGCGCGAATGGTTGAACTATTGAAGCAAGGTCAATATTCACCTTATTCAGTAGAACGTATGGCTGCTTCAATTTGGGCCGGAACAACTGGCAACATGGATTCAATTCCTGTTGCAGATATCCGTCGCTTCGAATCTGAATTCTTAGATTTCATTGGTCGCGAACGTCCAAAGATTTTTGATGTAATCGCAGCAACCAAGGAACTTACTGATGACACAGTTGCATCTCTTCAAGAAGCAATTGATACCTTCAAGAAGCAATTCTCTGCAACAGGTGCTGCTGCAGTTAATGAAGCAAAAGCTGAAGCGCTAACTGGCGAAGATAACGAACAGATTACACGCCAAGTTCCAAAGGTGAGCAAGTAACCAAATGGGTGCACAACTACGCATATATCGCCGCCGAATGCGTTCGGTTAAGGCGACCAAGAAGATTACGAAGGCAATGGAGCTAATCTCTGCCTCTCGTATCGTCAAGGCACAACAACGCGTGGCTGCTTCATCTCCATATGCAAATGAACTCACTCGCGCAGTAACAGCTGTAGCTTCCTTCTCAAGTACAAACCATCCACTAACAACTCCTTCTGATTCACCTCTTCGTGCTGCAGTATTAATTATCACTGCAGACCGCGGTATGGCTGGTGCCTATTCAAATGCCGCGATCAAAGAGGGCGATCAATTAATCACAGCACTTCGCGAACGCGGACTTGCTACTGAGGCTTACTTGGTCGGTCGTAAAGCTGTTAACTATTACCGATTCCGCAGTCGCAAGATTGCTGGATCATGGACTGGTTTCTCTGATAACCCAACTTATGCGCATGCAAAAGAGGTTTCAGATGCTCTGATTGAGGCGTTCATCGCAGATGCTGCATCGGTTGAAACTGGCGTAGATGAATTACATATTGTTTACACTCAATTTAAATCAATGATCACGCAGATCCCAGAAGCTCGTCGCATGCTTCCACTAGAAGTTGTGGAATCAGATGCACCAGCAGGTCTGCTACCAATGTATGAATTCGAACCAAATGCAGGAGAGGTATTAAATTCATTACTACCTCGCTACGTTGAGGCTCGAGTCTTTAATGCGATGTTGCAATCTGCTGCTTCCGAGCATGCAGCACGCCGTCGCGCAATGAAGTCAGCAACTGACAACGCTGATGAGTTAATCAAGTCCTTAACCCGTCTTGCTAACGCAGCCCGTCAAGCTGAAATTACGCAAGAGATCAGTGAAATCGTCGGCGGCGCAGATGCGCTTGCCTCAGCCAGCGCAGGGAGCGAATGATGTCAACAGGAACAAAAACAGGAACAGGTCGCGTAGCACGCGTTATCGGTCCGGTTGTGGATATTGAATTCCCAGCCGATTCGATGCCATCGATCTTCAATGCGTTACATGTTGATGTGACACTCAGCGGTGAGAAGCGCATGCTTACTCTCGAAGTGGCACAGCACATTGGCGACAACCTAGTTCGCGCGATTTCGATGCAACCTACTGACGGAATGGTTCGCGGTGCACTTGTGTCAGACACAGGCGCTGCAATCTCTGTCCCAGTTGGCGACGTAACAAAGGGCCACGTATTCAACACACTTGGCGAATCACTAGATGTTCCTACATCTTCTCTAGATATTAAAGAGCGTTGGCCAATCCACCGCACAGCACCTGCATTCGATCAACTCGAATCAAAGACTGAAATGTTCGAAACAGGTATCAAAGTAATCGACCTACTAACACCATATGTTCGCGGTGGAAAGATTGGTCTATTCGGTGGTGCTGGTGTTGGTAAGACTGTTTTGATTCAAGAAATGATTTATCGCGTAGCTGAAAACTTCGGTGGTGTATCTGTATTCGCTGGTGTTGGTGAGCGTACTCGTGAAGGAAACGACTTGTTCTTAGAAATGACCGAGACAGGCGTTATCAATAAGACCGCATTGGTCTTCGGCCAGATGGATGAACCACCTGGAACTCGTCTTCGCGTTGCTCTTTCAGCACTAACAATGGCGGAATATTTCCGCGATGTTCAGAAGCAAGATGTACTTCTCTTCATCGATAACATCTTCCGTTTCACACAAGCTGGTTCTGAAGTATCAAC
>CAIQHM010000029.1 GCA_903871555.1 uncultured Actinomycetes bacterium | reverse complement strand
CTCTTGATTATAAATTGCCCAGCTATTCAGATAGAGATTCTGTCGATGCCGATCCAGTTCGTGCGGCCGATAAGGGCTTGAGCGCTGCGATGGTAAAAGAAATTGAGAGCGCACATAAAGTTGGCGACACTCTTGGTGGCGTCGTCGAAGTTCTTGCTTTCAACGTTCCGGTTGGACTTGGCTCGCATACACATTGGGATCGTAGATTAGATTCCAAATTAGCCGCTGCGTTGATGGGCATCCAAGCGATAAAAGGCGTTGAGATAGGCGATGGATTTGAATCCGCGAGACGCAGAGGTTCAAGTGCGCATGATGAGATTGAGAAGAACTCATCTGGAAAAATTGTAAGGCGCACAGATCGCGCTGGCGGCACTGAAGGTGGAATTTCAAATGGCGAAATCTTGCGCGTACGAGCAGCGATGAAACCAATTTCTACCGTTCCAAAGGCTTTGGACACTATTGATACCGCTACCGGCGAGGCAGCTAAGGCTATTAATCAACGTTCGGATGTTTGCGCTGTGCCTGCCGCAGGAATAGTTGCAGAAGCAATGGTTGCACTCGTGTTGGCAGATGCCGTTCTCGAAAAATTTGGTGGCGATTCTGTTGGTGAAGTTGCTCGCAACTATAAGAATTTTATTGAGAACTTAGGAATCGCATAATGCCCAAGGCGGTTCTAATCGGTCCGCCAGGAGCGGGTAAATCTTCAGTCGGCAGACAGTTGGCGAAAATTCTGGAGTGTGAAATTCTCGATACTGATTTAGAAATTGAAAGACGTAGTGGGAAGAAAATCTCAGATATTTTCACCGATGATGGTGAGCCGGTGTTTCGTAAGATTGAAAAGGAAGTAGTCCTAGATGCTTTGGCAAATGCAACCGGGGTAGTTGCACTAGGTGGCGGATCAGTTCTAGATAAAGATGTTGCTACTTATCTTGAAAATAGTGGGTTACCAGTTGCCTATCTTGAAGTTTCGATTTCTCAAGCAGCGCCCAGAGTTGGTTTCAACAAAGAACGCCCGCTTTTAACTATTAATCCAAGGCAACAATGGAGTGCGTTAATGGCTGTACGTAAACCAATTTATGAATCACTTGCTACCTTGCAAGTTCTTACGGATAATCGCAAACCGATTGATGTTGCCCGCGAAATTGCATCTGCGCTGGGGGTTAGTTCATGAAGACAATTAAAATTGCTGCCGAAAAAGAATATGAAATTCTCTTTGACCATGGTTGGAAATCTGCGCTAGCTGAGATATCTGCAGCACACGATAAAACACTAATTATTGCGCCGGGTGCACTTATTGATCTTTTCAATATCAGCGCTTTCGCTTCGGCCAATATTAAGGTTGTTTCGGTACCTATTGGTGAAGCTGCCAAGAGTGTAAAAGTTTTAGCTGAGATGTGGGACGCGTGTGCCGAGTTTGGTCTAACTCGTAGCGATTGCATAATCGGTTTCGGTGGTGGATCGACAACAGATCTTGCAGGGTTTGTCGCTGCTACTTGGCTGCGTGGCATCATCTGGCATGCGATTCCAACTTCACTCGCAGGAATGGTCGATGCTTCGATAGGCGGTAAAACGGGCATCAACAGTGGCCATGGCAAAAATTTAATCGGATCTTTCTATTCACCAACTTCGGTAATAATTGATGAGTCTTTCTTGGATTCACTTTCAGAACGAGATTTTAACGCTGGCATGGCAGAAATAATTAAGGCTGGGTTCATTGCCGATCCGATAATTTTGGATTTGGCTCTTTCGGCAAAGAGCAATATCGCTGAATTAATTTGGCGTAGCGTTGCGGTGAAAGCAAAAGTCGTTAGCTCTGATTTCAAAGAGAGCAGGTTACGAGAAGTCTTGAATTACGGCCATACCCTTGGGCATGCAATTGAGAAATTAGAGGGTTATGAACTGCGACATGGAGAAGCGGTTTCAATTGGCTTGGTATTTGCTGCTGAACTAAGTAACTTGCTGGGGAAAATTGAGGCCGAATTAGTTACGAAACATCGCGAACTTCTCCAGAGCTTTGGACTGCCAATTACTTACAAATCGGGAGAGTTCCCGAAGCTTCTGGAATTGATGGGAAGCGATAAGAAAACTCGTGGATCTAATCTGCGATTCATCGGCCTAGAAGGATTAGGAAAACCTATCTGGTTAGAAGATGTAACTACTGACCAATTAACCAACGCATATGAGAGAATT
>CAIQHM010000028.1 GCA_903871555.1 uncultured Actinomycetes bacterium | reverse complement strand
GCACGGCCGATTAGCAACGTTCGGAAAGGATAACCGCTGAAAGCATCTAAGCGGGAAGCCTGCTTCAAGATTAGGTTTCTCACCGATTTATCGGGTAAGGCCCCCAGAAGACCACTGGGTTGATAGGCCGGAAGTGGAAGCGAAGCGATTCGTGGAGCTGACCGGTACTAATAGGCCGAGGATTTAACTACATTTTTTAATTAACTTAACGTTGATTAAATGCATCGCGTTCACTGTGTGGTTCCCGAGCTACGGTCGGGAACTGTTAAATTTCTAAAGAGTTAGGATCTTTCGAGGTTTTAATTTTTATAGAAATGCAACTGACTGATAACTCAATAGAGTTTCGGCGGCCATAGCGAGAGGGAAACGCCCGGTCCCATTCCGAACCCGGAAGCTAAGCCTCTCAGCGTCAATGGTACTGCAAGGGGGACCTTGTGGGAGAGTAGATCGCCGCCGGACATCATTATAAAAAGGAGCTATTCCTTAACTTCGGTTAATGGAATTGGCTCCTTTTTTATTTCTCTTTTTTATTCTTCATCTAAGGTTTTATAAGTTCTAATAGGTCCTAAAACTAGTTTTGAATCATCAACAGAATATTTTTGTTCACAATGGTTTATCTATGCATCTGTTTACAAAATGCATGAATGCATAATTCGCAGCAGTAAGAATATTTGCAGGTGGCAATTAATAGAAATTGAAAGAAATTAGAAGAATAGGAAATTGGATGTCAAAGATTCTAGAGAAGAAGATCATCGGAAAAAAGAAGAAAGTAATACTCAAAGATGAATTTGAACCGGTCAACGAAGTATTTCTTGTTGGGCGCGTAACTAGTTTGGCGGTCGAGAAGATTTTGCCTAGCGGTGACAAAGTTGTTGAGTTCAGAGTTGTCATAGGCCGAGCGAAATCTAGGGGATCTAAAAAAGAGGTTGATTCTCTTGATATTGCTGCCTGGACATCTGCGGCTCGGAAAGCGGCCCTGGCAGTCAAAATAGATAGCTGGGTGCAGGTCAGTGGTGCAGTTCGTAGACGCTTCTGGCGCGCCCCAACTGGACTTGCAAGTCGTTGGCAGGTCGAAGCGAGCGAGGTAGTGCGACTTTAGGTACGGTTACGCCATGGCTAAAGATTTGAATTCTATTTTCAAGAAATACCTTGCCGCCTTGGGTAAAAATGAGGCTGGCGCAGTTGAGCTCACTAAGAATCTACGAGGTTGGATCGTCGAAAATGGCGAGGTTGTTAAAGAGAAGTTAGAGAGCCAAATTGATGAAACTGCAAGTCGAATGGGTTTTGTAAAGAGCTCAGATCTTGATGTTCTAATGACGCGGATAGCTGATTTGGAGAGTCGACTTCCTAAAAGCGCTAAGGTTTCAAAGAAGAAGAATGAAGAGAAGAAGGGCAAAAAGTAAAGATGGAATATAACGGAACATCGGGCACTGATTTTCCAAGCGAGGATTCTTTGAGCATTGATGCGATTAAGCAGAGAATTTCTGAGATTTCGCAGAAGCCTTTAGATACTCATTCGCAGGAGTTTGAAAATATTCACGCGGATCTAAATAGAGTTTTATCAGAAATTGATGGCCTTTAAGGTTTAAGAATGAAAACACGATTAGATGCAGAGTTGGTTCGTCGAGGTCTAGCGCGCTCTAGGGATCATGCCGCAGATTTAATCGAATCGCGATCTGTTCTAGTTATTGGTATCCCAGCTTCTAAACCAGCGACTCAAGTTGATGCTGAAACGTCGATAACTATTCAAGGAGATCGTAGCGATTTCGTGTCACGAGGCGGACATAAATTAGCTGGTGCTCTGGATTCATTCCCAGAGATTATTGTGGCAGGTAAACGAGCGTTGGATGCAGGTGCATCAACCGGTGGATTTACCGATGTTTTGTTGAAGCGAGATGTTGCGAATGTAATCGCAGTTGATGTTGGTTACGGACAGTTGGCATGGGAACTTCGCAATGATCCTCGGGTAACTATTTTGGACCGAACAAACATTCGCCATTTAACAATTGAACAAGTTGGTGAAGCTGTCGATTTAGTGGTTGCGGATTTATCTTTTATCTCTCTAACTTTAGTTTTACCTGCGCTTGCTGCAGTATCTAGGACGAATGCAGACTATTTAGTCATGGTGAAGCCTCAATTTGAAGTCGGCCGTGAAAAACTTGGTGCTGGTGGAGTGGTTCGCGACAGTGCATTGCGAAAGTCAGCGGTGCTAGAAGTAGCAGATTGTGCTTACGACATGGGGCTTGGTTGTAATGGAGTTGTTGCAAGTTCACTACCTGGACCATCTGGAAATGTTGAATATTTTCTCTGGCTTAAGCGAGGCGCCCAGGAACTATCGGAAGATTTACTCGACTCTGCAATCTCAAAGGGTCCGCAATGAAGCGCATACTCTTAGTTGTTCACCCAACACGACCTGCCGCAGCCAAATTTGGAAATGTTCTTGCAGAAAAGTTCTTAGCAAAGGGTTTTGAAGTATTAGCTAATTATCCAGATCTAATTTCAGGGTCTAAAGCCATTGATCAGGTCAAGAATTTGGATTGGGCAATTGTTCTTGGTGGCGATGGAACTATTTTGCGTGCAGCAGAGATTGTCCGCGGATTTGATGTGCCAATTGTCGGCATTAATCTCGGCAACGTTGGGTTTCTTGCAGAAATCGCGCAACCATCTGCTGATGAAATCGTTTCTGCGGTGCAGAATGAAACAATCCATCGTGAACCCAGATTAGTTTTGAAATATGAAGTTTTACGTGACGCAAAAGTTATTACTAGTGGTTGGGCTTTAAACGAGGTAACTGTTGAACGCAGTGCGATTGCGATGTTGGAACTCTTCGTGCAGATTGATGGTCGACCGCTCTCTAAATGGGGATGTGATGGAGTAATTTGCGCAACGCCTACGGGTTCAACTGCCTATGCATTCTCTGCTGGCGGGCCAGTTGTTTGGCCAGAGGTTAGCGCCTTGGTGCTTTTGCCACTCGCTGCACATGCACTTTTTTCTAGACCGATGGTTGTATCTCCTGAATGCGAAGTTGTAATTGACGTTCTTTCTGAAAGTGCACAAATTTCAGCCGATGGTTTGCGACATGCGAATTTGCAGGCGGGAGATCGAATAGTTTTAACTAAAGACGCGAACAAAATTCAACTTGCTTACATCAATGAGGGCAATTTCACTGATCGATTAGTAGCAAAATTTAAATTACCAATCGAAGGTTGGCGCGGAGAAAGTTCTTGATTGGTTACGTGAAAAACTTTGAACGGAGCCAACGTTGAAAGCTACGGAGACAAAGAGTTTTCTATCGGAATTAACAATTCGCAGCCTTGGAGTAATTGAATCTGCTGAGGTCGAATTCGGAGAGGGTTTCACTGTTATAACTGGCGAAACTGGCGCTGGGAAAACAATGGTTCTTACTGCTTTAAATTTAATTCTTGGCGCAAAATCTGATTCAGATTTTGTCCGAACCGGAGATGAAAGGCTTGTAGTAAGCGGAAAATTCAAATTGGGGATCGAACTCAAAACCAAAATTGAAGAAGCAGGTGGATTTATCGATGACGGGGAAGTGATAATAAACAGAAGTGTTACGAGCCAGGGGAAATCTAAAATATCGCTTGGTGGCGCAGTAACCACAACAACGCAGGTGGCGGAAATAGCTCAAGAGCTTATTGAAATCCATGCACAAGCAAGTTCAGCGAGATTAAGTAAACCCATAGTGCAACGCGAGCTCTTAGATGCTTTCGGAGATTATCCAAATGAGATTGCTAATTATGGTGCAAAATTTGCGGAACATATCAGCATCAACAAACGGATAGCAGAATTAGAGAAGCAACTTTCAGTTCGCGAGTTGGAAATTGGGAAATTAGAAACATTAGTTAAAGATTATGAAAAACTTCTGCCAAAGAGCGGAGAGCTAGCCCGCCTTGAAGACGAGATAAACAAACTTGGTTCAGTCGAGGAATTGAATACCGGGATAGTTGCTGGTTTAGGTGCTATCTCTGGCGAAGATAATTCGGCTATTTCTGCCCTAGTCACGGCTAAGAAATTATTGGAAAGTGTGCGAGGGAAGGATTCGGAACTCGACGAGCTTGTTGATCATTTCGCGGAGTTGGTTTACGGGATTACTGAAGCGAATTCGAGTTTAGAACGTTATTTAGCAAGACTAGAGGCCGATCCAGTGCGCTTTGATCAACTTCAGAATCGCAAGAGTGAGCTTCTAACCTTTATTAAGAAGTACGGAGAAGGGGGAGAGCGAGTTGAAGCTTTTGAGATCTTAATCTCGCAATCGTTGGAAGCAACTTCAAAGCTTTTGGATCTTCGAGGCGGAGACTCAAGGCTGGCAGAGTTGAAAAACGAGAGTGAGACAATTTTCAAAGCGCTGCAAATAGCTGGCGTGAAATTGACCTCTGTACGAAATGAAGCTGCAAAGAAATTATCGGCGGCAATTACCCTTGAACTTGGGTTACTTGCGATGCCAAGCGCAAAGTTGTTGGTTGAAATCGAAAGCTCAGAAATTGATGACCGAAGTAAATACTCGATCTCTGGACTGGATGAAGTTCTTTTTCTATTTACAAGTCATAAGGATGGCAAGTTATTACCTCTAAGCAAGGCGGCCAGCGGCGGTGAGCTCTCCAGAGTTATGTTGGCAATAGAAGTTGTTCTTGCTGGAAATTCTCCTGTTGGCACCTATATTTTTGATGAAGTTGATGCCGGAGTGGGTGGCAAGGCTGCGATCGAAGTTGGAAAACGACTTGCGCTCTTGGCTAAGAATTCTCAAGTTATTGTTGTTACGCATCTGGCTCAAGTCGCAAGCTGGGCCGATAACCATTTGGTAGTCACAAAGAGTGAATCTGGTTCAATAACTCAGAGCAATGTATTAGAGGTTTCTGGTGATGAGCGCCGCAGAGAGATTGCAAGATTGTTATCTGGCCAAGACGAATCCAAATCTGCGCAGGAACACGCAGGAGAATTACTCGAATTGGTTGCTGTCGCACGAGCGGAAATGATAGGTTAACCTTCCATGACCGCCCAGCATGTGACTAAGCATCTTTTCGTCACTGGCGGCGTCGCCTCTAGTTTAGGTAAAGGTCTAACTGCTTCTAGTTTAGGCAGACTATTGACATCACGAGGACTACGCGTAACGATGCAGAAACTTGATCCCTATTTAAACGTGGATCCTGGGACTATGAATCCTTTTCAACATGGTGAGGTATTTGTTACAGATGATGGGGCCGAAACTGATTTAGATATTGGCCATTACGAACGATTCCTAAATGTTAATTTGCATGGATCTGCAAATGTAACGACTGGACAAGTTTATTCAAATGTAATTGGCAAGGAACGCCGAGGTGAATATTTGGGAGATACCGTTCAGGTTATCCCACACATTACAAATGAGATTAAAGAACGAATTAAGGCGATGGCCGGACCGGAAATTGATTTAGTCATTACCGAAGTTGGCGGAACAGTGGGTGATATTGAATCTCAACCATTTCTCGAAGCTGCAAGACAGATCAGACAAGATGTGGGTCGCGATAATGTTTTCTATTTACATGTTTCTCTCGTTCCTTATATTGGACCCTCAGGCGAGTTAAAAACAAAACCAACGCAACATAGCGTTGCGGCACTGCGATCTATTGGTATTGCTCCGGATGCGATTGTTATTCGATCAGATCGTGAAATTCCAGATTCGGTTAAGCGCAAGATTTCTTCGATGTGCGACGTTGACCTAGAAGCCGTAGTAGCAGCAGTGGACGCGCCTTCCATTTACGATATTCCGAAGGTTTTGTTTAACGAAGGCTTGGATTCTTACGTGGTTCGGCGACTTGGACTGCCGCTGCGAGATATCGTCTGGGGCGAATGGGATGATTTACTAGAGAAAGTGCACCATCCGGCGCACCAAGTTAGTGTCGCGCTTGTTGGAAAGTATGTTGATTTACCAGACGCTTATTTATCTGTTACCGAGGCGCTCCGTGCTGGCGGTTTTGCAAACAATGCAAAGGTAAATATCAAATGGGTCGCTAGTGATGATTGTGAAAGCGTTCAAGGAGCAAAGGATGCACTAGGAGATGTAGATGCGGTCTGTGTTCCTGGTGGTTTTGGAGTTCGTGGTATCGAAGGCAAACTTGGTGCTCTGAAATTTGCTAGAGAAAACAGAATTCCAACTTTAGGCCTGTGTCTCGGATTGCAATGTATGGTTATTGAAGCTGCCCGGAATTTAGCGAAGATTGACGGTGCTAATTCAGCTGAGTTCGATCCGGAAACTAAACACCCAGTTATTTCTACTATGCAAAATCAAGAAGATATTGTCGCCGGTAAAGGGGACATGGGCGGAACCATGAGATTAGGCCTATACCCGGCAGTTTTAGCGGCGGGATCAGTCGTTGCTGGAGTTTACGGATCTACGGAAATTCAAGAACGTCATCGCCATAGGTACGAAGTAAATAATAAATATCGCGAGGAAATCGCTGAGACAGGTTTAGTTTTCTCCGGACTTTCTCCAGATGGTCATCTAGTTGAATTCGTAGAATTTCCTGCGTCTGTGCATCCATACTATGTTGGAACGCAGGCTCATCCTGAATTCTTATCTCGCCCAACTAAAGCGCACCCGCTTTTTGCTGGATTAATCGCTGCTGCGATTAAGCAAAATGGTAAATAATTTAGAGTTTAGTTCGGCGGTAAATGATTACTTAAGTTTTGCTTCTATCGAAAAAGGGCTTTCCAAGAATACTATTTCTGCCTATCGCTTAGATCTGCAAAAATTTGTGCAATTCCTAGAGGAATTTGGATATGGACTTACTGATGTAGATCCTAAATTAATGGATCAGTTTTTGGGTTGGTTGCGCGCCGCATCTACTAAGAACGGTCGAGGTTCTGAAAGTTCAAACTCGCGCGCTGTTGTTACCGTGAGAAATCTTTTTAAATTCATCTCCACTAATTCGCGTATAACCAATCCAATCCAGAATTACGCGCCACCTGCGATTCCGAAGCGCCTACCCAAAGCTTTAAAGATTGATGAGGTTATCGCGCTAATTGAAGCGGCTAAATTTGGTGATGACGTTTCCGCGCTTCGCAATACTGCATTAACTGAAATCTTGTATGCCACTGGTGCGCGAATTAGCGAGGTTACAAACCTAGATTTATCAGATGTAGCACAAATAGCAGAGAATTTGACTATTAAATTGGTGGGCAAAGGTTCAAAAGAGCGTTTAGTGCCGATTGGAAATTTCGCCAGGACGAGTTTGGAGCAATATTTAACTCGCGGTAGACCTCTCTTGATTGGCAAACGAAATAGCCAAAGAGTATTTCTTAACACAAGAGGAGATGGATTAAGTCGACAAAGCGCTTGGGAAATAATTGCAGCGGCCGCGCAACGCGCAAAGATTAATGCCCACGTAACCCCGCACTCATTGCGACATTCTTTCGCTACGCATTTGTTAGATGGGGGAGCCGATATCCGAGTTGTGCAGGAATTGTTGGGACATTCATCGGTAACGACTACGCAGATTTATACGTTAGTAACTATTGATAAATTACGCGAAAGTTATGCAAGCGCGCACCCACGCGCCAAATAATTATTTTCCGCGAAGACGTCTTGCAATTATGCTTTGATCACCCTTTGTTTCAAGATCAGCAATAATTATTGCAAGAGACTCACGAACAATACGACCGCGATCAACTGCTAATCCAAGATCTCCACGAAGAGCTAGCCGAGCCTGTTCAAGATCATAAAGTTCTTCAGGGGATAGATAAACCGTTATTTTTTCATCATGACGCTCGCGCCCACTTGGTGATTTATCAAATGAATTTACTCTGCGTCGCGGAGTTGTGCGAACTGATTTCTTATTTGTAATCGGAGCTGTTGGTACATCTTCGATCGGTGTAGGTGTCTGGGATGGAACGGCGCTTAAAGTTGTGGTCTGGCGAAATAATTCATCAGCACCTGGCAGGCTCACTCTTCGGCTCATTTTGCTCCTCCTCGATAAATTAATTCGCGGGCAAGTCTGCGGTATGAAACTGCTCCGGTCGAACTACTTGCGTATGTTGTAATCGGTTCACCTTTAACCGTTGATTCAGAGAATCTAACAGTTCTGGCAATAATGGTATCTAGCAAATCCTGAGGGAATTCTTTATATATCAATTCAAGTACTTCGCGTGAGTGCGCGGTCTTACGTTCAAACATCGTCGCCAATATTCCATCAATTTGAAGATGTGGGTTGGTATTGCTCTGCACTTTCTCAATTGTTTCGCGAACTAAACCAAGTCCAAGCACTGCAAAATATTCACATTCCATTGGAATTAATACTCCGTTGGAAGCAGTCAATGCGTTAATTGTCAGCGTGCCAAGTGATGGCGAACAGTCGATCAAAATATCATCGTATTGATCCATAACAGGCAGCAATAGTTTTCGCAGTTTATGTTCCTTAGCAAGTTCAGAAACAAAAGCCGCATCCGCAGCAGCTAAATCTTTATGGCCACGAATGAAGTCGAGGCCTGGAACGTTCGACTTTAAAATATATTCAGAAATATCTGCCTGCGAATCATTTAGCAAATACCAAATAGAACCGTACTGTTCTTTAATTTGTTGTGGCTTGATTCCTAGACCAGTTGTCATGCTTGCTTGAGAATCGAAATCTATGAGCAAAACTCGGCGGCCAAGTTCTGCGAGCGCAGCTCCCAAATTAATCGTTGTTGTTGTCTTACCTACTCCACCTTTTTGATTAACGATTGAAATTACTCTGGCAGGTCCTGGGGCTGGTGGATTCTTCACCTGAGGAAATTCCATCAACTTCTTACCGAGCACACTTGAGGTAGCGGAGAACTCTTCATCACGATTTGTCGATTTAGTTCCTAAGCGAGAAACCTTCGAATTGCTTTTTGCCATTGCGCGACTCTACGGCGGTGCGATTGGGTGTGCAAGCGTAAGTGCATTACCTTTGCGCCATGAATGAGGCTCAAATTGAACTTACTCAAGCCAAAGAATCACCTTCTGGCTTCTCAGTTCACCTATCGAACTTCGATGGCCCTTTCGACCTTCTCTTACAGCTAATTTCGCGCCACAAGATGGATGTCACTGAAGTGGCACTCGGAGTGGTTACAGACGATTTCATAGCCTATATCCGCGCTTTGGAGGGCGCTGAGGACGGTTGGGATCTTGACCAAACTACCGAGTTTCTAGTTGTAGCAGCGACGCTCTTGGATCTAAAGGCGGCCCGATTGCTGCCTTCCGGTGAAGTTGAAGATGAGGGCGATTTGGCCCTTCTTGAAGCTCGAGACCTACTTTTTGCACGCTTACTGCAATATCGAGCCTTTAAAGCCATAGCTGCTATTTTCAGCGATCGATTACATCGCGAGGAGAAGAGTTTTGCCAGAGTTGTGGCGCTCGAGGCCCATTTCTCGGCCCTCTTGCCCGAAGTTTTAATTGGAGTTGGAGCCGAACGCTTCGCCGCAATCGCGCAACGGGTGTTATCACCAAAAATCACTCCGAGCGTGGGAATCGAGCATATTCATCGCCCATTGGTGAGTGTCGCCGAGGAGGCAATTAAAATTGTTGACGAGCTTCGACGTACAGGTAAAAGCACATTCCGTCACCTCATTAGTGATGCAACATCAACTCTCGTCGTGGTCGCTAGATTCTTGGCCTTACTTGAGCTTTACCGCGAAGGCGTCGTTCGTTTTGAACAAGTGATTGCCCTGGGGGAGCTTGCGATTACTTGGACCGGTAGCGCTGAGGGCGAGATAGAAGTAAGTGATGAGTTCGATATACCCCAAGTTCAATCCGAAGATGATACAAATGGAGATGTAAATGTCTAATCCTGAACTCAACAGATCTCTTGAAGCGATACTTATGGTGGTAGACGAGCCAGTTTCAGAGCTCATTTTGGCTCAAATTACCGAAACTCCTACGGAATTGGTCCTTGAGGCGCTTAATAATTTAGCTGGCGAATATGAACTTTCAGGGCGAGGTTTCGAACTTCGTCAAATATCCGGAGGTTGGCGATTCTATAGCCATCCAGATCTAGCTCCGGTGGTCGAGAAGTTCGTGCTAGACGGGCAACAATCTCGATTAACACAAGCAGCTTTAGAAACACTTGCCGTTATTGCATACCGCCAACCCGTCTCTAGAGCGCGTGTCTCAGCCATTCGTGGCGTCAATGTCGAAGCTGTAATGAAAACCCTTGTCACGAGAGGATTGGTTGAGGAAGCAGGAATTGAGCACGAAACAGGCGCAATTCTCTATGCGACAACTTCATTTTTCCTCGAAAAATTAGGGCTCAATAATGTTATTGATCTACCTGCGCTTGCCCCATTTTTGCCCGATGTGGATGCCCTAGATGAGGTTCTCTCGACTCTTACTGATTAGCCCGGCAGAAAGGGGCTGCTTCTAAATTAGTAATGCAAGGTCCTTTGCCGTAACCTGAGCGCAGAGCAACTCTCTACCTATATCCAAACCTATTCCACGCTGTTGAAGCAGTTGAAAAGAGGATTAAAATGGGACTAATACGTCTCCAGAAAATTTTGGCCGACGCTGGTATTGCAAGTAGGCGGGCCAGTGAACAGATGATTTTAGATGGCAGAGTCAGTGTGGATGGAAATCAAATATTTGAGCTCGGAAGCAAGTTCGACCCAGAAATCTCTAAAGTTGAGGTTGATGGTGAAGCAATTAAACAGAATAAGACTAAGACTTACCTTGCTTTTTATAAACCTAGGGGCGTTATTTCCACCATGTCTGACCCGGAAGGGAGGCCAAATTTAGGAGATTTCTTTAAGACCCGAAATGAGCGCCTTTTCCATGTCGGGCGTTTAGACAGGGAGAGTGAGGGGCTAATTTTGCTGACAAATGATGGCTCCCTAACTCATAGAGCTACACATCCGAGCTACGGAATGATCAAGAAATATTTGATCGAAATTGAGGGGCCTTTCACCAAGGAGAATATTGATCAACTACTGAAGGGCGTAATCCTGGAGGATGGAATGGCCAGGGCCTTGGAGGTCAAGGTTATAAGAGAGATAAACGCCAAACACAGATGGGTAGAAGTATCCATTCATGAAGGGCGATTCCACATAATTCGCAGAATGTTCGAACTCCTTGAAATTGAGGTCCTTCGATTAATCCGGACAGATTTCGGACCGATTTCGATGGGGGATACCAAGGAAGGCCGCTGGCGTGTTCTGAACACAGTCGAACTCGAAAACCTATTTAAAGTTTTAAAGTTAAATCAATAAATCTAATTCCTAAATATAGTTATATAGACATATGCACATTACGGATAGCAACCAGTATCGATAAATAGATAGTATGGTGCGTGAAATTTCCGTAAATATCATTTAGTCGACTTTCATAGATCTGTGCGCTATGTCGGGCAATATAGTCGATAATTTGGATTATATAGTTATCTACAAATAGGTAAAACGCTTAAAGGTTTTAATAACCCCCGTCATAAGCAAAGGGCAAGGTAGCATTGCGAAATGAAAACATTGCGAGCCTTCCGGGGTGCAACTCAGCTAACCGCGGATGACGGTCTAGAAATGCGTGGCGCTGTGGTCGAGCTACTTGAAGAGATTCTTCACGCGAATCAAATTGCTAACGAGGATTTAATCTCAATTCTTTTCACAGCGACATCTGATTTGAAATCTGAATTTCCAGCGGTTGGAGTCCGGATGTATGGGATAAATGATGTTCCTTTAATCTGCGCTCAAGAGATCGAAGTGGTAAATGCACTGCCAAGAGTAATTCGCATCTTAATTCACGCCCAATCTAAGCTTTCACGTGCTGAAATCGCACATAAGTACCTGCGGGGAGCCCAAGTTTTAAGACCAGATCTGGAAGAGGTTAGCGCTCCTAAAGATGGAGAGCTGAATTGAATCTAAAAGGTCCGGTAAAGATTGTCGGATGCGGTCTGATTGGAACTTCGATGGCCTTGCGACTAGCTGAAGAAGGATTTTTGCTCTTACTAGATGATCTAAATCCCGCGAATCTCAAATTAGCCAGTGATTTAATTGGAGTTAACCAGACAGTTGCCGCACCCGAGTTGATAATAATTGCTACGCCTCCGGAAGTTGTTTTTGAAGTTGCAAAGAGTGAATTTGCTAGCAATCCAGAGGCAATATTTATAGATGTTAGCGGTATAAAGTCTGAACTTATACTTAAAGTTAATGATTTTTCGGAGTTATCACGAAACTTCGTGTCAGTACATCCAATGGCAGGCCGAGAAATTTCAGGACCTGAAAGTGCAAGAGCAGATCTCTTTGAATCTCGCGCTTGGATTATTTCTGAGTCGGGCGAATCGAGTGCGAGGGCTGTTTCGTCGGCACATGAATTGGGTGAACTTATGGGGGCCTCAATCTACGAACTGGATGCTGCAACCCATGATTCCGTGATTGCAACCATTTCACATTTACCGCAAATTCTAAGTTCGGCACTCGGGGGATCGTTGAAAGGTGAGGATTCGACTCACTTGAATCTGGCAGGTCAGGGGCTTCGAGACGTCTCGCGATTAGCAGAATCTGATCCAGGACTCTGGAGCAGTTTGTTGGTTGGCAACTCAACGGAGATTCTGCCAAAACTCTCTGAAGTTATAAATCGACTTTCTAAATTAAGTCAGGCGCTTATGGCGAGAGATCAAAATTTGGTCAAAGACTTTTTAACGAAGGGTCGCGAGGGTAGGGCCTTAATTCCCGGTAAGCACGGTCTAGCTAAACGCGATTACACATTGGTTCCGATTGTTATTGATGATAAGCCTGGCGGTTTGGCCCGGATATTTAATGAATGCGCCGCGATTGAAGTGAATGTTGAAGATCTTGCAATGGAACACAGCCCTGGTCAAGCAGTTGGTCTTATAACTCTTGCACTTTCCGAGAAAGATGCAATTAAGTTACAGAAACACCTAGTTTCAAAGGGTTGGTTAGCGCATTCTCCGAGAAAACAATAGGTTTCAAAGCAGTAAGGTTCGCCTATGGCCGGAATAGTTGTAGCAATAGACGGTCCAAGTGGATCAGGTAAATCAAGCACTGCGAAATCAATCGCAACTCGTGCAAATTGGAATTATTTAGATACTGGCGCTCTTTATCGCGCTGCAACTTGGATTGCCCTACATGAGAATGTAAAAGAAGGCTGGGAAATTATTGCAGCCATCAAGAACCACCCAATAACTTTCTCAGCTGATCCCAAAGATCCCAAAATTTTTTGTGGTGTAGTTGATGTAACAGATGACATTCGAGGCGCGCGAATTACGGATAACGTAAGTCAGATAAGTCAGATTCCAGAGCTACGCGCATATCTAGTAGATATGCAACAAACAATAATTGCAAATAGCGAGAATGGAATTGTTGTTGAGGGACGAGATATCGGAACAGTTGTCGCACCAGATGCAGATCTTAAAGTCTTTCTCTACGCAGATTTGCAGGCTAGAACAATGCGAAGAGAAGCAGAAGAAATTAACGCGGATAAACCCGCAGATGTAGCAACCTCGCTGAGTAATCGCGATTTGATTGACTCAACAAGAAAAATATCACCCTTGCGACCAGCCGAAGATGCACTTGAATTAGATTCGACCGAGTTGGATTTGAAAGAAGTTGTTGAAGTTATTTGGGAATGGTTGACGCGCAAAAGTCTTCTGGGTCTACCAAAGGTTGCTGTGATCGGTCGCCCGAATGTTGGAAAATCCACCTTGGTTAATCGAATTATTGGCAGACGCGAAGCGATTGTGGAAGATACACCTGGCGTAACACGAGACCGCGTTAAATATGAAGCAGAGTGGAATGGTCGTCGATTTATTTTGATCGACACCGGAGGTTGGGAAGTCGCGCCTGAGGGTATCTCTGAAAAAATTACAGCGGGTTCCGAAGCTGCTATTGCAGAATCTGACATCGTACTTTTTGTGATTGATGCACAAGTTGGTGCATTGGATGAAGATGAATCACTAGTTAATTTGCTTCGTAAATCGAAGAAGAAAGTGATTGTTGCTGCTAACAAAGTTGACGGTCCGACTGAAGAAGCGGATGCACATGCGCTCTGGAATTTGGGTTTTGGAGAACCAAGATTTGTTTCGGCGCTACATGGCAGGGGCAGCGGAGATCTTCTGGATTATCTCGTTAAAGAGTTGCCAGAAATTGGTTCTGAAAAGGCCGATGATGGATTTCGCAGAATTGCACTTGTTGGTAGACCGAATGTAGGAAAATCGAGTTTGTTAAATATTTTGGCGGGGGAGTCACGGGTAATCGTTGATGATGCGGCAGGAACTACGCGAGATCCAGTAGATGAGTTAATTGAAATTGGTGGATCTACTTGGCGTTTTATCGACACTGCTGGTATTAGAAAACGAGCGCATCAAGATAGTGGCACCGATTATTACGCGTCATTGCGAACTGCTACCGCGCTTGAGCGCGCAGAAGTTGCAGTTGTTGTCCTTGATGCCTCAGTTCCATTAACGGAACAAGATTTACGAATAGTTAGCATGGTTGAAGAAGCTGGCCGTGGGCTAGTAATTGTTATGAATAAGTGGGATCTGGTAGATGAAGAACGTCAGCTGCAATTAGATAAAGAGTTGGAACGTAACCTCGAACGTTTCCCATGGGCTCAACGTGTGAATGTATCGGCGAAGACCGGCTGGCATCGGGATCGCTTGGCGCCAGCGCTTCGAACTGCGATTTCAAGTTGGGAGAAACGAATTCCCACAAGCAAGCTCAACTCATTTCTTGGTGCGCTTATCGCAGCTACGCCACCTCCGGTACGGAGCGGAAAACAGCCCAAGATTCGATTCGCGACACAGGCGGCAATTTGCCCACCTAAATTCGTTGTATTTGCCAGTGAATTTGTGGAAACTGCCTATCGCAGGTTTATTGAACGTAGATTGCGCGAAGAATTTGGTTTCCCCGGCACTCCAGTTGAAGTAGTCGTCAAGGTTAAAGAACGAGATTAATTTTGTTTGCGCGCTCTGAGATTCTGACGATTCCAAATGCGATCACTGGAATTCGGGCGCTCGGGATTCCACTATTTCTCTGGAGCTATCTCAGCCTTGATAATGCAGTTTTATCTCTAGTTATATTAACTATCGGCGCGATCTCTGATTATTTAGATGGAAAAGTTGCACGTGCTCTTAACCAAGAATCTGCGTTGGGTGCGATGTTGGATCCCGCAATCGATCGGGCATATATCGCAGCGACTGTAATCGCACTAGTTATAAAAGAGGTTGTTCCACTGTGGCTTCTATTGATTCTCATTGGTCGAGATCTGTGGCTGGCTTTAGCTTTGTTGGTAAAAAAGAGTAGGGGAAGTGGTGTCTTTGAGGTTACCTTCCTTGGCAAAGCTGCGACTTTCAATCTTCTTTATGCCTTTCCTTTTTTATTGATCTCGGGAGAGAGCGGTCCTGGGCGAATTTTCCTTATTATTGGTTGGACTTTCGCAATATGGGGAGTCGGCCTATATTTGGTCACTGCTTTGCAATACACATATATTGCCTTCACTGAGGGAAGACGCCAGAACGTTTAAAACTTCGAAAAGGGGAGAAGATGTCATCAGTTCCAAATGAATTGCAATATACAAATGAACACGAATGGGTTTCGCCAACCAAAGACGAGAAGACATTCCGAATTGGAATTACGGATTTCGCACAAGGGGCTCTTGGTGACATTGTTTATATTCAGCTACCCAAAATTGGTAGCACCGTAATTGCGGGAAGTGTTTGCGGTGAAATCGAATCCACGAAGAGCGTCTCAGAGATTTATTCACCTCTGACTGGAAAGATTATTGCTATAAATGGCGAATTAGATTCTGCGCCTGAGGCCATTAACGCAGATCCTTATGGATCTGGATGGATTGCGGAGATTGCAATTGATGGTCAAGTTCCTACGCTTCTTAGCGCCGAGGAATACTCAAAACTTACGGCTTGACCATGAAGGCGCTATTGAATAGTGTCAGCCTATAGTTGAACCTGAAGGTTCATATTTAGAGTATCTGGAGGTCTCAAATGGTTACCCCTCCTTCTGACTTCCCTCAAGACCCAAAAAATATTGATCTCACCAGCACTTTAAATATTTCTTCCCTGCGTTCAGTGCCTGATTTTCTCTCGGAAAGTTCGTTATTAGATGCGTTAAGTGCGGAAGAATTTAATATTCTCAAAGATTTAGCGCCAGATTGTGCAATGTTTATCTCGTTATCTGGTCCCGGAAAAGGCGCCCGATTCTTGCTGAACAGCGACCGCATCACGATTGGACGCGAAGCAAATAGCGAGATTTTCTTAGACGACGTTACGGTGTCACGAAAACATTGTCAGGTAATAAGAGAAGGTCAAGGAGCTTCAACAACTTTTGAAATAGAAGATTTAAAGAGTCTGAATGGAACATATGTAAATGCAATCTCCAAGGTTAAAACTTCCCTAAACCATGGTGATGAAGTACAAGTTGGCAAATATCGATTAACTTTCTTCAGCCCGGTAACGGGTCAGAGAACTAGCGAAATTCACTAAGGGGAGTAAATGAGCGTTCCAGCGCGCGCCTATCTGAGCATCGGCGAAGTATTGAGCAAGCTTCGAGTTGAGTTCTCGGACATTACGATTTCAAAGATCCGATTCTTGGAATCTGAAGGTTTAATTGAACCCCAACGTACGCCATCTGGTTATCGCAAATTCACTAGCGTCGATCTCGAGAGATTGCGTTATGTTTTATCGGCACAACGAGATCAATATCTGCCGCTTCGAGTTATCAAAGAAAATTTGGATGCGCTAGATCGAGGCTTAACTCCGTCAGTAACTCCTGGCTCACCAGCCGCACCAAGACTTGCAACCATTGATGGCGAATTCGCTCCCTCTAATTTTGTTCATGACAGCCAACTAAGACTCTCTCGCGAAGAGCTTCTGCAATCTTCTGGATTACTTGAAGCTCAACTAGCGCAATTGGAATCATTTGCTCTAGTTGAAATGAAGGGACGTTATTTTGATGCGGATGCCCTTGCCGTTGCAAGAGCAGTTGCAGAGATGGCCTCTTTTGGGATTGAAGCTCGCCACTTGCGTAGTTTCAAAACAGCTGCAGATCGTGAAGTTGGGCTAGTTGAACAAGTTATTACGCCTCTGCTTCGTCAGAAAGGTTCTGATGCGCAGGCCAGAGCGGAAGAAGTTCAACGCGAACTTGCTTCACTTTCGATTCGTCTGCATGCTGCGTTGGTTGCATCCGGATTACATCGAAGCAAATAACGCTAACCTGTGATGAAATATCATTTGGTAGAGGTTGTTGGCGTTAGAGTTGAAATGCCATCGAACCAACCGATCGTTCTGTTGAAAGAGGCAGAGGGAATCCGTTATCTCCCAATCTGGGTTGGCGCTACAGAGGCAACTGCGATTGCATATGCGCAACAAGGGTTGATTCCACCGCGACCACTAACTCATGATTTGATGAAAACGATTATCGAGGATTTGAGTTCAAGGGTTGAGTCAGTCCAGTTGACCGAGTTAATTGATGGGATTTTCTATTCCAAAATTATCTTTGATTCTGGAATCGAAGTTTCGGCTAGACCAAGCGATGCGATTGCACTGGCTATTCGATGTGGCGCGGCGATACTCGCCTCCGAGAAGCTCTTCGAAGAGGCTGGAATTGAAATCCCAGACCAATCAGATGTTGAGGTTGAAGCCTTTAGAGAGTTCTTGGACCAGATTAATCCCGAGGATTTCTTAGGCTAGCGCCGCCTAAAACCTGTATGAATCTATCTAACCCTCTAGCAAAACTTTAGAGTTTTGCGTGTCGGTCGTTGCCTCGTAGCCTTGGCCGAACTAACCTTCTCTTAAATCCGATAAGGATCTTCCCCCATAGAAGTGAGTTCCAAATGTCTCAAGTGACTGACCCTTCGGCACCTGAAATTGGTTACCGCGGTGCAACTGCATGCGTTGCTGCTGGTATCACTTATCGCCAATTAGATTATTGGGCGCGCACTGGACTCGTCGAGCCAAGTGTTCAAGGTGCGAGTGGATCAGGTTCTCAGAGGCTCTATGGCTTTCGCGATATTTTGGTTTTGAAGATTGTTAAACGTTTATTGGATACCGGTGTTTCCCTGCAGAATATTCGTGCAGCTGTAGAGCATTTACGTTCCCGCGGAATTAACGATCTAGAACGAATGACACTGATGAGCGATGGCGCAACAATTTACGAATGTGCCAGCGCAGATGAGATTGTCGACCTATTACAAGGCGGTCAAGGTGTATTTGGAATAGCGATCGGGAAAGTATGGAGCGAAGTTGAGGGTTCACTTGCGACTCTTCAAGGCGAGAACGCTTCAACTGGAGAAAGTGTTGTTGGCACTTCTACAATAGGAACTGTTAGCGATGAACTTTCAGATCGTCGAAAGCGTAAATTAGCTTAATTTTTTCCTTCCCCAAGGATCCGGAGTTAACGCTCCATCAAATTTAGGGGAGTGCTTTTATGAGTTCGGTTCGGTCGAATTTTTCAGATCGTCATATTGGTCCCGACCAAAATCAAATTCAGTTTATGCTTGATGAGCTATCTGAAAAGAATTTAGAGAATTTTATTGCAAGAGTATTGCCGGCAAATATTGCCTTAACTGAGAAAATTTCTAAGACTCTTCCACCAGCTGTATCCGAAGTTGAAGCAATCACGGAGTTGCGCGAGCTAGCATCGCAAAACCAGGTAAAGAAATCGCTAATTGGTTTAGGTTATTACGGAACGATTACTCCACCGGTTATTTTGCGAAATGTTTTAGAGAACCCAGCTTGGTATACGGCATACACTCCGTATCAACCAGAAATTAGTCAGGGACGTTTGGAAGCGATTTTCGCTTTTCAGACGGTGGTAACGGATTTAACTGGGTTACATGTTGCGAATGCATCAATGTTGGATGAAGCTACAGCAGCTGCAGAATCCATGACGCTTGCGCGAAGGGTTTGGCAGGGCGATGATGAAGCGGTTTTTCTCGTTGATAAGGGTCTGCATCCTCATATCAAAGCTGTAATTGCAACCAGAGCCGCACCTTTGAAGATCGAAGTTGTAGAAGTATCAGCATCGATAGCTTCAGTTTCTATTATTACAAAACCAATATTCGGTGCTGTTCTTGCACAAATTACTAGTGATGGCGAAGTGAATAATCTAGCGCCGCTGATTGAATTACTGCATGCATCTTCAGCACTGGCTGTGGTTGCTTGTGATCTTCTTGCCCTAACGGTATTTAAAAGTGCTGCAGAAATCGGCGCTGATATTGCTGTGGGATCTGCGCAACGTTTCGGCGTACCAATGGGATTTGGGGGACCGCATGCTGGCTTCATGGCCGTGCGCACGGGTCTTGAACGTTCGCTTCCAGGAAGGTTGGTCGGACAAAGTTTGGACACGCACGAGAATCCGGCGCTTCGTCTAGCGCTCCAAACTCGTGAACAGCACATCAGAAGAGACAAAGCGACTTCAAATATATGTACAGCGCAGGTTCTGTTAGCTGTGATGTCAGCGTTCTATGCCATGTGGCATGGCCCAAAGGGTTTAGAGCAAATCGCAATGCGCATTACATCAAGTGCGCAATCACTACGTGAATCACTTCGCGTTAAAGGGTTGAACGTTTCGCAAGGTGTAATTTTTGATACTTTCTTGGTAAATGATGTAAACGCTTCTGATATGGCCCAGAAGATGTTAAATGCGGGATTCAATATTCGTATCAAAGATGCTAAAACAATCGGTATAACTATTGACGAAACTATTACGGAGAAAGATTTACAGATTATTACTGCGGTATTTTCAGCGGAATATCAAGGCAAAGCGGCTGCGAAATTAACAGAAGATTTTGCTCGAGTGTCGCAATATTTAGCGCACCCCCTATTTAATACTTATCATTCGGAAACTTCTATGTTGCGCTACCTTCGCAATCTGGCCGACCGCGATTTAGCTTTAGACCGCTCAATGATTCCATTGGGATCTTGCACGATGAAATTAAACGCAACTACAGAAATGATTCCAGTTACTTGGCGCGAATTCTCAGACTTGCACCCATTTGCACCAGCAGAACAGAGCGCGGGAATTCGTAAATTGATCGCGCAGCTTTCACAATGGCTCATCGAAATAACTGGATACGATGCAGTTTCATTGCAACCCAATGCTGGATCGCAAGGAGAGTTCGCTGGGTTACTAGCTATTAGAAATTACCTGGATTCGTTGGGTCAGGAGAGCCGTAATATTTGTCTGATTCCATCAAGCGCACATGGCACAAACGCTGCAAGTGCAGTGATGGCGGGAATGTCGGTTGTAGTAGTTGCGTGTGATGATTTAGGCAATGTGAGCATTTCAGATTTGAAGGAGAAGATCGCGCAGTATCGCGATAATTTGGCAGCGTTAATGGTTACTTATCCTTCTACTCATGGCGTTTTCGAAGAAGCAATCACCGAAATTTGTGGCTTGATTCATGACGCCGGGGGACAGGTTTATGTAGATGGCGCGAATTTGAATGCGCTTGTCGGGTTGGCAAAGCCTGGAAAATTTGGTGCCGATGTTTCGCATTTGAATTTACATAAAACCTTCTGTATTCCACATGGTGGTGGCGGTCCTGGTGTGGGACCTGTAATTTCTAAAGCGCATTTGGCACCATTCCTGCCAAATCATCCAATGGATAAATTGTGTGGGCCAAGCACTGGACCTGGGCCTGTAAGTTCAGCGCCATTTGGTTCTGCAAGCATTTTGCCAATTTCTTGGAGTTATATTCGAATGATGGGGGGAGAAGGTTTAACAAAGGCAACTGAGATTGCAATCTTGTCGGCAAATTATCTCGCCCTTAAACTAAACCCACATTTCCCAGTTCTTTATCGCGGCGCAAATGGATACATTGCGCACGAATGCATCATTGATTTGCGTGATTTAACTAAAACGACAGGTGTCACAGTTGATGATGTAGCAAAACGTTTGATGGATCATGGATTTCATGCGCCGACAGTCAGTTTTCCCGTCGCCGGAACTTTGATGATTGAACCAACTGAATCTGAGGATTTGCGTGAATTAGATAGATTTATAAATGCAATGGTTCTGATTCGAGCTGAGATTTCAGATATCGAAAAGGGGGAGATTTCGATAGAAGAGTCGCCACTGCGTTTTGCCCCACATACGAGCGCAGATTTGTTGCGTAAAGATTGGGATCGAAAATATTCTCGCGAAGTTGCCGCATACCCAGGTGGATATAGCTCAGAGCTTGGTGCAAGCGGCAAATATTGGCCCACAGTCGGACGCATAGACGGTGTTTACGGGGATAGGAACTTGGTTTGCTCATGTCTACCGATAAGTGAGTTGGCCATTAATTAGCCCTGCGTAATCCTTATACTGACATAATGTAGATTATCGGCGATATATCCCTTTAAGGGAACGTTGAAATCCACGCTTAGTTATGAATTTAAAGGCTTCCAGAACTATCCCAAAGCTCATTTTCGACTGACCAGCACTGCGCTCGATGAATGTAATAGGAACCTCGATAATTGAGAATCCATTTAGGTGCGCCTGGAAAGCTATTTCAATTTGAAAACCGTAACCTTTTGTAGAAATTGTTTCGAGATCTAACGATTGGATTAGATTCCTACTTAAGACTCGATATCCGCTGGTTAAATCTTGATATGGCAATCCCAAGGCCTTTGAGGCATAAGCAGTTCCCAATTTTGAAATTACTCTGCGATACCAGGGCCAATTTTCGATTTTTCCGCCCGGGATCCATCTGGCACCAATAACTAAATCATGGCTCAAACCTTGAGTTAACAGCGCTGGCAATTGCGAGGCTAAATGACTTCCATCTGCATCAATTTCAATAAAAAGATCGAAATCATGTGCAACGCCCCAAGCAAAACCTCTTAAATATGCCGGTCCCAAACCAACTTTCCTTGCATTAATTATCTGCGTAAAGTTTGGAAGTTCCATCTCGCTTGCAAGTTTTGCTGTTCCATCTGGTGAACTATCGTCGATATGTAGAAACGTTATTGCATAATTTTCCGCTATTTGGAGGCGAACCAAATTCAATTCAGTTAGTTGTCGACAAATATTTGCAGCCTCATTATAGGTCGGAATGATGATTAAAACTTTACTTGACATAATGTTTACCAGTTGAGCGCAGAGATAAGGCGATCAACACTTGCTCCAAGGCCGTAATCTCTCTGATACTGATAAATTTCATCGAGGCTAACTGGTTTCTTAGGCATCTGTAAATCAAGATTTGGCAATGGAACATCGAGGGCGCAATGTACTAATTTCGGCGCAATCTTTGCATATTCGCTAGATTCGATAAGTTTCTTTCGGGCGTTCGGTGTTAATCTCTCATCATCTTTTCTGGCTGCAATCATGACTTCCTCTAGCGTTGTAAATTGTTTAGCAATTACCGCAGCACCTTTCTCGCCAATTCCGCGAATTCCAGGTAATCCATCTGATGCATCTCCACGAATCATCGCAAACAATGCGTACCTCTCCCCCGGAATGTCATATTTATCGGCAATCCACTTAAGGTCTACATGATCATGGTTTGAAATACCTTTAGCTAAATAAACGACAGATACTTTGCGTTTGTCATCTACGAGCTGAAATAGATCCCGATCCCCGGTAACTATCTTTATTGGGCCCTCTTCTCTGACTGCAAATGAAGCCATAACATCATCAGCTTCGAAATCATCGACGCCAACTAGCGGAATACCAAAAGCTTCTAGTAGATCAAGGAGTATTGGTATCTGTGGTCCTAGTGTGTCTGGTTCTTCCTCTTCGCCCTCAACATCTAAGCGATTAGCCTTATATTCTGGAAAGAGTTCTACTCTCCAACTTGGTCGCCAATCACCTTCGATACAAGCGACTAAACGTTTTGGTTTATAGATAGATATCAAGCGAGCAGTCATATCCAGATATCCGCGAATAGCATTTACTGGTTCACCACTTGGCGAAACTAGAGTGTCGGGCATTCCAAAATATGCGCGATACCAGAGAGATGCGCTGTCTAACAGCATTAAGGTCATACGACAGCTCCCGCATAAGCGATTACACCGCGATCAATACGACCAAGCGCATCTGATACCAATGGCGCTAGGTGCGGTGATGCAATAGCAATCTGTCTAAGTAGATCAATTATTTGTTTCATAGAACGCACGAAATCGCCAACTGTTAGCTCAGTACCGCGCAAAATTGAAGTTAACGAATGACCACTTGCCCATCTAAAACTCGCCCAGCAGAATCCAGCATCTGGCTCTCGAATTGGCTCCAAACCAAGTTCTGTCTCCAAATCATTTATGGTAACCCAAGTCTTAATCAGTACACCAAGAACATCTTCTACATTTCCGCGTGGCAATTTTGGTGCACTCTCTTTGCGACTTTCATGAACAAACACTGAAACTATAGAAACTAATTCCGCGGCTGTTAATTGATCAAACGCCTCTCCTCGAATCATTTCTGCGATTAACAAATCAGTTTCGCCATAAATTTTCGAGAGCAATTTGCCATTCGGAGTAATTGCATCATTAGTTAAATAGCCAAATTTCTCCAGCATGATTTTAATGAGATCAAATCTACGAGCAATTACATGCGTTCTATTTGCAACACGAGTGCTAAGTCCCTCGTTCTCTCGACGCAATCGATCAGCGCGCTCTGCAATTCGCGCGTGGGTCTCCCGATCACTACATCCATGACAGGGATGATTTCGCAGGGACTTGCGCGCTTCGGAAATCTTCTCTTCCTCAAATTCTCTAGCTTTTCGCTTCTTTGTAGAGAGCCCTTTCTCTAACTCTTTTATTTCAAATCTAATTTGCGCATACTCAACAAAATCTCCCAAATGGCAATCAATCTCGCTTTCTAGCTCCAGGATTGCCTCGCCATTTCGCTTTATTTGGCGGGCAAGTCCGACAACAGCTTTATCTGCTTGGAATTGGGCAAATGAAGATTCAAGAGATGTTCGCGCTCGTACTGCACCGAACTGCGAGATTAGATTAATGGTCATGTTGTAGGTCGGCTTGAAAGAACTTTTCAAAGGATAGGTACGAGTAGAAGCTAATCCTGCAGCAGATGCGCTATCAATATCCTTATTCCACAAAATTACGGCATTGCCCTCGATATCTATTCCTCTACGTCCAGCTCGTCCAGTTAGTTGTGTGTACTCCCCCGGCGTAACTGAAACATGTGACTCACCATTCCATTTTGTTAATTTCTCTAAAACGACAGTTCGTGCCGGCATATTTATGCCAAGGGCCAAAGTTTCTGTAGCAAAAACGGCCTTAATCAAGCCACGTTGAAATAACTCTTCAACGCACTCTTTGAAGGCAGGAAGCAGACCTGCATGATGCGAGGCAACTCCTCGTTCCAATGAATCTACCCATTCGTGAAAACCTAAAACAATTAGGTCATCTTCCGGTAGCGTTTTAGTTTTCTCGGATATTACTTGACGAATTTCCGATCTCTCCTCGGCATTTGTTAAACGTAAACCCGCAGCGAGGCATTGACGAACTGCACTATCGCATTGTGCTCTTGAAAAGATAAATGTGATTGCCGGCAATAAACCTTCCCGATCAAGTTTCTCAATAACCTCGGCTCGGCCCAGCGCTTTTATCGTTGGTGTAATTTGCGAGGCATCTCTCCAATTAGTTTTACCTTTTGCCCCACCGTATTTGGTTCGTACGCTACGCAGCGATTCTTTCTCTAAACGTAGAATTTCCGGATTGACTCTGGTATTTGTGGAGAAAAGATCCAATAAACGATTGCCGAAGAGGACGTGTTGATACAACGGGACCGGCCTTATTTCACTAACTATAACTTTCATCTCGCCCCGTACTGTTTGCAACCACTCACCAAATTCTTCGGCGTTTGATACGGTCGCAGATAAAGCAGCCACTTGGATACTTTCGGGCAGGTGAATCAGAATTTCTTCCCAAACAGCGCCGCGAAAACGATCCGCCAAATAGTGCACTTCATCCATGACGACGTATCTGAGATCGGTCAAAGTTTTCGAAGATGAATAAATCATGTTGCGCAGCACCTCGGTAGTCATAATTACTATCGGCGCTTCAGAATTTATGCTCGTGTCGCCAGTTAAAAGGCCAACATTCGCATCACCAAACATCGCGCATAGATCTTGGTACTTCTGATTTGAAAGAGCCTTAATTGGAGTTGTATAGAAACATTTCTTGCCCGAGTTGAAGGCCAAATATGCAGCGAATTCGCCAACAATTGTTTTACCAGCACCTGTAGGAGCCGCGACAAGGACTGATTTTCCATTCTCCAGCGCGTGACAACCTTCAACCTGAAAAGCATCCATGCTAAACGGATAGCGCTCTACGAATGTATTTGTAAGTTTGTGTGCCCCACGTGCCTTGGCTTGTGTAAGACGTTCTGATGGCGTTGTCATCCTTCAGAAACCCAGGTAAGCAAGGATTGTGGCGCGATCTCTACAGTGATGGGTAGCTCCCCGATCCGTTCGCCATCTGCATAGGCAACAGTTTTTGCTGCAACTTTGATCTTTCTTGCCTGAATAAACTCGACAGCAGGATGCGTTACGTGTCTTCCGCTATATACCTTAGGAAAAACCTTTATCAATTCTAATTTACTGACTGGATGCAAAATCATTACGTCTAATAAGCCGTCATGTCTATTGGCCATAGGACACAGTTGCATACCGCCGCCATAAGTTGCTCCATTAGCGATGGCCACAAGCATCGCTGGCAATTTTCGTAGAACACCATCTATTTCTAACTCATAGTTAATGGCTTTAAATTTGGGTAGAACTGCAGCTGTTGCAAAGTTGTATTTCATCTTGCCCGCAACTATTTCATTACGGTTTGCACGCTCATTAACTTGCGCGTCAAATCCAGTGCTCAAAATTTGCGCGAACATCCTTGTGCCATTGGCATGGCTAATTTGCCCGACATCGATTGTTGCAGGGCTCCTGCCGTAGATAGTGTTGAAAATTTCCGATGGATTAGTTTCTAAAAGTTTATTACTGCGCGCAAAATCGTTCCCCGTCCCGGCTGGAACAACATAAATTGGCGTATGGCTAGCGGCAATGATTTGAATCGCTTGATGCACTAACCCATCTCCGCCGATTGCGATTAAGGCATCAAATCTATTTACCAGCAAGGCCTTTGCTAAATCAGGCAGAACTAAATCCGCATTCTCTGGTTCAACCACGACGCATCCAACGCCTATAGTTTTTGCGTATTGAAGTATGTCCGAAGCTAATGTTCTTGCTCTGCCCTTACCTGAAATTGGGTTTATAAATACAAGAACTTGCCTATCCATTTTCTCTTGCGCTTCGTTTTTGTCGTTTGCGATCAACTAGAAGGGAGATTCCCCCAGCAGCAAGATAGAGAAGTATCAGCGGAACAGCCAAGAAAAACATCGTGATTGGATCACCCGTGGGAGTGAATATCGCGGAAAATAGCGTGATTGCAAATATTGAATAACGCCAAGGTTTTAGAATGGAACTTCCACTTAAGATTCCAGCTAAATTCAGAGCGACCAGAAAAACTGGCAATTCGAAAGCTATTCCAAAAACCAAAATCAACTGAGTGACAAAACCGAGGTAGTCATCAAATTTAACCAAGTTTGAGAGCGAGTTAGGTGTAAAACTCAGTAACACATCAACTGCAATCGGTAATACTAAGTAACCTGCATAAACCCCAATCGCAAAGAATGGAACTGCGAATATAACGAAGAGAATCGAGTTTCGGCGCTCTTTCTTATGCAAGCCAGGCGCAATAAATGCCCAAAGTTGGTAGAGCCAGATAGGAGCGGCAATTAGGACTCCCAAAAGAATGGAGATTTTGAATTTGAGATCTATCGGCCCAAGAACACCATTGATATAAAGAATCCCGCAATCACTAGCACCGGATTCCGTAGCTGCTTTCAAATCGCATATCGGTGAAGCCAATTTATTAATTATAACTTCGTAAAGGAACCAACCTATAAAGCTAGCAATAGCGATGGCTATAGCGGATTTGAATAATCTCTTGCGCAATTCAATAAAATGCGAGACCAACGGCATCGCTTTCGCCGGGTTCTCCTTCATTAATTAACCTTCTAAATCTTTAGAGATTATGAGTCAGACTTAGTCGTGTCGCCTTTTTCATCTTTTTTGTTCTTGTCATCGCCATCCTTCATCTCGCTCTTAAATATCTTGAGAGATTTAGCTATCGACTTAGCTGAATCAGGTAGCTTCTTAGCACCGAATAAAAGAACAAAAACAATTGCAATGACGACAAAATGCCAACCTTCGAGTCCGCGTAACATTTATCTTCTCCACTTCCGCTAGATCTTTTCTTGGCTCTTGAACCTTAGGGCTAAATACTAGTTCCAAATGAGCGCACAAACCCGTTGATTGGCCGAGAATTGCGTTATTTGGGCTGATAACTGGCACATATAGCTGCCGCCTTATCGGCAATCTCTTCACCGATCTGCGCAGGCTCTAATACTTTAATTAGACCCCCGTAACCCAAAACAGTATGAATCAACCATCTGGAATCTATTGCGCTCAATTCAACGATTAACGGTTGATCTCCAACTCGTTCTCGAATCTTCGCAATAATTGCGCGGTTATCCTCGATGAAATTACGTGCTGCGCTATCAATTTCAATAATTATTTGTCCAGTCTCGAAGGAGTTCTGTGAAGACTTTATTGTGCTAGTAAAGTTTTGGAGGTCGACCGTTTCACAGCTAATGATTCGATCTAATCTAAAAGTTCTATCAGCATTAGATTTTTGACACCAGGCACTCAGATAAGTTGCTTTATTATCGATATAGAGCTCAAGAGGCAGGATTATCCGTTCAGTGCGTTCATCTTTGCTTCCACTTAGATAGATAATCCTAACTGGGGCTGATTTAGAGATTGCATCCTCTAAATTCTTCAAGAATGGCGATGCACTTGCATCTTGGATTACAACAATTGGATTCTCGACCTGCAAACTCGTCCGAAGTTTTTCTTGCAGGATTGCGATCTCGCTAGCAATCTCATCAGATCTAAGAGTCGCCATGAGATCAAGAGAGACCAGAAGTGAGGTCATCTCGCTGCGGTTCATTTTGCGAGGTTTGTTCAAGCTTTGTGGATCCGAGACCGTGACATACCCATCTTCGTAATACATGTCTATAAGTTCGAGTGGTGTATATCCAGGCAATCCGCACATATGAATTAGAACCAAATCCTCATTGATCTGTTTCTCGGAGACTCCAAAAACATCAGCTAATTCGCGCGTTGAAATACCTTGGTGCTCTAGAAGATACGGGACTAAATCTAAGGCACGCGCAGTTCTATCAAGGGCAGTCTCGCTCATCGGATAGACCCTGATAGAAGTTCTACTAATGCATCTCTCAAGTCAAGCGGTTCGATGACCTTCACATTAGTTTCATACCAGATTAGCTCGCGCAGAAATGCTAATTGATTTTCATAGCTAATCTCGAAGGTGTCATATTCAACTCCCTGTTGTATTAAGGTTCCACGATTGCGCAATATCAGAGCCGTGTCTTTGCGAATATCTATCCTGGCTCGTGTCAAAATATTTGGATTGCTCTTCGGCAAAAAGCTCTTCGAATCGAAATTTTCCGGAACCTGGTAATCATTTTTCTTCTTGGCAAGAGTGATCGTCGAAACTATCCGAGATATCTTAAATATCCTTATATCTTGCCGGTCTAAATCCATGCCGATTAGATACCAAAATCCATTCCAGAAGAGAACTCGATAAGCCTCGACATGCCTGACTTGCAACTTCTTAGAATCATAAGAGAAAGTAATCTTTGATTTCTGGTTAATCGCACGAGTGATGTCATCAAGTAGCGCAGTTGGATTTTCAAAACGATATTTCATGCGGAAGTCGAAATCAACCTCCGCCGGAATACCGAGTGATTGCAGTTTGCGAATACCTGATTGAGCGCTTGGTGCCAGAATTGAATCATTCCAATGCTTCGAGGCTATGGAAAGTAGCGCCAGTTCGCGACCGGTAAGTTGAGGTACAGATAGTTCATAAGATTTCTGCGGAATGCGATAGCCGGGTTCATCTTCAAAAAAGATATCTAGGTCACCCACTTCAATTTCTATTCCAAGAGAACGTAGATCATCCTTGTCGCGTTCGAACATCCGTTCTTTGGCCTCTTGTGAGCCTTCATAGCCAAAAACATTGCTCAAAATTTCAGATTTCTTCAGATAACGTTTGGTTGCGAGCAGGGCTAGTGTGAGATTAATTAGGCGCTCGGTTTTGGCATCTGACACAAGAAAACCTTAGCGGTTTGGTAACCTATGTGCATTAGAAAAGATATTCAAAACTGAGAAATTGGAGAATCATGGCTCGCATCAACACTTCAACTCTAAAGAATTCGAAGAAATTCTTATTAGTAGGAGCTCTCTCTATGACTGCAATTCTCACTTCGTGCACGTTAGATGGCGGAACTGGTAGCGCTAATAAGGAGAAAACTATGGCAAGCACAGAACGCGAGTATCTCGCAGTTACAGCTAATGCTGGAGCCGAGCCAACAATTGGTCAACCAGTAGGAAGCGCACCAACAACTTTGATTTCAAAAGACATAATTGTGGGTACTGGAACAGAAGTAGTGGCTACATCTACTCTCACAGTCCACTACGTTTTAATCTCCTGGGCTACTGGAAAAGTAATTCAATCTTCTTGGACAGGACAACCAGCAATATTTCCTTTGAGTGGAGTCATCCAAGGTTGGCAGCAAGGAATGCCTGGAATGAAGGTTGGCGGACGCCGGCTATTAGTTATCCCACCAGATCTGGCATACGGCGCTTCTGGTTCAGGTCCAATTGGCCCGAATGAAACGCTTGCATTTGTTGTTGATGTTGTGAATGTTAATTAAGAACTCTTAACTTTCACTTTCATTTGTTCCGTAAGAACCTTTAGAAGGTCTTCTGCGCCGCGATGGTGCAACTGTTCCTGGTGCAAGTCTTCTTGCCATGATTAGAAAAGCTGTGTGTCCAATCATGCGATGTTGTGGCCGCACCGCTAAACCTTCGTGATGCCACCCGCGAACAATTGTTTCAGTACTTTCCGGTTCGGTAAATGCTGCCGAAGCCTTTATAGCTTCAGCTGTTTGCGAAAGTTGCGTTGTCGTTGCTACATAAGCGATAAAAACGCCTCCGGGAGTTAATACTTCGCTAGCCATCTTTATGCATTCCCAAGGGGCTAACATATCGAGAACAACGCGATCGTATTTCTTGTCGTGAGCGAAATCTTGCACCGCACCTAATTGCAAACTCCAGTTTTCCGGCTTTGTACCGAAATAATTCTTAATATTCTTCTCGGCAATCGTTGCAAATTCGTCACGCTTTTCAAAGGAATCTAGAACTCCATGATCTCCAATAGCCCTAAGCAATGAGATCGATAATGCGCCAGAGCCAACTCCGGCTTCTAATACCCGGGAACCTGGAGCGATATCGGCAAACCCTAGAATCATCGCCGCATCTTTAGGATAAACAATTGTTGCACCGCGAGGCATGGCTAGAACATAATCTGCCAGAAGAGGTTTAAATGCCAAAAATTTCAAACCACCAGTTGTTTCAACTACCGAACCTTCGGGTAATCCGATTACTTCATTATGAACGAGCCACCCATTATGAGTGTGCCATTCTTGATTCAACTGCAATGTGATTGTGTGCATCTTGCCTTTAGCATCGGTCAACTGCACGCGATCGCCAACTTTAAAATTTCGATCGATTGAATCCATCTGCAAATCCTAGTGGAGCAAAAAGAGTTGTTCCACACTCATTCCTGCTAATGATTCAACGACCACAACTTGCTTATCCCCCGTAATTTTAACCAAATGTGGGATTGCAACGACTCTGGCGCCACTTGCCCGTGCTGATAAAACTCCGGTTCCGGAATCCTCAAGAATCAAACAATCAGCGATATCTAGATTGAAGTACTTAGCGGCTTTTAAATAACATTCCGGGCTTGGTTTTGGATTGACTACATCGTCACTTGAAATTAAAAGTTCCAAATAATTTCCGCCTAGTACCCGAAAAGTTGCTTCCAACATCTGCCTTGGGCTTGCTGAAACTAAAGCTAGTTTTACGCCTTGTGCAGATAGCTCTTTCAATAATTCGAGGGCGCCAGGCATAAAGGTTAAGCGCTCTTCAAAATCTGCACTAACCATTGCAATCAGAGACTCCATAAAGAATTCTGGTTGATTTTCACCCGCAACGATTGCAGCCATGTAATTTCCAGTTTTTTGAATCGGACCACCAACGCAATTCGCCTGGTCTTCTAGCGTCCACGCATAATCGAACTGCGCCATTAATTTCACTTCATTTTCAAACCAGAGGGGCTCAGAATCGATGAGCGTTCCATCCATGTCGAAAAATACCGCTTTAGGTCTCATGTTGCGTTGAAGTATTTTGCCTGCGGATGATGCACAATAATCGCAGATGTAGATTGTTCAGGATGTAATTGGAACTCTTCGCTAAGTTCGACGCCAATGCGTTCTGGTTCAAGTAATTCACATAGTTGTCGTTGTTGTTCAAGATCTGGACATGCTGGATAGCCAAATGAGTAGCGCGAGCCGCGATAACCCTGATCTAATATTTCTGCAATGCCTGTGGCATCTTCACTTGCAAAACCTAGTTCTTCACGGATCCGACTATGCCAATGCTCGGCCAGTGCTTCTGTAAGTTGCACTGATAGCCCGTGCAATTCCAAGTATTCTCGGTACTCATTAGCAGCGAATAATTTAGAAGTAGCATCACTTACGCTCTGGCCCATTGTGACAATATGGAAGGCGACAGTGTCAATAACTCCGCTCGATTTTTCGCGGAAGAAATCACTTAAACACAATCTCTGATCACGGCTCTGCCTTGGGAAAGTAAATCTTGTTCGTTCGCTCCCCTTCAAGGGGCCCTCGTGATGCAGAATAACTAGATCATTTCCTTCGCTGTAGCAAGGGAAATATCCATAAACGACTGCAGCGTTTAACCAACCATTTGCTTGCACATCATTGAGCAAAGTTCGAAGCCTTGGTTTGCCCTCTTCTTCAACCATCTTCTCGTATTCTCCGCGTTTTCCTTGCAGCCCCCATTGCCCAACGAAGAGTGCTCGTTCATCGAGTGATCCTAAATATGATGCAAGCGGAATACCTTTAACAATACGAGAACCGTAGAAAGGTGGCGTTGGAACTTTGTTATCACTAGCGACGTCACTACGTTTTGTATCTAGATTCACTTCTCTATTAGCTCTTGTGTTGGGTGTTCGCCGCTCGCGAAGGGGCGGAAGTGTTGCAGATTTATCGCCGCGCTTAATAGCCATCATCGAATCCATCAGACTTAAACCTTCAAATGCATCCTTGGCATATCGAACAGTTCCATCAAATGCGCCGGCTAAATCTTGTTCTACAAAGCTACGTGTTAGCGCTGCTCCGCCCAAGATAATGGGCCATTCCTCTGCTAAACCGCGGGAGGTAAGTTCTTCCAAATTCTCTTTCATAATCACAGTTGATTTGACCAATAATCCTGACATCCCAATCACATCAACCTTTGATTCAGTTGCGGCATCAATTATCTGGTTAACCGTCTGCTTAATTCCAATATTTACTGTTGTGTAGCCATTATTTGCAAGAATGATATCTACAAGATTCTTGCCGATGTCGTGTACATCGCCCTTAACTGTTGCAAGCAGGATTTTTCCCTTGCCAGCATCTTCGGTCTTCTCCATATGAGGTTCCAATAACGCAACGGCAGTTTTCATTACCTCGGCGGATTGCAGAACAAATGGCAACTGCATCTGGCCGCTTCCAAATAGTTCTCCAACTGTCTTCATGCCGGCAAGTAGATGCTCGTTGATAATCGTAAGCGGCTTAATTCCATCTGCCATCGCTTCTTGCAAATCAGCTTCGAGACCAACTTTTTCACCATCAATAATTCTGCGTTCGAGTCTCTCAATAAGTGGCAGCGCTGCAAGTTCGGCAGCTCTAGTTACCTTTGAAGATTTAGTCTCAACGCCATCAAAGAGTTCAAGAAATAGTGAAAGTGGATCGTACGTGCAGTTTGCATCACCATCAAATGTCCGGCGATCATAAATTAGATCTAATGCAACTTCCAATTGTTTTGGTTCGATTCGGGCTATCGGCGTAATTTTAGAAGGGTGAACAATTGCGGAATCTAGGCCAACCTTTACCGCTTCCGCTAGAAATACTGAATTTAATACAATGCGTGCTGCTGGATTTAAACCGAAGGAGACATTGGATACTCCAAGCGTTGTTTGCACATCGGGATATTTTTGCTTCAATTCAGCAATCGCGTTGAGGGTTTCGATGCCATCTCGTCTGGTCTCTTCTTGCCCGGTTGCAATTGGGAAAGTTAAACAATCAATCAAAATATCACTTGTCTGCATCCCCCAATTCTTTGTCAGATCTTCAATAAGGCGACTTGCAACTGCGACTTTCCATTCTTGGGTTCGAGCTTGTCCTGTTTCATCGATAGTTAAGGCCACAACTGCAGCGCCATGCTCCCTAACCAGGGGCATAATCTTTGCAAATCTTGAAGTGGGACCATCACCATCTTCATAGTTAACAGAGTTGATTACTGAGCGCCCACCTAGATGTTCGAGTCCAGCTTTTAAAACTGCAGGTTCAGTTGAATCGAGCACTATGGGAAGAGTTGAACTTGTTGCTAAACGGGAGGCTAATTCATGCATATCTGCAACACCATCGCGTCCAACATAATCAACTGAAAGATCCAACATATGTGCACCGTCGCGGATTTGATCTCGCGCAATTTCAATACAACTTTGCCAATCCTGCTCGAGAAGAGCGTCGCGAAAAGCACGTGAGCCATTTGCGTTAGCCCGTTCACCGATTGCCATATAAGTTAAATCTTGGCGGAAAGGTACAAATTGATATAACGAAGAAGCGCCGATTTCTCTTGCAACCTTCCTTTTAACAATCGCATGATGGTCCAATTTATCTACAACGGCCTTCAAATGTTCGGGTGTAGTTCCACAACAACCACCAATAAGTGTTAGACCATATGATTCAACAAAATCTCCAAGATAATTAGCAAGTTCATCTGGGCCCAATGGATATGTCGCTCCATTGGCGCCAAGTTGCGGCAAGCCAGCGTTCGGCATAACCGAAATTGCAACCGAACTATTCTTTGAGAGTACGCGAAGATGCTCGCTCATCTCTGCCGGTCCAGTTGCACAATTGAGGCCAATTAAATCTATTCCTAGCGGCTCTAAAGCATTGAGTGCTGCACCAATTTCGGAACCAAGAAGCATTGTTCCAGTGGCCTCAACTGTTACTTGGGCAATCAAAATAATATCGCGATCACATTTATCGATAGCTTCGCGCGCACCATTTATTGCAGCTTTGGCTTGTAATAAATCCTGGGTGGTTTCGATAAGCAGCGCATCGACACCGCTATCTAGAAGTCCTTTAGAGGCTGTGAAATAAGCCTCTTTCAATTTTACATATTCGGTATGACCAAGCGTTGGAAGTTTTGTGCCCGGCCCCAGTGAACCAAGAACCCATCGTGGCTTATCTTTAGTTGAAAATTCTGATGCCACCTCCTTTGCCAGTTTTCCGCCAGCAAAAGCAAGTTCATAAATTCGATCTTCAATTCCGTACTCAGCCAAATTTGCCCAATTCGCACCGAAGGTATTTGTTTCAATTGCATCTACACCGACTTCGAGATAGCGACGATGCACCGATTTAACCAATTCAGGTTGTGAAACATTGAGAATTTCATTGCAACCTTCATGGCCTTGGAAATCTTCCAACGAAGGATTCGCCTCTTGCAACATCGTGCCCATTGCGCCATCCGCGATAATTACGCGCTCTAACATAGCGCTGCGCAGAGTGGATGGAGTTTTCATTTAGGAGAAGGCTACCTTAGAGAGCTAAGCCCAGAGCTGCATCGATAAATCGTGAAATCTCACCAACACTGCCACCTAATAGGCCGTTCTGCGTTTGCAATGCCCAATCATCCAGAATTTCAAGTGCCGCAGGAGTGTTTAGATCATTAGCGATGCTTGCAGCAATGCTCATTATTACTTGATCTGTGGGTGCAACTTCAACTCTTGCTAGAGCTGATCGCAACTTTGTTACGCGTTCCTGAGACTTGGAGAGTGTATTCATATGCCACATGCGATCCACTGAGTAACTCTCACTAAGTAGAGCATGCCGGATCACCATTGGATCACTGCCAGCTTTCAAAAGATTGGAAACAAGAACTAAATTGCCTTTGCTTTTACTCATTTTCTCGCCATCTAGGCCAACCATGGCAGCGTGAATATAACTTTGCGAAAAATTATTACCGGTTAGCGCCTGCGCTATCGCAGCTGTCATAAAATGATGGGGGAAAATTAAATCGCTTCCTCCCCCTTGCAGATCAATTTCATGCTGCACATCTCGTTTATGAACTAAATAGTCCACGCCTACAAGATTTTGCAGTGCAATAACCGAGCATTCGATATGCCAACCTGGACGACCGAAACCCATCTTTGATTTCCATCCTGGTTCGCCATCTTTATTTGCAACCCAGAGAATCGGATCTAGCGCGTTCTCTTTGCCGGGACGCTCTGGATCTCCCCCACGCTCAGAAAATATTGTCAGAGCCTCTTCTTGACTTAAAGATAATTCCGCTAAATTGGGTAAAAATTGCGCGATTCTAAAGTAAACATTTCCCGCTAATTCATAGGTGTAACCAGTTGCAACCAACTTCTCAATTGCCGAAATAATAGAGATCATTGCTTGAGTCACAGAAACATAAGCCTTGGGCGGGAGTACGCGTAGAGCTGTCATGTCACTTTCGAAGAGAGCTACTTGTGAGTCACCCAGCTCTGACCAGGATTGGTTATCGCGCTTTGCCCGTTCAAAGAGTGGGTCATCAATATCAGTAATGTTCTCGACGAAAGTTACTTCGACTCCGGACAACTGCAGATATCGGTTTATTAGATCGAAAGTTAAATAGGTAGCGGCATGCCCAAGATGTGTTGCGTCGTATGGGGTAATTCCGCAGACATACATGCTAAAACGATTATCTCCTGTGGCAGATTGAAATTCGCCCAGAGTTGTTTTTATACGCAATTTTGGCAACTGTAAATCAGTTACTGGGATTACAACTGCCGGCCAATTACTCACTGGGATATCTTAGGTTAGAACTACTTGTATTTCTTAATAAGGGGGCCACGGGATAGCCGGCCAATTTGGGTTTGGCAAGGGGAAACTCTTGCTGCGCAAAAGTTCTTGACCCCTATCTTTTAGAGCGCAAATTTCTTGATCCGTCAGGAGATTTTGTAAGTAATTCTCATCAAGGTTTGTTAGTAAGTTCTCAATTTGCAAGATTTCAGCGGCCGTGAGCTCGCTACCTGCAAATTGCCAGATAACAGTTCGCAATTTATTCTCGATATGAAACGTGACACCATGATCACATCCATAAATAGTTTCGCTGCTGCTGGGCAAGATATGTCCAAATTTGCGATCGGAATTATTAACTAGAACATCAAAGAGCGCCATCTTCCTAAGTTCTGGATTCTTGCCTTGAGCGAACTCCACTACATCTAACTCTTCAGCGATTTCTATCCATTGTTGAACCGCTCCCAGACCAAATGGACCTTCGCGCAGAATTGTTTTCGGTACAAGATTAAATTTTCCAACTTCGCTGATGTAATAAGCAGCTACCTCTCGTGAAGCTAGGTTGCCATCGGGAAAATCCCAGAGTGGCCGCTCCCCCGCTATAGGTTTATAGATCGCCTTCGATCCATCAGATAATTGGCATAAGAGCGATGCATTGGATGCATCAACTAGGCGACCGATAACTTCGAGTTCGCTATTTTCAAGAACGCTATCTGCGGTAGCCATTTGCCCTCGGACATAAATGACCCGTTGTATCAACTGGCAGACCGCAGAATGGGCAGGCAGATCTACCTGCCGAAACAATTGCTTGCGCTCGATTACAGAAACCTCTCGCTTGATTTAACCGAATCGTTAAGCGCAGTAGATCTGGTGGATCCTCTACATCTGCAAGATCCTCTTCATCAGACATTAACTCGGTGAATTCACCATCAGCGATAGATTGAATTTCAACGCTAACCCTCTGAGTCTCCGGATCCCAAGCAATACCCATTACACCCGCCTGGAATTCTTCATCAATCGGAAATTCCAAATCTTCATTATCGACAACGGCCGCCAAACCAAGTTCATCCAAACTAGCCAATTTACTTCTGCGCACTTCAGTGATCAATTCATGCAACCTCTCAGAGAGCGCAGCCACCTGTGATTTTTCAACAGAAACAGTTGTAGTTCCATTCGCTGAAGTGGCTTGAATATAGAAAGAGCGTTCTCCAGGCATGCCTACAGTGCCAACAACAAAACGTGTGGCCTCTTCATGGCTGAAAATTGCGCGGTTACTCATTTGCTCTCCGACCCATCCCCGCCACCTAGGCTTAATCTGCGGCTCTTGGTCTTAGGTAAATCCTTAATTTTTAAATGCGATGTGCCATTAATTAACTTTACGTAAGCGCTATCGCCGTGAATTTCAATAACGGAAATTGATGCCGGATCAATTGCAAGCTTTTGGAAACCATCCAAATGTAAGCCGAGAAATCCCGCAACAATTGCCTTGATAACATCACCGTGCGAACAAATCAAAATCGTTTTGCCAGGTTTAGCAACGGAGCGAACACTTTCTAACGCGCGATTCTGCATCTCGACGAAACTTTCACCATTTGGAAAGCGGACTAAACTAGGCCGTTCTTGGATATTTCTCCAGAGTTTATTGCGAGCCAAAGTTGCTAATTTCTTTCCAGACCAATCACCGTATTCCATCTCGATTACACCTTCGAGTATCTGTATCGGCAACTTCCTTTGAATCGCGCGCAGTGGCGCTAGCGTTTCTAAACATCTAGGCAATGGACTGCTATAAAGCGCAGAAAATTGCTTCTCAGCAAGTTCGGTAGCAAGTGATTCGGCCTGATTTACACCTTGGGAGGACAGTGAAACTTTAAAATCCCGACCGGCAAGAATCGATTTAGCATTTGCGCTGGAATGGCCATGTCGTACCAGATAAATAACAGCTGGTTTATGGGGGCGCATAGGGGCAAGGTTACCGATTAATCGCAGAGCCTCTTGCTAGGGTGGCGACATGGAAAAACGAATCCTCGGTAATTCAGGCCTGCGAGTATCAAGACTCGGCTTGGGAACTATGACTTGGGGCCGCGACACTGATGAACATGAAGCTGCGGATCAATTGAAAACCTTTATAGACGCAGGTGGAAATTTAATAGATACCGCAGCCATGTACGGCGATGGTGATAGCGAACGCGTAATTGGTGGCTTTATTGGCTCTCTAGCTAAGCGGGACGAAATAATCATTGCGACAAAGGCTGGTATCTCTTTTTCGGCGGGCGAACGTAGCGTCAATAATTCTCGGACCAATCTCTTGAGTGATCTAGATAAATCCCTTTCAAGGTTAGGTGTTGAATATATAGATCTCTGGCAGATCCATACTTGGGATCCAATGGTTCCATTGGAAGAAACTCTCTCAGCGATAGATCAAGCAGTGTCTTCTGGTCGAGTTCGCTATGTGGGTGTCTCAAATTTTGCAGGTTGGCAATTAGCCAGAGCAGCAACGATACAAAATCCATTATTTGGTAAGGCTCCAATTATTTCTAGTCAAGTTGAATATTCACTTTTGAATCGTGGAATAGAAACCGAAATTATTCCAGCCGCAATCGAAATGAATATCGGCGTATTAGCTTGGTCGCCAATCGGACGCGGAGTTCTAACTGGAAAATATCGCGGTGGTTCACCATCAGACTCCAGAGGCGCAAGTCCGCACTTCAGTGGTTTTATCGCGCCATATTTAGATGAGCGCTCTCGTAAAATAGTTGACGCGGTATGTGTTGCAAGCGAGGGTCTTGGTTACTCACCACTAGAAGTTGCACTCTCTTGGGTTCGTGAAGGATTTGGCGTCACCAGTGCCATAGTCGGAGCTCGTACAGCCGCGCAATTGCGCGGGATTTTAACGGTTGAAGAAATAGTTCTTCCTGATCAAGTTCGTGCAGCTCTAGATGAAATCTCTGCCGATATTTAATTAGCTGTTTTGTAGAAATTCATTAAGAACTTTTACGCCGAACTTTAAACCCTCGATTGGAATTCGTTCATCTACGCCGTGAAAGAGCGCAAAGAAATCTAGATCAGGTGGCAATTTAACTGGGCTAAATCCATATCCAATAATTCCCAAATCAGATAGCGCTTTATTATCAGTACCACCGCTCATTAAATATGGAACTGGTATTCCCTCAGGATCAAATTTAGCAATCGCAGCTTTCATTGCCTCAACTAAATTCCCTTCAAAATCAACTTCCAATGCTTTATCTCGAACTAAAACTTCTATTTCAATCTCTTCGCCAGCTAATTTTGCTACGGTATCGATTAAATCTTTTTCGAACCCGGGTAAGAATCGGCCATCAACTACTGCAGTTGCGTGCTGTGGAATCACATTCGCCTTATACCCTGCTGTAAGCATTGTTGGGTTTGCAGTATTTTGAATAGTGGCACCAAGCATTCTTGCAGCCCCACCTATATGTTTGAGCAGAGGTCGCACATTTGAAGGGTCATATTTTTCACCAGTTAGCTCCGCAATTTTTGACCAGAATTTTGAACCAGTTTTTGTTTCAACTTGTGGCCATTCATGTGCGCCTATCCTTGCAATGGCCGCGGACAATTTGGTGATCGCGTTCTTTGGATTGATGAAGGAACCATGTCCAGCATCTCCTGTCGCTTTTAGCTGTAACCAATTGATTCCCTTTTGTGCCGCTTCTATAAAATAGAGACGGTGTCCCCCAGTTATTGTGACTGAGAAGCCGCCTACCTCCGAGATAGCTTCGGAATATCCTTCGAATAACTCAGCGCGGTTTTTAACTAAATAACGTGAACCATATTCACTGCCAGCTTCTTCATCAGCGAAGAAGACAATCAATATATTTCTTGGCGGTTGATAATTTGCACGTTGCCAAGCCCGCACTGTTGCGAGAATCATGGCATCCATATCCTTCATATCTACAGCGCCGCGGCCCCAGAGATATCCATCTTTAATAATTCCAGCGAATGGGTCTACCGACCAATCATCTGCATTTACAGGAACCACATCTAGATGTCCATGGACAACTAAACCTGGTCTACTTGAATCTCTACCAGGAATTTTCGCAACAACATTAACTCGGTTCTCGCCGGTAACAATTAATTCACTAGCAACACCAACTTCGGCAAGTTTGGCTGCAACATAATCTGCCATCGCTCGCTCATCGCCAACGCCCTCACCAAAATTGACACTGGGAATACGGATCATCTCTTGACAGATTGAGATGCATTCCTCTTCCAATATTTGAAGGTTTATCGGGCTTGAAGTGTTGGGCATTGTCCTATCTTGCCTCAATTGTGATGATGCTCGTGTGATTGGTATCGTTGCGCCATAGTTTTACACTGGTCCGGGTGGCGGAATTGGCAGACGCGCTAGCTTGAGGTGTTAGTTCCCGCAAGGGATTGAGGGTTCAACTCCCTTCCCGGACACAAGTAAGTTCAGTCGCAAACGATCTCTAAAAATGGGAGAAAAATGCAATCAAAAGGTTATGCAGTTCTAGAAGCTTCAAAGCCGTTAGTCCCTTTTCAATTCTCACGACGCGACCTGCGTGCCGGTGACGTTGCACTTCAAATCGAATATGCGGGAATTTGCCATTCCGATATCCACCAAGCCCGTGAGGAATGGGGTCCTGCAATATTCCCGATGGTCCCAGGCCACGAAATCGCCGGTGTTGTTACCGAGATCGGCTCATCTGTAACTAAATTTAAAGTTGGCGATCGGATTGGCGTCGGAGTCTTTATCGATTCTTGTCGTAAATGTGAATCGTGCAAGGCCGGACTTGAACAATATTGCGTTGAAGGAATGACCGGCACATATAACGGTTATGAACGCGATGGAAAAACTGTTGCCCAAGGTGGTTACTCCGACACATTCGTAGTTGATCAAGATTATGCAGTTACGATTCCAGCGAACTTAGATATGGCCGGTGTCGCGCCATTACTTTGCGCCGGAATCACACTGTATTCGCCACTTAAGAATTGGGGCGCAGCAAAAGGTAAGAAAGTTGGCATCATAGGACTTGGCGGCCTTGGACATATGGGGCTTAAGTTCTCTGTCGCACTTGGCGCACACACAACGGTCTTCTCTCATTCACCTTCTAAGGAGATTGATGCGAAACAGATGGGAGCTCACGATTTCGTAGTAACAAAGGATCCAGCCACCTTGAACGCCATGCCTAAAGATTTCGATCTTATTCTAAATACTGTTTCGGCTGATATGGATTTAACGCCATTTCTTGAGCGACTCAAGCTTGATGGAACTCTCGTATTAATCGGACTTCCCGGAAAACCATACGAGATAAGTACTCCTACGCTTTTAGCGCAACGTCGTTCGCTAGCGGGTTCAATGATTGGTGGAATTGCGCAGACGCAAGAGATGCTTAATTTCTGTGGTGAGCACAATATTGTCAGCGAAGTGGAAGTTATCGAACCAGGTTATATAAACGAAGCATACGAGCGAACCGTAAAGAGTGATGTTAAATATCGCTTCGTGATTGATGCAAAAAAGTTTTAAGCAAAAGAATGTAAAAGCCCCGCAATTATTGGAGCCAAAAAGAGTGCCGGGAGTAGATTTCCAACCGGCACTTCTTTTATTTTAAGCAATTTAAATGAAATACCTAACAACAAAATGCCGCCTGTAGCCGTCATGGCTAAAACTTGATACTCGGGAAGTACTGAACCGAGAATTAATCCCACACCGGTCCATGCAAATTGATAAATTCCAACAGGAAGCGCAGAAACTGCAACGCCCCAGCCTAAAGTTGCGGCGAAAGCAATTGAAGTAACACCATCGAGAATGCTCTTCAAAACAAGTTGATCGATTCCCGCACCCATGCCATCGCTTACTGATCCAAGAATCGCCATGGGACCAATCACGAATAAAAGTGATGCCGAAACAAATCCATCAACAAATGGCGTTGAGCCATTTGGATCCAACTTCGCTTTTAATTTAATACCCAGAACCTCTAAACGATTTTCAATTTTCAACGCGCTTCCAATTAGTGCGCCAAGTAAAAGTGCAGCTAACAACGTCAAAATAGTCCAACCTTTAGGCAGTGCATTCACCAAATTGTGATTCCAGAGTTGTCGAATCGCATCCGCTGCCGCAATTAGTGTTACAAATCCAAGCGCTGTGGTTATGAGATTTCGGGTTTCCTCTTTGAATCTCGAACCCGCGATAATTCCTAATCCAGAGCCTAAAATTATCGCTGAAACATTAATAACGGTTCCAAGCCCTTTGAACATCAGCGAAAACCTCCTGTGTAATCGGTAGACTCTAACAGTGAATAGCAAGCGAATTCTTACGAGTATCGTCCATTTTCTTAAGCCGGCTCGCACGATTCCTCATACTTCTTGGACAGCTAAGAATAGATGGGCAGTTACTCCTAAGAACGCCGCAGTTCTCTTCTTTGGCTTAGCAATATTTGGATTAGGTGAGTCGCTATTAATTCAATCAACCATCGGTAATTCACCTTGGGTTGTCTTTGCGCAAGGTTTATCTCTGCAAACAAAACTTTCAATCGGGCAGAGTACAGCACTGATTTCAATTGCCGTCTTGCTTCTTTGGTGGCCGCTCCGTGAAAAACCGGGGCTTGGAACCTTGTGCAATATCGCCGTGATAGCAATCTTCATTCAAATCGGAGTAGATCATGTTCCAGAAATCCATGATTTTCTATTCGTGCAAATTTTATATGTCTTAGTTGGAATTGGTTTAGTCGGCATGGGTTCGGCCCTATACATCACTTGCGGCATGGGCCCAGGTCCTCGTGACGGCCTTATGACTTCACTTCATAGACATACTGGAATTCGTATCTCGCGCGTCCGTATGTTCAATGAAATCATTGTCCTTGTAATTGGCAAACTGCTGGGTGGCTCGCTTGGAATCGGAACTGCAATGTTTGCAATATTTATTGGAAATTCGATTGCGACGAATATGAATATCGTAGCTAAATTCTCCAATCGATCTCGCTAATACCAAGAGCGTTTAGTTTTTCATTTGCCCGCGTAAATGGTTTAGATCCAAAGAAACCCCTATAAGCGGATAGGGGGCTTGGGTGAACACCTTGGATCAGTTGGTTTTGCGGGATTAAATTTGCTACTTCTCCAGCACTTTTCCCCCAAAGGATGAAAACAATTGGTCGTTTAGCCAAATATTCAATTACTTGCGATGTGAAATCCTGCCAACCGATATTTGAATGAGCCTGACTAACGTTAGGCGTTGTTGTTAAAACGCGATTTAAGAGAAAAACTCCTTGGTCTTGCCAGGCAGTTAGATCACCACTGCTAGCCGTTATCCCGCGATCGCTACTTAACTCTTTAAAAATATTGGAAAGTGTTGGTGGCAATTTACTTGTTTCTCGCCGCACACTGAAAGATAGACCCGTTGCGTGATCGGGGTTTGGATATGGATCTTGACCCAAAATTACTACTTTAATCCGCGCAATAGGAAGGTTGAAGGCTCGAAAGATGCTCTCTTGATTTGGAACGAAGGGACTTGCAATACTTATCTGCGCCAAGATCGCTTCGCTATCAGGTAGGGCCTTCCGCCATTGCTCGGGAAGTAATTCGTAGAGCATTAACTTATTGCATTTGCGGAGTAACGATTATTTAGCTTTGCAACTTGAATTGGCATGTCATAAGCAACGGTTAAATTCTCTGATGTGATTACCTCGGCGATCGGACCACTGGCAACAATCTTCCCCGATTTCAAAAGCAGCGCATGGGTAGATCCTGCTGGAATTTCTTCAATATGATGCGTAATCATAAGAGTTGCTGGTGAATAAGGATCGGCTGCTAAGGCATCAAAACGACGCAACAAATCTTCTCTGCCGCCCAAATCTAAACCAGAAGCTGGTTCATCTAAAAGAAGAATTTCCGGATCTGCCATAAGCGCCCTTGCGATCAATGTTCGCTTTTTCTCGCCCTCACTTAAAGTGAAGAATTTCCGTTCAGCTAATTCGCGTACACCTAAAGTTGTTAACAAGGCTTGGGCTCGAGATTCATCCCAAAGTTCATATGCCTCTTGCCATCTACCTAACATCGCATAGGCAGCAGTAAGTACGACGTCTAAGACTTTCTCATCCTCTGGAAATTGTGCAACAAGTGTTGAGCCCATAAACCCAATTCGCGGGCGTAATTCAAAGACATCGACCGCACCAAGTCGTGATCCAAGAATATAAACAGCTCCACTAGTCGGATGTATCTGGCTTGAACAGAGCGCGAAAAGCGTTGATTTTCCAGCGCCATTTGGTCCCAAGATAACCCAACGTTCGCCCTCGTTCACACGCCAATCCAAAGTTCCCAAAATAGTTTTACCGTCGCGAACTACGGTTACATTTTCTACTTGCAGAACTGGAATCACAGGCGTAAAGATACCCGTAACCGGCGCAAGTTAACGCGGCGAACCGCTAATCTAACCCAATGAGTCAAGAGAAAGTACATCACACCGGCTTGATCCTAATTTCTGGCATCGACGCACCGGGTGTCACTCAAGCGCTTTTTTCTACCCTCGAACCATTCGCTATAAAGATTTTGGATATCGAGCAAGTCGTAATTAGAGGAAGACTTATTCTTACAACTCTAATTTCTCTAGACCCCGCACATGGTCCAGCTATAGAGAAAGATTTGATGGAGGCAACCAACCGCCTTGGTTTAGATCTTGCAATTGATTTCACTGATGAGCCGAAGAGCGATTCAAAGAGCTCTAATTTGCATATCGTGGCCCTAGCTCAGGAGCTTCTCCCCTCTGGCGTTGCTGCTCTTGCGGCGAAAATCGCAGAGCAGGGTGGAAATATTGATCGTATTCATCGGACAGCTTCCTATCCATTAACTGCCATTGAATTCGAAGTAACTCTTCTCTCCAGCGAAAGTGATCTAAAAATTATTCAACGCGAACTCGCAGAGATCGCCCGGGCAAATGGAATGGATATCGCTGTTGAGCAGAGTGGTTTAGCAAGACGTGCCAAGCGAATTGTCCTGCTAGATATGGATTCCACTCTTATCCAAGAAGAAGTTATCGATCTAATTGCTGAAAAATATGGCGTGGGCGCGCAAGTTTCTGAGATTACAGAAGCTGCAATGCGTGGCGAACTCGATTTCTCTGGTTCGTTAGCGGCGCGCGTTGCGCTACTTACAGGCGCAGAAACTTCAATTCTAGAAGAAGTTAAAAGAGAGATTACTTTGACTCCTGGGGCGAGAACGCTAATTCGTACGCTCCATCGTCTTGGCCATAAAGTAGGCGTTGTCTCTGGCGGATTTATCAATGTAATTGAACCGCTACTTAAAGAACTAAACATTGATTTCTATCGCGCAAATAACTTAGAGATTATTGGCGACAAATTGAGTGGAAAAATAACCGGCGCAGTTATCGATCGTGAGGCTAAGGCGGAGGCGCTAAGAGAGTTCGCTAACTCTGAAGGAGTTTCCTTGGCTCAAACCATTGCAATCGGCGATGGCGCAAATGATCTTGGAATGCTTGAAATCGCAGGTCTAGGAATCGCCTTTAATGCCAAACCTGCTGTTCGCGCGGCAGCCGCCAGTTCTATAAATTCTCCATATTTAGATTCAGTTCTTTATTTAATGGGAATTACGCGAGAAGAGATTGAAAGCGCGGATCGCGAAAAGTAATTTTACAATCGGCAGGCGTGAATATCAGTAACTAAAATTCCCCTTGCACCAACGGCCCAAAGTTCATCCATTATTCGATTGGTCTCTGAACGTTTAACCATAGCGCGCACTGCGTTCCATTCAGATTTTTGTAACGGCGAAATCGTTGGAGATTCAATTCCTGGTGTTAAGGCACAAGCAGCAGCTAAATCAGAGCTCTTTACATCGTAGTCAACGAGTACATATTGCCGGGCAATCACTACCCCGCTTAGTCGGCGCGCTAAAGTTTCAACAACACTTGATTTTGCAGATCCATTACGTGTGATTAGAACTGCCTCACTTTCTAGGAGGACATCACCAAATATTGCCAACCCAGCTGCACGTAGCGTTCCACCAGTTGAAACAACATCTGCGATTACATCTGCCACACCTAAACGGATAGAGCTTTCAACGGCGCCGTCTAGACGTACGATCGTAGCTTTTAACTTCTTAGATTCGAGATAATTTTCAAGTAATCCTGGATATGCCGTTGCAATTCGTTTACCTGCAAGATCCTTCTCGCTGAAATTTTTCGTAGTTGGTCCAGCAAATCTAAATGTACTTTTGCCAAAATCTAGCGCCAAGATTTCCGCAGCATCGGCTCGCGAATCCATAAGTAAGTCTCTGCCGGTGATTCCTGCCTCGAGCTCGCCACTGCCAACATAAACCGCAATATCTCTTGGCCTTAAATAGTAGAACTCAACATCATTCTCGGGATCGATGAAAACTAAGTCCCGCAGGTCTGTGCGTTGGCGATAGCCCGCTTCTTTGAGCATCAAGGCTGAACTTTCAGAAAGTGAACCCTTGTTTGGAACTGCAATCTTTAAAGTCACAAATTTTCCTAACTATAGATTCTTGTATACATCTTCTAATTTGATTCCACGCGAAATCATTAGAACTTGTAAATGGTAGATCAATTGACTTAACTCTAAAGCTAATTCTTCATCACTCTGATATTCAGCAGCGATCCAAACTTCCCCAGCTTCTTCGATAATCTTCTTGCCGATAGCATGAATTCCAGCCTCTAGCTCTTTAACTGTCCCAGAACCTTCGGGCTTGGAGATAGCAAGTTCATTTAATTCTGCCCAGAGATCCTCGAAGTTTTTCATATCCAAATTTTAACCTACTTAACCTAACTAGCGCTTACTAATTAACGGCGGCGGCAGCTCGGAGAAGATTAACCATTTCGCCAGGTTCATCCGCCTTAAAGACAGCGCTCCCAGCAACGAAGGTGTCCGCGCCTGCAGCGCTAGCAGTTTGAATTGTCTCTAGAGATATTCCGCCATCTACTTGCAACCAAATTTTGCCATAATAATTGGTATCGATTTCTTTTCTGGCTTCTTCAACTTTAGCCATCATATTTCTCATAAAACTCTGTCCACCAAAACCAGGTTCAACGGTCATTATTAAAACCATATCGATGTCGCTCATGAAAGGCGCTATAAGGTGAAATGGCGTACCAGGCTTCAATGCAATACCAACTCGAGCCCCATACGCAGCGATTTTTGCAATAGTTTCTACTGGCTTGATACTCGCCTCCAAATGAAAAGTTACGCTTGCAGCACCTGCCTCGGCATATAGATGTGCGCTCTGATCTGGGTCGGCAATCATTAAATGTGCGTCAACTGGTATCGGGGTTTCGGAGATTATCTTCCTAGATTCTTCTAAGGTGAATGTTTGGTTAGGCACGAAAATATTGTCCATAACATCGAGATGCAGCAGATCCGACTGCGCTGAAATTCGAGAAATCTCAGAGGCCAAATTATTGCGATCTGCATTTAAGATACTCGGGCAGATGCGAATCAATTCAATTTCCTCTCTGCTTGCACAACTAAAGTTTAGCGATGGAACTAGATTGATTTTCGGAGCAACGCCAGAAACATTGAATCAGATTCATTGATATGCGTCCAGAGTTGCATAGTGCCATCAGGATTTACACCAGTATTTCCTGCGGGCGAGAAATCGCCAATATTTAGAAGTTCTAAATCTTTATGGCGGTACTTTGCATCTAAGACTTGCGCCTTTGTTTCTGCTAAAAGTGGTGAGCAAGTAGCAAAGCCGATAATTCCGCCGGGTTTTAGCATTTGGTATGCCGAATCAATTAGATCACGTTGCAACGGCAGTAACTCTTTAAGATCATTTAGGCTGCGGCGCCATCTAGCTTCGGGGCGACGACGAAGTGCGCCAAGCCCGGAACAAGGAGCGTCAATCAGAATTCGATCAAATTTCTGGCCAAAGTCTTGGTAATTACGACCGTCGAAAGATGTGATCTGCGATTTTGGTACAACTCTTGCTACGAGCGCTGCTCTATGTTCGCTCGGTTCATTTGCAATAAAGAGCGCTGACGGCGCCTCTTCGCGCAGCAAATTATTTAATAGCGCCGCTTTCCCGCCGGGGCCTGCACAGAGATCTAACCAAGAAAGAGAATCCGAATCACGAGTCCCAAAAAATATTTCAGAGATAAGTTGTGAACCCATATCTTGAATTCCGGCACGTTTATCTTTGATAGCAGGATATTCGTTTGGCAAATGATCTGAAAGAACAGAATAACTGCCTAGGGCTAACTTTCTGCCTCCGATATCTAGAATCTCAGAGACTGTCGATTTACCAGGCCAGGCGACGACATGAGGTGCAACTGGGATATTATTAATTTTTAGAAGTTCTGTAACAGAATCCCAATCTTTTAATTGGTCAAAGTATGCGTTTATTATCCAGACTGGATGCGAATAAATGATAGAAAGCTTCACGATATCTGAAACCGTTGAATCCAAAGCTAATTCTTCATAAATATCTAAATCAGCGGCAATTGCGCGCAATATCGCGTTGACATAACTAGCTTTTGATTCGCCAGCAACTGCACGAGCAACCTCAACGGTCTCCCCCACAGCAGCATGTATCGGAACCCGCATTTCAAAGATTTGATGAATACCTAACCGCAATAAATCAACAATTTTCTCATCTAATTCCGAGAGCGCGCGATCAGCTTTCTTAGAGATTGCATAATCATGTTTACCTTGCATTCGCAGAGTTCCATAAGATAGTTCAGTTGCAAAGGCGCGATCTCGTAAATCTAAATTTGAATCATCAAGTAACTCAGGCAGGCGAAGGTTTGCATAAGCACCGCCGCGATTGACTTGACTAACTAAATCGTAGGCTAACAACCTGGCAGCGCCGGGTTTTGGTTTGGCAAAAGGTTTACTACTCAAACTTCGATCCTTGTACCAAACGGGCACCGCGCGCAAAATCAGCACCGCTCATTCGTTTCTTGCCTGCTGGAACAACCTCTGCAACCTCAACAACACTGTCACCAGTTCGTACCAAGAGCTTCTCCGAAACCAATTCAATATCACCAGGATCTACTAAAGAATTTGCCAAGAGAACTTCCTGTAACCCGAATAATGAAATTCGCTCGCCACTGAAATTGCTCCAAATTCCTGGATTGTCAGAGAGCGCACGATCCTGTCGCAATATAGTTTCAGTTGGACTATCCCAATGAATGCGGGCCATATCTTTCGATATTTTTGGCGCCAAAGTTGCTCCGGTTAGAGGTTGAGCAGTAGCTCTGGTCTTACCAATTGTCGAAATCACTTCGAGAATGTCTGGTGCTGCAAGCTTTGCTAATTTTTCAAGGAGTATCGGAGTTGTATCGAGGGCTGAAATATTTACTTCTTTGGAAAGGTAGACCGGTCCGGTGTCCATTCCCTTATCCAATTTGAAGATGGTATATCCGGTGCTTGTCTCGCCATTTAGGATCGCCCATTGAACAGGAGCTGCACCACGCAGTTTGGGTAATAATGAAAAATGAAGATTAATCCAACCAAATCGCGGACCATGTAAGAGTTCGACTGGTATTAAACGACCATATGCACAGGTGACAATTAACTGTGGTTGAGCGGCTAGCAAATGGCGATTCAGTTCTGAGGTATCTGCAGGTTTAGCAACGTCTATACCTTTAGCTTGTGCCCATTTGGCTAAATCATTTGCTTCGATCTTCTTTCCACGGCCAGTCGGTTTATCTGGATTCGTGATGATCGAACCTAAATTATGCTCACTAGCCATAATCGCTTCGATAATAGGAATTGAAACAAGCGCAGAGGAAGCAACTGAGATCTGCATTCTAAATTGCCCGCCCATTAGTTGCATGAGGACTAAATTTTACTATTGGGGTATTACCCAGATCCTGTGCTTGACCAAACCAATCTGAATTACGAATATCAGCCATCGCAATCTTGCGCTCTGCAGCCAACAGCCGGTCGATAAAAACAATTCCCTTTAAATGATCAGTCTCATGTTGCAGAACCCGCGCCAGTAGTTCAGTACCTTCAATAGTGACAGGTTCGCCATGCATATTAAATCCCTTAGCCACGGCTCGAAAAGCTCGAGGGGTTTCATATACAAGGCCCGGGAAACTTAGGCAACCCTCCTCGCCATCTTGCAGATCTTCTGACAAATCAAGAGTTGGATTTATTAAGTGACCATCGCCCTCTTCAATATCCCAGACAAATACCTGCAGAGAAACTCCAATTTGCGGAGCGGCTAAACCAGCACCGGGAGCATCGTGCATAGTTTGCGTTAAATCTTCTACTAAAGTTCGGAGCTCTTTATCGAAATTCACAACTAATTCAGCGGGCGTAGTTAATACCGGATCTCCGAATAAGCGAATTGGTTGAATCGACACTCCCTAATTCTAAGCCAAACTGCGGAGTTTTACCTAAATAGAAAAAGGGTCCATGCGAAGTTGTAATGGCGACAGCGCTTTTATTCCACGATATCGTGACAAATCGCGGAAGAACTCTGAAAATTCTACTGATTGCGCGATATCAGTTCTGAGAATCAATTTCGAAGTTGCACTTGCATTCTTATCGTTTCCCTTATCGTTCGCCTTATTAGTGAGCACTGAGATAGAAGCAAAGAGTTCATTTCCCTCCAAAGATCTTGCTAATTGCCTAATTGATGCACTTTCACCGGTAAGTGTCGCTACGCGAGTAAATGGCGGAAGATTTGATGTCTTACGATCTTGGATTTCGCTCAAACATAAATCATAAGGATCGTTACGTAATAAACCTTGTGCTATTGGATTATCGGAGGAAATATCTAAGTGGATTCCAGCGTTATCCAATGGCGCCAGGCGATTCATATTTTCAAAGATCAATCTTCTTGCGTATTCCAAGCTTCGTAGATCAACCCGATTGCTCAAATTCTCAAGAGATTTCAAAATCACAGATGAATACAAACCAGCTGGTTCGCAACCGTAACTTGCAACAACTAAAACGTTTTCGCTTTTTTCAGGAAGGAAATCAACCCGTGATCCACCCTTGCTTAGAATCACTCTCGTACCCGAAACTGCCTTCGCAATTTCTTCGGCGAATCTAGAAGAGCCTTTACTAATAGATCTAATAGTTTTACCGCCACACCAAGTGCACTGCCACTCCGGAAACTCACGGGCGCAGAGGTAACATTTTGGTGCACTGTTAGCCAACGGAATATAAAGTTTGCCGCCACAATCGCATCTTCCTTGATTGCGACATTTCTGGCATGCAATCGCATTGACATAACCTGTTTCGGCCATAACGACTAGAACATTTCCAAGTTTCAAACCCTTTTTAATCACAGATATCTCGGAAGTTTGGGAATCATTGAAATGAATTGATGGACGCTTACCTCGCGCTGTAGATCCTTGCCGCTTGGCTTTAATCCAACCTAATTCCGCCAGTCGTACTATTTCTAAACTGGGGCTAGCTCCTATGAAGTGCAGAGAGAAATCAGCGCTACGAAGGGCTGCGATGTCGCGTACATTCCAAGTCGGATATCTGCGTTCATACATTGATTCATCACCATCATTGAAAACCAATATTGTCGAGTTAGGGTTCAGGGGCGTAAATATCGCGCCTCGGGTACCAATTATTAGTTGTGGCTGATCAAACTTTGCCTTCAAGTAGTTCTGATAACGAAGCGATTTATCGTCGCTAGAAGTTAGAACGATTGGCTTGGCAAGTAGCGTTTGGTCGACCAATTGTGCGATATCACGCTCATCAGGAACTATCACTAGCAATTGTTCTTCCGGATTCAAACTGGTCAAAATTTCATTTATTTTATGGGCCAATGCGCCGCTCTTTGTTGTGATTGTTAGCTCGCGTTTTAGCGCGAACTTCTTAACATGGATTTCGGGTAGCGATCGCCCCTCGAATAACTTTTCAACCGCGGCAACACGTGCCGGAATCGCACTCTTAATTACATCCCACGGTTTACACGCATAACGCTCGCAAGTTAATTCGATTAACTCGATTAATTCCGGGTCCAACAAAGGTATCTGTGAAATAAGTTTCGAGATCACCTTCAATTTTGCTGGATCAAGGGTTGTCGGTTCACGGCTAACTACATAGCCCGCAACTTCTCCAGCCGCGAATGGAACTTTCACGAAAACTCCAGGGAATATTGCATCGGAGATAGATTCAGGGATTAGGTAATCAAAATTATTCGCTAGATGATAAACACCAGTATCAACACAGATTTGTGCAACCGGCGAAATCGTTGCAATCGCAACTTTTTTTGCTACCCGTTGCGTTTTAAGGCGCAGTGGCTTTAGCTCAGCCACCAAGAATTACCTTGAAGCTGCTTCTTTAAGCGCGGCGGCTCGATCTGTGCTCTCCCAAGTGAAATCAGGAAGCTCTCGTCCGAAGTGTCCATATGAAGCGGTTGCTGAATAAATTGGACGTAATAAATTGAGATCACGAATAATTGCAGCAGGACGCAGATCAAAGGTTGCTGAAACAGCATCTGCAATCTTGGCCGGTGCTACCTTCTCAGTTCCAAAAGTTTCTACAAACAGGCCGACCGGCTGTGCTTTGCCAATTGCATAAGCAACTTGCACTTCACAACGCGTTGCTAGACCGGCAGCGACCACATTCTTAGCAATCCAACGCATTGCATATGCCGCGCTGCGATCAACTTTAGAAGGATCTTTACCTGAAAATGCGCCACCACCGTGACGGGCCATTCCACCGTAGGTATCAACAATAATTTTACGTCCGGTAAGTCCCGCATCACCCATTGGCCCGCCAATTACAAAACGGCCTGTTGGGTTAATCAAAATACGCACATCTGAGGTATCTATCTTGAGATCAGCAATAATCGGATCGATAACCAATTTCTTCAATTCTGGTGCAAGAGTTTTCTCTAGGTCTACATGTGGCGCATGTTGTGTCGAAATAACAATCGTATTTAACGCCACCGCTTTATCGCCATCGTATTCAATAGTGACCTGTGTCTTGCCATCAGGGCGAAGATAATCTACGACACCAGATTTGCGAACTGCAGAGAGTTGAAAAGCAAGTTTGTGTGCCAGCGAGATTGGAATTGGCATTAGCTCTGGAGTGTCGTCGCAAGCATAACCAAACATCAAACCTTGATCTCCGGCGCCTTGTAGATCTAATGGATCTACTGACGATGAAATTCGCTTCTCAAAAGCTGAGTCCACACCTTGGGCGATATCACTTGATTGTTGACCAATGGATAGTGAGACACCACAAGAATTTCCATCGAAACCCTTCTCTGAAGAGTCGTAACCAATTGCTAAAACCGTCTCGCGTACGATTGTCATAACATCCGCATAACCATCTGTTGTTACTTCACCAGCGACATGCACTTGACCGGTTGTAATAAGTGTTTCAACAGCTACTCGACTCTTGGCATCTTGTGAAAGTAGCGAATCTAGAATTGCATCTGAAATTTGATCTGCCATCTTATCTGGATGGCCTTCGGTAACTGATTCTGAAGTGAAGAGGCGTTTAGTCATTGGTTTAGCCTAACTTAGTAAGGGTCTGATCTAGCAAAAGATCAGCCAGCGTGTCCTTGCTCTGTATTTCACACTTTGTTGAAGCGCCATTGCTATCAATAAGTATTCCTGATGTTTGATCTGAACCAAATATTGCGCCATCAGTGACATCATTCAAATATATAAGGTCTACACCTTTATTAATTAACTTTGCATTAGCAACCTCGATGCTCGAAGCATCTAGTCCCCCAGTTTCTGCGGCAAATGCCACAAGCACTTGGGGAGCTCTGCGAATTTTCGATATTTCGGCAATTAAATCTGGATTAGCCTCTAGCTCGATACTTTGTAGATCTGCTTTCTTGATCTTATGCGCAGATTTCGCAACTGGCCTAGCATCGGCGACAGCAGCTGCCATTATTAACGCATCGCACTCTGGAAATTCGATATTAAGGGAATCTTGCATCTCTTCCGCAGTACCAACGCTTAACGTTCTAACACCGGCTAAATGTGGCAAATCAATATTTGCGGCAATTAAAGTTACTTCGGCGCCGCGATTTCTTGCTGCCTTTGCTAAGGCATAACCTTGCTTCCCACTTGAATGATTACCAATGAAGCGAACTGGATCAATCGCTTCTCGAGTTCCACCAGCTGTGATAAGAATCTTCTTGCCCAGTAAATCCGATTTGATATTGGCAAATTCAGAAATTTCCGAAATGATCCGCGTAATCTCTGGATAACGGCCAGGACCAAAATCCTCACCAGTCATGCGACCTTCATCTGGCTCGATAACCAGATGACCACGCGATCTAAGTGTTTGCACATTGCTCTGCGTCGCAGCGTTCAACCACATTTCAGGATGCATCGCTGGTACAAGAATTAACGGCGCCGCAGATGCACTGATCACGTTAGTTAAAAGATCATCGGCGAGCCCAGCAGCTATTTTGGCAAGCAAGTCTGCGGTTGCAGGTGCAACAACTATTAAATTAGCTGCGCGTGCTGCCGCAATATGCGGAACCTCATGAACGTTATTCCAGAGATTCTCATTTACACTGCGCCCCGAAAGTGCCTCCCATGTCGCGCTACCTACAAAATTTAGGCTGCTTCGCGTGGGAATTACTGTTACTCCGAAACCAATATCTTGCAGACGTCGTAGCAGTTCGGCAGATTTGTAAGCCGAGATTCCCCCACCAACTCCAAGGATTAATTCACGACCCAAGAGTGACATTTAATTATTTGCTCTCGCGATAATAAAGTTTATTCAGCAACTACTGCTTCAGGAGCGATTGGCTCCAGATTTTCAATAGTCAATAAACCTTCGTTAATTTCACGAAGCGCGATTGAAAGAGGCTTCTCGTGAACATATGTTTCAACAAGTGGGCCAACATATTCAAGCAAGCCTTCACCCAATTGTGAGTAGTAAGCATTAATTTGGCGTGCACGCTTGGCTGCATAAAGCACCAAACTGTATTTCGATCCTGCTGCTTCTAATAATTGGTCAATCGGTGGGTTAGTGATGCCATCCATTGTTGTCATAACGAGCCTTCCTTTATTACCTAAGAACTGCCTGAAACTATCTAGAAATCTCTTAAAATTTGAAGTTAATCTTAATTGGACTATTTAGCCCTTGAAGTCGCCAAGGATAGCAGTGCCAAGGCCACTTCCTCGACTCGATGGTTTGTCAGCACTTCATCAAACTCCCCCGAACAAGCCATCTCCTCCTGGGCAAGGGCTAATCTGGCCGCCCGTCGCTCTGGTGAGTCCGTGCCTCTGCTGGTCAATCTATTTACCAAATCATCCCAAGATGGTGGTGAGATAAAAACTAAGAGCGCCTCGGGATCGGCCAATCTAATTTGTCTAGCACCTGCAATTTCAATCTCAAGGAGAACGTGCTTGCCCAAATTGCGCGCATCTTCAACAGCGCTTCGTAGAGTCCCGTATCTAGCACCAGCAAATTCGGCCCATTCCAAGAATTCATTTTTTGCAATTAATTGATCGAACTTTTCTTCCGTTATGAAATGGTAATCATGGCCATTTCGCTCGTTATCGCGAGGTTCGCGTGTTGTTACTGAGGTACTTACCCAAATTGCGGGATGGTTTCGCAGATGTGCGGTTATCGTACTTTTGCCAACACCGCCTTGACCAGACATCACAATTATTGCGCCCTG
>CAIQHM010000027.1 GCA_903871555.1 uncultured Actinomycetes bacterium | reverse complement strand
GCTGAAACTATTGAATCCTTGGCCGAACCTTTCCTAGTCCGCATGGGTTTTATCTCAAGAACTCCGCGTGGGCGCATAGCTACGCCTGCAGGATTTGAACATCTTGGCTTAACGCCCCCCGTAGGTGCGCAAAATCTCGCTGGCAATCAGATCGGGCTTTTCGACACACCAGCCTCAGATGCCTAGACTTGCGTCTCATGTCTGCCCTTAATAATTCCCAGAGTACAAAGGCTGCTAAAACTTCAGCCAAGTCCGCGAAGTCAATTGCGATCCTTGCGGTCGTCTTAATTGCTTTCAGTGCCGTCGCTGTAATCCAAGGCGCCACGAAAATTAAGTTAGGTCTTGATTTACGTGGAGGTACAAGCGTCACGCTAACACCTCGCGCAAGTGAAGGCTCGAAAGTTACAACTGAAGCTATTGATCAAGCGGTTGCAATTATTAGACAGCGTGTTAACTCACTTGGTGTTGCTGAGAGCGAAGTTGCAGCACAAGGTTCAGGCACTAATCGTCAAATTGTTATTTCAGTACCAGGTCAAACTGGCGAAAAAATTGTGCAACTTGTCGGCCAAACAGCCGAGCTGCGCTTCCGCCAAGTGTTAGTTGAGGGTGCACCAAACGCTACGAGTGCGTCGTCAGATACAAAGACAGCAACACTGCCAACTGGTGTTACTCCAGAATTGAATGCTAAATATGTTGCACTGGACTGTACGAAGTTAGAAAACCTTCAGGGCGGTTCCACTGAATCTCCTGATGTTTCGGTTGTCTCATGTGATCGCGCGGGAACAACAAAATATATTTTGGCGCCAGCACAAGTTGTGGGAAGCAATGTTTCTAAAGCCAGCGCTGCAATCGATCAACAGGGTGCAGCAGGTTGGTATGTACTCCTAACATTTAATGGTGAAGGTACAAGCAAATTTGGCGCTCTTACAACGGCGGTAACAGGTTTAGCTGCACCACAAAATCAGGTAGCGATTGTTCTTGATGGACTTGTAGTTTCAGCACCAAGAATCAATGAGGCAATCAATGGGGGAAGCGCGCAGATAACTGGAAGCTTCAGTCAGGAAGATGCATCCAATCTGGCAAACGTCCTTAAATATGGCGCACTGCCTTTGGCATTCGATCAAGGTGAAGTTCTACAGGTTTCACCAACACTTGGCGCCGACCAATTACACGCTGGTCTCCTTGCCGGACTCTTAGGATTCTTACTCGTATTCTTGTATTCATTTATGTATTACAAGGGGTTAGGAATTGTGACTGTTGCTTCATTGCTAATCGCAGCTGCAATTGCCTATCTGTCCTTCTTATTACTTGGCGAATGGATTGGATTCACTCTCACCTTGGCCGGTATAGCTGGAGCTATCGTAGCCGTTGGTATTACAGCTGACTCCTTCGTTGTGTTCTTCGAGCGCCTTCGAGATGAAGTTCGCGATGGACGTTCACTTCGTTCAGCAGTTGAATCTGGCTGGGTAAAAGCTCGACATACAATTATTGTTGCGGATACCGTTTCAATGATTGCTGCCGTCCTTCTTTACTTCTTCGCTGTCGGTGGGGTACGCGGATTCGCCTTCACGCTAGGACTTACAACTCTTATTGACCTATTGGTTGTTTTCGTTTTCACTCACCCATTAGTCGCGTTACTAGCTCGGAGTTCATTCTTTGCTAATGGTCATAAATATTCAGGTTTCTCAGCTAAGAGCTTGGGCGTCGTAATCAAAACAGATGGCTTAGAAAGATTGAAGGGTTAATCACATGAGTTCACTTTCAGGTATTGGTGGCCGTCTATATCGCGGCGAGACTTCAATTGATTTCATCGGGAAGCGTCGCCGTTGGTATGCATTTTCGGGAATTCTTATAATTGTTTCTGCAATCGTTCTTGGAACTCAAGGTCTTCATCTGGGTATTGAATTTAAAGGTGGATCTGAATTCTCAATCACAAAGGCTGGCTCAACAGTTGAAGAAGGTCGCGCAGCGATTGCTGCAGCTGGCGTTACTGGCGAGAGCGTTGTTCAAAAAATTGGTAATGACCGACTTCGTATTCAGACTGGTGCACTAGTCTCTTTTGAAACTGTAAAAGCATCACTTGCCAAAACTTTCGGGGTAAATGTTGACGATATTGATACTCAAATTATCGGACCTTCTTGGGGTAAGGAGATTACCAAGAAAGCTCTATATGGTTTGATTGGTTTTATCCTCGTCGTGATGCTCTTTTTAACAGTGGCATTTGAATCGAAGATGGCCCTTGCCGCAATCATCGCAACAATCCATGACGTATTTATTACCGTTGGAATCTATGCTCTTGTTGGCTTTGATGTGACTCCGGCTACGGTGATTGGATTCCTAACGATTCTTGGTTATTCACTTTATGACACTGTTGTTGTATTCGATAAGGTCCGTGAAAATACTAAGTCGATAACAAGCACCGGAAAAATTACTTACTCTGCTGCAGCAAATCTTGCAGTGAATCAGACCTTGGTTCGTTCATTCAATACATCGCTAATCGCTCTTCTTCCAGTCGCTTCGATTCTATTTGTTGGCGCTGGATTGCTTGGCGCTGGAACGCTTAAGGATCTCTCACTTGCGCTATTCGTAGGTCTTGCCACTGGTACATATTCTTCGATTTTCATTGCGACTCCTATCTTGGCGCAACTGCGTGAACGTGAACCAGCGATGCGTGCACTATCAAAGCGCGTTGCTCAACATGCACCAGGCGCCGTAACTCTTGAAGCAAAGAGTTCAATGAATGTAACTGGCGCAGATGCTGGATCTTCAACCAAAAACGCATGGGCACGTGGTCCTCGTAATCAGCCAAAGCGTAAGCGTCGCTAAACTCTTAAATACTTTTTAATTAGTTAAGATAGAACCATGAATCCGGTTCTAGATAATTTGGCGAAGTCGTTGATCGCACATCATCCTGACGCCTCGTTGTCCGAGCTAGAACGCGCATATAACGTCGCAGCTGAAGCACATGAAGGACAACTTCGTAAATCAGGAGAGCCTTACATAACCCACCCATTGGCTGTCTCTGAGATCTTGGCTGAGATTGGTTTAGACCTTGAAACAATTATTGCCTCTTTGTTGCATGACACTGTTGAAGATACTAAATACTCTCTTGATTCCCTTAAGAGGGATTTCGGAAAAGAGGTAGCTAATTTAGTAGATGGTGTTACTAAGTTAGATAAATTGAATTATGGACCAACAGCCGAAGCCGAAACTTTGCGCAAGATGGTTATTGCAATGTCACGCGATATCCGCGTTCTTGTTATCAAACTAGCCGATCGATTACATAATGCCCGTACCTGGCAATATGTTTCAGTTGAATCTTCCCAACGTAAGGCGCGCGAAACTCTAGATATCTACGCGCCTCTTGCTAACCGCTTGGGCATGAGCGCCATCAAGTGGGAACTTGAAGATCTTTCATTTAAGACCTTGGAACCTAAAATTTATGATGAAATCGAGAGGCTTGTTTTAGAGAGAAACCCTGCTAGAGAAGCTATGACCAAGGAAGTTCTTGAATTAGTGGCAAAAGATTTAGTCGCGGATGGAATTACTGCAAAGGTTTTGGGACGTCAGAAACATTTATATAGCGTGTATCAGAAGATGGTTATTCGCGGCCGCGACTTCAATGAAATTTATGATCTGGTTGGTATCCGCGTTCTGGTCGAAAGTGTTCGTGATTGCTATGCAGTTCTTGGCGCGATTCACGCTAGATGGAGCCCAATTCCAGGCCGCTTTAAAGATTACATTGCTATGCCAAAATTTAATCTTTATCAATCCCTGCATACAACGGTTATTGGCCCAAATGGCAAGGCGGTAGAAATCCAAATTAGAACGCTCGATATGCATGCGCGCGCAGAATATGGAATCGCTGCACATTGGAAATATAAACTTGCTGCTGTCGGTGAAAATGCTAGTGCGAAACCTGAAATGATTTGGTTGAAACAATTACACGAATGGCAACAAGAAACAGAAGATGTTGGTGAATTTCTAGACACGCTGCGGTATGACCTTCGTACACCAGAGGTTTTTGTATTCACTCCTAAGGGAAGTGTCATCGCTCTACCTTCTGGGTCGACCCCAGTGGATTTTGCATATGCTGTTCATACCCAAGTAGGGGATAGATGTGTTGGGGCAAAAGTGAATGGCAAACTAGTTCCGTTGGAATCTATCTTGGCAAATGGTGATGTAGTCGAAGTTGTAACAAATAAGAGTCCCAGCGCAGCTCCAAGTCGAGATTGGTTGAATTTTGTATCGTCGCCTCGAGCAAGATCGAAGATAAAAGCTTGGTTCTCTAAAGAACGCAAAGAAGAGGCAATTGATGCGGGACGTGAATCAATAGCGCGCCAGATGCGCAAAGTTGGTCTGCCCTTACAAAAGATTTTCGCTGGCCAAGCTTTCTTAGAACTTTCGCATGATTTACATTATCCAGATATCGAAAGCATGTACGCGGCGGTTGGTAACGGGCACATAAGCGCACAATTTGTTATTGAAAAATTGGTTGCAAATACCGATCTACACGAGCCAGATACCGAGGTCGAAAGCCACACCAATCCTGTTCACTCTTTCGAACATGTTAGACGTAACTCATCTGGTGTCGATGTTGAAGGCGCGGATGATGTTTTAGTTAAGTTGGCTAGATGCTGCACCCCAGTACCCGGGGATGAAATTGTTGGTTTTATTACTCGTGGCAGTGGAGTTTCGGTGCATCGCAGTGATTGCATAAACGTAACTGATTTGCGCGAAAATCAAGGTGATCGCATCGTTCCAGTTAAATGGAACAATTCAGCGAAGAGTGCATTCCTTGTCAATATCCAAGTAGAAGCTCTAGATCGTGCGCGTTTATTATCTGATGTAACTCGTACTCTTTCAGATCAGCATGTAAATATTTTGAATGCGGCAGTTAGCACCAGCAAGGATCGCACTGCAATCTCTAGGTTTACTTTCGAAATGGCAGATGCCTCGCATTTGGATGCGGTATTAGCCAGTGTTAGATCGGTTGAAGGCGTTTATGATGTCTATAGAGTTACAAATAATTAATAGTTAATTACTTTTGAAATCTGCTAAACCTTTTTGCGCTTCGGCAAGCCATACCTTGCGAGCTTCGGCAGCTTCGCGTGCGGTCTTAGCTTTTGCGCTGTTGCCGGCAGCTTCAGCCTTAGCAGCTTGTGCTTCATAGCCTGCGATTGCATCGACTAAACCTTGCACAACATCGTTTGCCCGAGCAATTGCTGTTGGGTCAGTACGACGATTCTGTTCTTCAGTAATCGTATGAAGTTCATCTTCTACACGGGATAAACGAGTATCTAAGGCAGCCCGCTTGCTCCGTTCAGTCATACCAATCTTCTGCCATTGCTCTATTAGAGCTCTGAAATTCTTCTTGGCACTTTGCAGATCAGTAATCGGAAGAATTTCCTCGAACTTAACAATTAGCTCTTCGCGCTTTGCAAGATTGGTAGCCATAGTAACTTGGCGCTTGTCTAGGTCAGAGTTCTTAGCTGCAAAGAATTGATCTTGCGCTGCTTTAAATCGGGCCCAAAGTTTTGCATCGACGTTCTGCTTACCGCGTCCAGATGCCTTCCAAGCATCCATGAGTTCTTTAAACTTATGCGCTGTTGGAAGCCACTCTTTCGAAGTAGCTAAGGCTTCTGCTTGTTTAACTATCTCTTCTTTCTTGGCAGCAACTTCATGTTGTACAGATTCAAGGGCTGCAAAGTGCGTGCGACGGCGCTTATCAAATTTATTGCGAGATGATGAAAATCGCTTCCAAAGTTCAGTGTCTGTTGTCTTATCTAAGCGAGGGGCCGCTTTCCATTCATCAAGAAGAATTTTTAGACGCTCGCTGGTTGATTTCCAACTTTCAGAGAGAGCCAAAGATTCTGATTCTGCCACCAATTTCTCTTTAACTAGTAGAGATGATGCCCGCTTCGCTTCACGAACAGCGCTCTCGATGTCTTTGCGCTCTTGGTATGCAGCGCGGTGATCTTCAATTAAATTCGGAATTTGATCTACTGATGCGGCTAGGGTTGCAAGATCGCCGACACCATTTAAATTTCCAACTGTTTCGCGGAGTTTAACAACAGCTTCAGCGGCATCTGATGGAACCATTGCGCCACTTTTGATTCGGGCGGCCAATAGCGCTACTTCTGATGCAACAGCTTCAAACTTACGAACGAAATATGCGAGCGCTTCTTCTGCGCTTTTGCCTGGATATGAACCGACTGCTTTTTCGCCAGAAGGAGTTAAAACATAAACCGTGCCATCTTGATCAACTCGTCCGAATTTAGAAGGATCTCCGATTAGGGCTGATGCAGCGCTTAAGTTTGAGTCACCGGTTGTTACAGCGTGGGCGACTTCGGTTGGGTTAATATCCATCATTTTAAACTCGCTTTCGTTGCGCGTTAGGTTCACGGGGTTGCAAACCATTCGTTATGTCTTGAGTAATTAGTGATGCGTGCGGGCTAAAGATACCCTTAACCCTTGCTATGACAAAAGTGGTAGATCAGAGATACCCGGCAAATGGCTGCTTTACGCGTGATGATTAGGGGTGAAGTCTTGATTCTCGAGGTTATCGCCGCCCCATATTTCGCAACAAACTGTTGGATTTTCGCCCCCACCAAGAACTCGGAATGTTTCATCGTAGATCCTGGGATGGCCAACCCAAATTTAGTTGCTGCTATTAAAACCGTTCTAAATAAACACAATTTAAAACCGATTGCAACTTTGGTAACGCATGGCCATTTAGACCATACATTTTCAGTTCGACCTTTTGCAGATGAATACGGCGTTCCTACTTTGATTCATACTGCAGATCGAAAACTATTGAGCGATCCGTACCGGGCGCTGAATGTGGGCGGGGAGAGTCAACAAATAATGGCTGCACTTGGTGTAACAAAGTTTGAAGAACCTGCAGTTGTTCGAGAGGTTATTGATGGGGAGCAAGTACAACTTGCAGGATTCGACATAATCGTTGGCCACGCACCTGGACATACAGCGGGGTCAGCGATATTCACGGTCAATGGTGAATTTCTAATTTCAGGGGATGTACTTTTCGCCGGGGCTATTGGACGAACTGATCTTCCAACAGGTTCGCCTAGTGCAATGCGTAACTCCTTAATTTCCAAAATATTGCCCCTGAATGGCGAATTAATAGTCCTGCCTGGGCACGGACCACAAACTACAATTGGCCGTGAGCGATCCAATAATCCTTATCTGCAGGAAGAGTTCTTGCATTCAAAGCCAGGACGGGGGGAGTGATGCGAGAGCTACAAGCCCCTAAAGGTGTGAGTGAATATTTTCCACCTCGTTCGCAATATTTTGAATTCGTCCGTGAAACTTTAATTAACTCTGCCAAGATTTCTGGTTATCAGTTGATGGAGCTACCAGTTTTCGAAGATACTGAACTCTTCAAACGTGGCGTTGGTGAATCAACAGATGTAGTTTCAAAGGAGATGTATACCTTTGAAGATCGAGGCGGACGTTCGATAACTCTTCGACCAGAAGGAACCGCTGGCGTAATGCGCAGCGTGATAGAACATAACTTAGATAAATTAACTTTGCCGATAAAAGTTTGGTATTCGGGTGCCTATTTCCGCGCTGAACGACCTCAAGCTGGAAGATATCGACAGTTCTACCAAGTTGGTATTGAAGCTATCGGCTTAAATGATCCAGAGATCGATTTCGAAGTCATTGCAGTGGCGGATCGCGCATTCAAAAAATTGGGTCTTAAGGCATATCGTTTGGATATAACTTCTCTTGGAGATGCTAAATCCCGAGCCAGTCATCGCAAAGATTTAGTTGCATATATTGCTACGCTCGATTTAGATGAAGCGACACTGCAACGTGCTGCACTAAATCCGCTGCGATTATTTGACGATAAACGACCAGAGATTCAAAGTGCAATGCTCAAGGCCCCGCTTCTGTTGGATTATTTATCTGAGGAAAGCAAGGCTAGTTTTGCGCGGGTACAAGAATTATTGAATTCTGCAGAAATTGCTTTCACAATCAATCCGCGAATGGTTCGTGGTCTTGATTATTACACCGGAACAACTTTCGAATTTGTGAGTGAAAAGTTGGGTGCACAATCGGGTATTGGTGGGGGCGGCCGCTATGACGGCTTAATGGCCGAACTTGGCGGCAGTGATCTTTCGGGAATCGGTTTTGGTCTCGGGGTAGATCGGATACTTATGGCCTGCGAAGCCGAAGGTGTTTTTGATTCATCTCTGAACAAATCTGAGATTGATCTCTTCCTCATTGCTTTAACTTCGGAAGAGAAAGCTTATGTCTCAAATCTGCTAAATGATCTGCGCAATAACGGGATTTCCTGCGATATGGGTTATGGCGATCGGGCCCTTAAAGGTGCGATGAAATCTGCTGATAAGAGCGGGGCCAGATTTAGCGCGGTAATCGGTTCGGATGAAATTAAATCAGGGATTGTTGCCCTCAAAGATATGAAATCAGGGGAGTCAAAAGAAGTTAGAATCGGCGCCTTGAGTAATGAATTTACTACTAACTAAAAATATATCGGAGCCCATTTAACATGATTAGAACGCACACTGCAGGTTCATTGCGGAAGAGTGATGTAGGTACCAAGGTCACACTTGCCGGCTGGGTTGCAAGACGTCGTGATCATGGTGGTGTTGCATTTATTGATTTGCGCGACTCATCTGGTGCAGCGCAAGTTGTTATCAATGACGAATCATTAGCTGGATCGCTTCGCGCCGAATGGTGTGTATTAATCACTGGATCTGTGCGCGTTCGTCCAGCAGGAAATGAGAATGCAAATATCCCCACGGGCGAAATCGAAGTTGTTTGCGAAAGTTTAGAAGTTTTAAGCGAAGCAGCTGCGCTGCCCTTTCCAGTGGACAGTGGCGACCTCAGTACAATCAGCGAGGAAATTCGATTGAAGTACCGTTACTTAGATCTACGTCGCGAAGGTCCAGCGAAGAATTTACGCCTTCGATCTAAAGTTACATCGGTTATTCGCACAGTTATGGATGATGAAGATTTTCTTGAAATCGAAACTCCTTATTTAACACGGTCAACGCCAGAAGGAGCTCGTGATTTCTTGGTGCCGGTTCGCCTCCAACCTGGCAGTTGGTATGCACTTCCACAATCACCACAATTATTTAAGCAGCTCTTGATGGTGGCGGGTATGGAACGCTATTACCAAATTGCTCGCTGTTTTCGTGACGAAGATTTTCGCGCTGATCGTCAACCAGAATTTACCCAACTTGATATCGAAATGTCTTTTGTAGATCAGGAAGATATTTTGAAAGTAGCTGAAAAGATATTGGCTAGAACATTTAAGAAGGTAGTTGATTTTGATATTCCCCTACCAATTCCACGTATGACGTACTGGGAAGCTATGCGTCGTTATGGATCCGATAAACCAGATCTTCGTTTTGCAAATGAATTAGTAGATTGCACAGAGTTTTACGCAGATACAACATTCCGAGTTTTCCAATCGGATTACGTTGGTGCTGTTGTAATGCCTGGTGGCGCAGAATCACCAAGACGCGAATTAGATGCCTGGCAGGATTGGGCTAAGGCTCGTGGCGCAAAGGGACTTGCATATATTTTGATTGCGGCTGATGGAACTTTGGGTGGGCCGGTAGCGAAGAATCTGTCAGAGAAAGAGGCAGCTGGAATCGTTGGGCATGTCGGAGCTAAAGCCGGCGATGCAATATTTTTTGCAGCGGGGGATCGGATTTCATCACTCAATCTTTTAGGAGCGGTTCGACTAGAAATTGGTAAGCGATGTAAATTAATAGATGAAAAAGCATGGAACTTTTTATGGATTGTTGATGCGCCAATGTTTGAACAGATTGATAGCAGCGATCCAAATAGCGGTTGGACCGCAGTCCACCATCCTTTTACTGGTCCAAAGCCCGAATTCGCCGATTCTTTCGATAAAGATCCGGCAAAGGCACTTGCCTACGCATACGACATTGTTTTAAATGGCAATGAAATCGGGGGTGGATCAATTCGTATCCATGATCGCAAAATGCAAGCGCGAGTCTTCGAAACTATCGGGTTATCTAAAGAGGAAGCTGAAAGTAAATTCGGTTTCTTACTTGAAGCATTTAATTATGGGCCGCCACCACATGGGGGAATTGCACTAGGACTCGATCGCTTGTGCGCACTCTTGGCTGGCGCTGAATCTATTCGCGAAGTTATAGCGTTTCCCAAAACAGCAAGTGGGGGAGATCCACTTACGGGCGCCCCTACTCCTATCACCGCGCCACAGCGCAAAGAGGCTGGCGTGGATTTTGTTCCAGAGAATAAGCCACAGGATTAATGCAAACCAGGATCAAGCGATTATTAACCGCAGCGCTTGTTGTCTGTTCGCTCCTTCTTTTAACCAGTTGTTCGCAATCACAAATCTATGCAGCAGATAAAAAAAGCGGCGTCTATTTAGCGATACCAAAGGGTTGGAACAAAATATCCAACCAGCAATTGAACTCCGCCGAATCCAAGTCGACAGCGAAAGGTGCTGCAGAACGGTTAGCAAGCGTTGTTTGGCAAGAGGCCTAT
>CAIQHM010000026.1 GCA_903871555.1 uncultured Actinomycetes bacterium | reverse complement strand
GCTGCAACGCCAAATGACGGCAATACCAACATCTCTTCTTCAGTTTTTAAACCAGCGCTTGTGAATCCGCCCGTTGTTCCATTTATCTTGTCATCAATCTCGGCCATGCCCGTAGCCTACCGACCACGCAACGTCGTCATGTCTATCGATAACCCATGCGCAATATTCGGCTAATTCAGGCTTCGAAAACCAGATCGCCCCATCTCGCCCCGCAACAACTAGCGCAGTAGCCAAGGCATCGGCCAATCCGCCATCTGGCCCTATCGCCGTCGCACTTCTGGCACCGATTGCAATCAAGCCGGTGTGAGGATCTCGGATATGTGCACCACGTTCATATGTTCCAGATGTCGCAATCGCGCCACCGTTTAATTCAAATATTTTCAAAATAACTTTCGCATCCTCGGGTGATCTAATTCCAATTTTATGTGGCCCACCAAATAACGATAAATCCCCAGCGCCATTTACTTGAATAAATGTGGCTCCATGTTCTCGCAAAATCTCAATCGTTTTATCCGATGCCCAACCCTTTACATACCCCGATGGATCAAAGCCACCTTCAACGCACCACGGATCAAAAGACCCATCTGTTATTTCTTTTGCTTGTAAACATAATTGCCAAACGTTTTGCAAATCTTTGGAACAGTCACCAATCTTTATCTCCCCGCGACGTAGCCTTGAAACCTGTGATTGATCTTTATATGTTGAGAAAACTTCATCAACTTCGCGAAAATATTCGGCGCACTCATCAATCCCTTTTTCAAGTGAAGCTTTATCTGGCCCATCGCATTCGATAAATACAATCGTCCCCCACACCGGGATCTCGCGCATTACCTTTACGGTGCCAGAAATATTAAAGACCAGCCTTCTTAAGTGCTGATTGCAGTGATGTGTACCAACCATAGGAAGTATATGAAGCGCCACCAACACCAGAAATCTGATCTGATTGCGCAGCCAGAGTTTCTTGTACTAAATATGGAATCGCCTGTTGGGCAATACTGCGCGATCGTGAATCTCCATTTGGTGATTGCAACGCAGATGCCGCAACAATTTTTCCATCCTTAACAACAATACGAACTTGCACCGGACCCCAACGAGTCTGGGTTGTGTTGCCATCGAATGTTCCGGTTACACCAGCAGATGCCGCAGGCGTTGTCTGCGCAGGTTGTGGCGCAGCACTTTGCGTTTGTGCAGGAGCCGCACTCTTTGTTGGTGTTGCTTTCTTAGTCGCAGCAGCTTTTTTAGTTGGCGCAGCAGAAGCAGCAGGCGCAGCTGCAGCCTTAGTCGGCGCAGCAGAAGCAGCAGGCGCAGCAGAACTCGCAGCCTTTCCAGGCAACGCAGCAAGACCAGTCGGCCCAGAATCACCAAGTTGTGGCGGTGTGATCGCAAAGACCGCACCAAGCCCACCAAGTGTTCCAACACCAATCAATAATCCGCGTTTCATCTCTCGCCCCTAATCGCTTCGCTAATCACTTTAAACGGAATGAAATTCAAATGCTTCGTCATGGAATCTATTCTTCGGAATTCCTGCCGCCTTGCATGCAGCCCGCACCGCTTCCACCAACGGCGTCGGCCCACAGACATAAACATCAGAATCCGCAAATGCCGGCACAAATTTACTTATGTAATTGGCATTCATCGGGTGCACCTTTCGCGGCCCAACCAAATAATGAACTCTGGCCCCACGCGCCTTTGCCAATTCATCTAATTCTTTACGTAAAACTAAATCTTCATCACGCGATGCTCTAAATAAAACATCGATCACCTTCGAATCATCAAACTCTTCCATCAACGCCCGCAGCGGCGTGATTCCAACCCCGCCACCAACCAAAACAATATGTCCCTTTGATGCAGTCGCCGCAACAAAAGTTCCATATGGCCCCTCGAAGAAGACTCGCGTCCCTTTCTTCAAATGCTTAACCATCTTTGAATGATCGCCCAGTTCCTTCACGGTCACGCGCATATATTTATCTGTAGGCGCCGCCGACAGTGAATAAGGATGAGAAATCCACCATTGTCCTGGCTGCATAAAGCGCCAGCCAAAGAATTGCCCGCCTTGTGCCCCTAATTTATCGAGCTTGCGCCCCTTCATAATTATCGAAGTTACGCCCGGCCCTTCATTGACAATCTGTTCAATCTTTAAATTGTGAACCAGAGATCGCCCGGTCGGAATAATCAAACGCCAAATCACAATAATCGCGCCCGAATAAATATAAAGAAATTCCCAATACGCCTTATTCAACGGATGCCCAATAAACATCGGCCCCGTCAAGATCTGATGCATAAATGACAGAGCAATCGCCAAATATGTATACAAGTGAATTGTCCACCAAGTTTCATATGACATCTTGGCTCGTGCTTTCTTATAAGAAGTTATCCCCGCCATCGCAAAGAAAATAAATGCAATCACCGCAGGCAACATCCAAGGAAAACGCAGAATCATTCGCCAAAGTTCAACTGCCAACGGAACTTGGTCCACACCGGCATAACCCAAAATAACAAATAGAACGTGAAAAGTAATTAAGTAAAGTGAGTAAGGCCCAAGCTTGCGATGCCAGATAACAAGGCGATCATGCCCGACAGATTTTTCTACCCAAGAAATTCTAGAAACTAAAACCAGACCAACAAGCGCTAAGTAAGAACCAACCATCGCGCATATCCGCGAAACCGATGTTGCCTGAGCGTAGAAAGAAGACCAGTCAGCCCGTGTTGTTGTCTCAACATAAATCGCGATTGTTAAACCAAGTCCAAGACCCAAAACGATTGATGCCCAATCGGCCCCTGCTCGTCTGCCGATCAATTGCGAACTCATAAGCGTATTAAACGCCCAAACCCTGAGAAGTACCTATACGCCAGGTGAGCACACGCTCAAAACTTCCTAATTATTCGTCGATCCAGTCAAATAGCGCCTTAACAATCACGGCTGTAACAGTCGTATGTTGAACCTTCGCCTTTGCCTTGGCCTTTTTCCATAAAACATCTGGAATTCTTACCGATCTTGGGGGAGTTATTGCCATGTCTATGACCATACGCCTCTTATTAATCGAATGCGCAATGAAAAGTAGTTATTTACAAAGTATTTTTCAAGTGTAAATACACATGGCATACACAGTACTCACAACGTAAATACATCTAAGCGCCAATAAATCTCTTCCT
>CAIQHM010000025.1 GCA_903871555.1 uncultured Actinomycetes bacterium | reverse complement strand
GCGCCAATTAGATCTCCGATATGTCCACCAGCAATTCCGCCGCGCTTTTCGGCAATTCGTCTGACAACTTCATTTGCGGCCGGAATATATGTTGCATTTGGAGTATCGCTGTCATTAGTAGAAGTTAGCCGCTTCCCAATTATCGAGCGCTTCATTGAAACCGTTAAAGCCGAATCAACATTCTGCATTACTAACGCAATAACCGTGCGCTGGCTCCAGTTATGAACATTTAGAACTCTTGCCAATTGTGATGGATGCCGTACGACCGTTCTTAACCATTGTCTGCGCCGTGCCTTTGCGACGTGGCCATCGGTCATAATTGTTTGCAGCATTCCCATTGCATTACTGCCGATTCCATATCGAACAGGTTCCACATGAGTGTGTTCGTCGGGAAAGAAGGATGAAGTGATCGCCGATCCTTGGCTGTAATCGACATCGCTATTTTGCATAAGTGCGCCGGTCAGCGCTTCACTATTTGTGCGCGAAAGTTTGCCAAGTGCCGCAGAAATTTTAGGAAGCACGGCATCGCTCTTCATTTGATGCAATAACTTCTGTGTGTTGTAGGTACCTGCCGCAACAATTACTTCATTGGCGGTAAAAATTCGTTTGCGACCAAACCAGGATGAACTCTTGCGGGCATAGATTTTCCAACTGCCATTTGGTTGTTGTTCAATCTTTGTAACCGTGTGCTCCGCAAAAACTTTTGCACCAGCGTTTTCGGCCAGCCCTAAATAATTCTTAGGCAGAGTATTTTTCGCATTAAATTTGCAACCTGTCATGCAAGCACCGCATTGCATACAACCTTCGCGCATTGGCCCTTTGCCACCAAAGAATGGATCTGCACTTTTAATTCCTGGTCCATCTCCGAAATAAACTCCAAGTGGCGCCATCTTGAAGGTGTGCCCGACTCCCATTTCGATAGCAGCTTCTTTCATTGCAGCATCGGATGGTGAGAAATATGGATTGTCCGCAACCCCAAGCATTCGCGATGCCTGGTCATACCAAGGAAGAAGTTCGGATTTCCAATCAGTGATGTGCTTCCACTGTTTATCATTGAAATAAGTATCAGGTGGAATATATAAAGTATTTGCATAAACAAGTGAGCCGCCACCAACGCCGGCGCCGGCAAGAATTAAAACATCGGGAAGTGCATGTATCCGCTGTATTCCGCGAAGTCCAAGCCGCGGTGCGAATAAAAATTTTGTGAGTCGCCAGGAATTTTTAGGAAAATCTTTATCTCTGAATCGTCGTCCAGCTTCTAAAATACAAACTTTATAATTCTTTTCAGTTAACCGAAGTGCGCTCACTGATCCGCCAAACCCCGAACCAATAATTACAACATCGAAGTCGCGTTCCATGGCTTATTCATACCAAATGATTCAGGTAAATGTTAGAGCCAGAGATACCGATTTCTATCTTCCTTAGTCCCAGCCATAAGTTCGAGATCGAATTCGCCAGAACGACGCTGCCAATGATTTGCTGCAAGAATCCTTGAAATTCCTGCTAAATTGATTGGGTCATTTAAATCTGAGGTTGCCTCTTCTAGTCCTATTGTTCCTTGATGATCAAATACTGTTGTAGCTATAACAATTTTCCCACCATCTTCTAAAATCTCTACTTTGCGGCCCTGTTGCGGCCAATCAATATTTGAACAAGTTTGAATATGCCAGATTGAATTCCCGGTTTCATCACTTTTAAGTAAGTCAATATCGTGATTGTGATCGTGGCCAGCCAGCCACAAAATGATTCGCTCGTGGCGGAGTAGTTCATCGACCAACTCTTTCTCAGCTATTCGGCGATCACTTCCCTCGGGTGCGTAATCATTAAATAACGTCGGTGCTGGGTGGTGTGAAAGCAAAATAAAGTATTTTGGTGCGGGGTCATTTAGCGTTCTTTTAAGCCAGGTGAATTGGGTTTCATCCAACGATCCTTGCCATCCGCCATGTTGATTTACCGTATCCATTGAGATCAGGCGGATTTCACCAAGGTCTCGATACCAGTATTTAGTACCTTCAACTGAATTTTCAATATCAAGACCATGGTCATGGCCACAACCCAAATGAATGTTCGCCCAATCCGATGGCTGATTAATTCGACGTCGTTGATCGGGCGCTATAACTCGATACTTGCTACCTGTTCCATCTGGATAACTTGTTGGCCCAACCATTTGGAAGTTGCTGAAAGTTGCCGCTAAATCTACATCTGGTGCTAACTCAACTACTCGCTGATCTCCGGTTGCGAATGCAGTAACGAAATCATCACCAACCACGGTGCCCTGCAGAAGTGCGTCATGATTGCCATGAGTCGCAAACCAGTTATGGCGTAACCCTGTGGCTTCAAATGGATTGCGTACCGCATCGGTTAACCCCGGAATCGTTGGGAGTCCGTAAAGTGCTCTTGGATAGTCATCTTCGCAACCATCAGGAGTTCCTTCTGGATTCCAATACGAGCGATCATATTTTGTCGGATCTTTGGAAGCTACGCCTTCCCATTCAGTTGTATTTCCACTGTCTGGATGCACATGACCACCATCCATCAGAGTTAAATACCAATCTAATTCGTTGGATTGTGCATTGTCTGTTACGTCGCCAGTCACAACAACGGCATCTATTTTTCGATCTGAAACAGGACCGTGTTCAATGTTGTTAATGGTTCTAACCATGGCCTCGAGAGTATGTGCCGTCATTATTTCATTTGCACGGTAGGTTCCAACTAACTTAACCAGTGCTGAAAGCGGATTATGAGGGTCGGCGTAGCGATCTAAGATTTCAACACGAGCTGGTGATTGGGCATCACAAATATGTAAATCAGAGATATGAATCAGACTAAAGATTGATTT
>CAIQHM010000024.1 GCA_903871555.1 uncultured Actinomycetes bacterium | reverse complement strand
CCAGAGATTCCAAGTACGTGACAGATTAAGGAGCCAGCACCACTTCCCCGCGCTGCAACTCGAATCCCCTTTTCTCGTGACATATCGGTGATATCTGCAACCGTTAAAAAATAAGATTCGTAACCAAGGGTTCGAATTGCACTTAGCTCTTCTTCTAACCTGCTTGCCGCAACAACTGATTTAGCCCCAACATATCTGCGGGATAGACCGGCTTCACATCTTGACCTAAGTTGTGCCGCTAGTTCAATCTGATTCTTCGCACCAAGTGAAGCGGGATCAGGTAGATGAATCTCGCCAATTCCAACATCTTTGCGCGGTGAGAGAATTGCACGCGCAGCCCAATCAGTAGTTGTGTTTAATAAAGTTTTGCCATCTCGCTCACCTGCAAGGCGCGAAATTTCATCGGCTAAATGCGCCATTGCAGAGCTATCTTTAAAGTAAGCCTCACTATTTTGGCGGTTAACGCTCTTAGAGCTGAGTGGAACTAACTTACGCGCGGCATCTAAAACATCAGCAACCGGACCATCACTGCGATCGAGCATTCGCACTGCATTGCTTAAAATTGCAGGTAATTGGTTATCCCTAGCAAAACCCAACATCCGAGCTGCATATGAAGTTGAAAGTGGGCCATCGCCACGAATTAAATGCGATACACATTCCACCGCCTGGTCGGCAAATAAACCACGAGTTGCGTTAAATATCGAAAGTGCTTCGGCGCTCTTGCGGGATGCAATTGCTTGCGCCAATTGTGATTCGGGGCCATGCAAAATAAGTATGTTCTTGGAATATTGGCTAAAGCGTTCGAGTAGAGCATGAGTCAATAAACCATCACTGCTGCTCGAATTAATTTCAGTTACCAAACGATAGAGCGAATCTAAATGTCCGCCTTGCGCCAGAAGGGTTACGCGATATTTTTTCTGCACAAAACTTAAATTGATACCAAGGATTGGCGCAATGCCACTTGCTTCACAGCTCTTGGTAAATCGAATTGCACCAGCCATGGTGTCGATATCGGTAAGTGCGAGCGCAGGCATCTCAAATTCGGCTGCGCGTTCTACTAATTGATTTGCATGAGCAGTCCCGTATTTAAATGAGTAACCGCTAGCAACGCGTAGATGAGTAAAGCTCTTCATTTTTATTACATCTCTATTACAGAGGCCGAGATGTTGGTCGGATCAACCAAGTTTTCGTTACTTCATCTAACTCAATTTCAAATGTACTCAGCGCCCCTTCCGGTGCCGCCTCTACCCGCCAAATTGCGCGAGCGCCATCATCGAAAATATTCGCTTCAGTTACTCGGTTCTTGCCATCACTTATTCGATTCCACCAACCACCAGATTCGCGCCATCTCGAAACGATGGCATGGATATGAAACTTACGACCGTTATAGATGAACTCGATTGGTTCACCTTCTGGGGCAAGTACCCGAGCGCTAATAGGGTCTGGGGTTATGGGAGTTATAGATTCTTCGAACATATGTTCGAAAGATAACTGTCACCCCCGACAGACGCAAGTAGGGCTCGAGTCCGGTAGTTCACGCGTGATTAACCCCGACACACCCGTTAATTAGTTGAAAGTTCAACCAATTGCCCCTACCTTTAGCCAGCAAGATTTAAACAACTAGAAAAGGAAATCAATGAACGCAATAGTCCTAATCGGCCGAATCCTATTTGGCGGCTTCTTCCTAATGTCAGGCATCAACCACTTCGCAAAGCTTGAAGCAATGACAGGTTATGCAAAGTACAAGAAGCTTCCAGCAGCAAAGCTTGGTGTTCTTATCTCAGGCCTAATGCTCGTAATCGGCGGTATCTACATCGTTCTTGGCTACTACGCAGATCTAGGTGCGCTACTTCTAGCAATCTTCCTAGTTCTAGCAGCAGTTATCTTCCACAACTTCTGGGCTGAAACAGATGCAACAGCAAAGCAAACAGAGATGATGGCTTTCATGAAGGACATCGCTCTAGCTGGCGGCGCACTTGTTATCTTCGCAATGGTTGCAAAGCAAGGCGGAGAAATCGACTTCGGTTGGGTTATCTCAAAGGCTCACATCGCACTTTGGAAGTAACTAGAAACTAATTAAGTTAGAAGCCCTCGGCGTAACTGCCGGGGGCTTTTTTACTGCCAATAGATGGCACCATTGCGCATATGGAAATCGCGCTCGCCCTATTAGCCGGTGCATTCGTTGGCGCAGTCCTTGGCTTCATCGGCGCTGGTGGCGCAATGCTTACCGTGCCAATTCTTATCTATTTATTTAATTTCACTCCGGTCCACGCAACCACTGCTGCTCTATTGGTTGTATTCCTTGCCGCGGCATTCGGCTTAATTCCAAAGCTAAAGTCGGGTGACGTGCAGATAAAGATTGCACTTTCAATCTGGTCACTCGGCCTAATAACAAATCTTGGTGGAGCAATTCTTGCAAAGCAATTATCAGATTCCTTTATTGTTACCGGTTTCGCAATTATTTTGACGCTCGCTGGATTCTCGATGCTGCGTGCGCCACTTCAAAACAAAGATGAGAAGAAGATTCCGCTAATTGTTCTTGTCCCGATTTCTTTAGTTATTGGATCGATGACCGGAATCTTTGGAATTGGCGGCGGCTTTCTTGCAATTCCAGTTCTCGTAATCTTCTTTCACACCCCGCAGATTAAAGCTGCAGGGACATCGTTATTTATTATCGCCATCAACTGCCTGACCTCGTTAATTGGACATCAAAGCCTGTGGCACGAAATTGATTGGAAAATTCCTATTCTAATT
>CAIQHM010000023.1 GCA_903871555.1 uncultured Actinomycetes bacterium | reverse complement strand
GTCAACGGTAAATGGAAGATCGTAGATTTTGGAACTGCGACAGTCGGTTGTTCAAGCGTTCCGACTGCAGTACAACGTGAGTTTGGGTTTACTTGTCCACCGAGATAAATTTTTCAGGATTTGCTGCAAAGTTATCTCTGCAACCAGGCATACAGAAGTAATACATCTTTCCATTTAATTCGTAACTCGCAGGAGCGTCAGAAATGCGTACCTGCATGCCACAAACCCAATCTTTTGCAAACTCTTGATCTTCACCTTCAATGACGCGATTGCGGTACATCCAGTAAACCCAGATGATCAGAAGTAGAGCGAATACATCTAGGACTGTTGTGTAATTCCAACCAATTGAATTTGAATGTGACATGTTGTGGCTGGCTGCGGGAATCTGCCCTAGGGCTTTGAAAATGGCCTCAGTAATAAACCCGCTAAGACTCATGACAAGCCAGAAAACTAGAGTTAAACGAATTGCCAATTTGGTCCCGTAATACTTTCGATAAATGAGTACCAAGGGCAGTGAAATCAAATCCGCGAAGATAAATGAAATTGTTCCGCCGAATGTGATTCCGCCATGCCAAAGTGCAGCAGCAAGCGGAACATTGCCAACTGAGCAAACAAAACTAATAAAGGCAATAAATGGACCAATGATTGCATTTTCAATACTTGAAATAATCCCGTGGCCCGACAAGAAGAGTGCACTCCAAAAAGATGCTGGTACTAACTTTGCCGCTAGGCCTGCCACAACAAAGCCAACGATTAATTCCACCCGCAACATCTTGAAATCACCAATTGTGTAGCCGGCAGCATCGTGCCAGGTTGCTTTCCTAGTTGAATCTGAGTGATCACTCATCTCAAAACTTTCACGTGAATCAGCAATAAGTTGTGCTGGAATTAACTTAGGAATTAATAACTTAAGAAGCAGAATCATTATTGCGCCACCCAAGAATTCAGCCGCAGCGAATTGCCATCCCATTAATATCCAAAGCACTAGGCCTAATTCAATTACCAAATTAGTGCTTGCAAACATAAAGACCATCGAAGCAGTGAAGTTGGCACCCTTTGAGAAAAGACTCTTTGCCAGTGCACTTGCAGAGTACGAACATGATGAACTGATCACGCCAAAGAAGGAGGCTTTGGAAATACTCTTGGCACTGTCATCACCTAACTGTTCTTTCATGGCGCGACGAGAAACAAATGCCTGAACAGCCCCGGAAAGTGTAAAACCAATTACAAGTGCCCAGAAGGTATGGAAAAACATCCACCATGCTTCTATTAATCCGTTTCCTATTGAATTCATGGAATCTATTTTGGTTTCCTAAGGCTTTCATGGTTTATTTCCTTAGATTTTTCATGAATCTTGCGCATCTGTAATTCAAGGGCCGTAACTGCTTTATCAAATGCCGCAACATCATTAAAGCCAGATCCTTCGGCTCGCATAAATGGACCCGCACCATTTGTGGTCAGTAATACCTCATGTGAAGATTTACCAAAACGTGGATTTTGTTCATGCTTAATTTCAACTTTAATACTTTCAACTTTTACACTAAATCGATCTAAAGATTTTAGTTTTTCAGTTGCTATCGCTTTGAAGTCCTCGGCCAAATTTGCATTCCTGGCATGAATTACTATTTCCATGAAAACTCCTTCTCCATCGATATCTTCAAGTTACACCAATTCGGCAGATCCCGCAGTAGGATTTGCATGAGATGAATCGCCTTAGAGAATTTCTGCCAAATCGTTCAGATTATAAAAGTGCAGGCACTACCTGGCGCAAAGATTTAATAGCCGGCATAACCGTAGGCATAGTTGCTCTGCCTCTTGCTTTAGCATTTGGAATCACTACGGGAGCTGGGGCTGCTGCAGGATTAATCACTGCAATTCTCGCCGGATTAATTGCCGCAATATTTGGTGGATCAAATTTTCAAGTAAGCGGCCCGACGGGTGCCATGACCGTGGTTCTTGTTCCAATTGTTACGAAGTATGGTGTTGAATCTTTAATCCCACTTGGCTTCTTTGCTGGATTGCTAACGCTGGTTCTTGGTATTTTCCATGCTGGTTCAATTATTAATCGAGTTCCGTGGCCGGTGATGGAGGGTTTTACTCTCGGAATTGCAATTGTTATTGCACTTCAACAAGCCCCGACTGCACTGGCAACTCCATCAATTGATGGAGGCAGAACAGTTGCAACGGCTTGGCGAACAATTCGTGGCGCAATCGAAAATGGGCTGCATTATTCAGCGATTTCAATAGTAATTTTGGCGCTAATTATTAAATTTACCTACCCAAAACTTGCCCATAAATTTAAAATTAAGATACATATTCCAGCGAGCTTCTTAGCGATAATCATTTCATCTTTAGTTGTATTCATATTTGGGATTGACGTTCCAAAAGTTGGCGACCTACCCAAAGCTATTTTTCACATGCAAAAGTTTGAATTATTTGGACTTGGAACTTATGAATTGATTACCGCCGTGATTGCGATTTCCGCACTTGCTTCAATCGAATCTCTGCTTTCAGCTAGAGTTGCAGACCAAATGGCGCACATTCACGATGATGAACACAAATACAAACCTAACCGCGAACTATTTGGGCAAGGTTTAGCATCAATGCTCTCATCACTTGTTGGCGGCATGCCAGCAACGGGTGCCATTGCGCGAACCGGTGTGAACATAAGATCCGGTGCGATTTCAAGATTATCGGCAATCTTTCATGCTGGTTTCTTACTTTCAGTCGTTCTTGTTTTATCACCAATCATTTCAAGTATTCCTACATCAGCTCTTGCCGGAGTCCTGCTGGGAACTTCCTATCGCATGGCCAGTCCAGCAAATCTGCGAGAAATTCTGCGGACCACTCGCCTTGATTCTTCAATTCTTCTGATTACAGCACTAATAGTAATTTTCGTAGATTTAATCTGGGGAATTGCAATTGGAACTGCGCTTTACTACGCAATTAAGAAATTAAAAGGAAATAAAGTTAATTAAAGCGGAAGTAAGTAAATAATTAGCGTAATTGTTAAGGCCAAGGAAAGAGCTTGAGCCAAAATTGAGAGCGCCGTCTTTCGATCTGCTTTCCGATCTTGTTGCGAGGCTACTCTTGAAAGTTTGCCAAGTGAGCCAAAGTTAAATGTTCCCATAAAGCCAAATGCCAAGCAAAATTTGCGACGTGATTGTATGAAACCTACTGAGAAAATTAGCGCCGGAATAAAGACACTTAATCGGGCACTCTTTGCCGCGCTTCCTGATATCAATCCTGCGGTAGTTACAACAATTAGAACAAGGCCAATTAGCGCCACAAATTGTCTACGTCGAACTTCACCCTTGCCAATATTGCATGAACCTGCGATGTAATCCATATTTTCGAGTTTTTACTTAAACGCTTTCGCGGTCATCATCTGCAAAAACTTCATGATCGTCATCGCCGCTTTGTGCTACCCATTCAAATGCCGCCTTAATTCCGGCAGCGATAACTGCAAGAAATGTAAGTGTTGCCAATAGGCGTCGAATGGCTTTGATCATGAGATAAATCTACCTCAAAAAATAACTTGCTGTCCTCTTCTAGGTTAGCGACACAATCCGCGAGATGGCCTCTTCAATTATTTCCTCGCTCGTTGCAAAGTTAAGTCGCACGAATTGTCCGGATTCAGGACCAAAACTTATGCCTGAATTAAGGGCCAACTTCGCTTGGGTTAACAGAACCTCGCCGGGATTCTCGCCTAGGTTTAATGAGCTGAGATCAAGCCACGCTAAATAAGAACAATCAGGTATCCGATAGCCAACACTAGGCAACTTCTCGGTTAACAAGTGGGCTACAAACTTTCGATTGCTATCTAAAGTTTCAATCGCGTTATCTAGCCATTCCACACTTTCATAGGCAGTCGCCGAGGCTACTGCGCCAAAAAGCGAGGCCCGATAATGAACTGCATCTGGCATGGATTTTGCCTGCGCAAATTGTTTCGGATGGGCCGTGATGATAGTTGCGCATTTGAGACCAGCTAAATTCCAACTCTTGCTAGCCGCTGTGACACAAATTCCTACCTCTCGAGCAGTTTCACTAACGGCAAGAAATGGCGTGAACTCTGCTGCCTCATAAGTTAGTGGGGCATGAATCTCATCGCTAAAAATCATTACGCCATACTTCTTTGCAAGATCTGCAATCATAGAAAGCTCGGACTTCGTGAAGACTGTTCCAACTGGATTATGCGGATTACATAAGAAATGGATCTTCACGCCTCGTTTATAACCCTCTTCAATAGCGGCCAAATCTATTGTGAAGTGAAGTCCATCTTTCTTAAGAGGTGCATCATAAAGATTGCATTTCAACTCGGAAATCCAATTCTTAAAATTGTGATAAACCGGTGAGTTAATCATTATCAAATCGCCAGGATTCACAATCATGCGCGCCATTTCCACCATACCAACGCCAACATCTGTTGCTGTGAAAACTTGTGCCGGATCAACTTCCCAGCCCCATCGGCTCTTTGCAAATTTAGCAAAGTTAATTCCAAGTTCGGGTATTGGTCCAAGATACCCAGTATCAGAACCCGCAATCATTTCTCCGAGAACATCTCTGATCGGTTTGGCTATCTCAAAATCCATTTCAGCCACTGGCAGAGGTAAGACATCTGCTGGAAATTCCCGCCACTTAGTGCTTCTACGCAGATGTAATTCTGCGAGTGAAGCAGCTTTGAGTTTTGCCATTTGCTGGTGCGCTCTAACCCTTCCGAGTTTTCAAGAGACTTAATATTGATGTTGAAATTAAAGTTATAATAATAAAGCCCAGGCTAACTTGCAATGAGATATGGGGGATTGAAAAATCGCCGATGTGATCCCAGTGCTGGTTGTGAAGCGCTTCGATAATTAATTTGATTCCTATAAATCCTAGAATTGCAGAGAGACCTTCTGTTAAGTAGACCAATTTCGCCATGAGTCCACCGATTAAGAAGTAGAGCTGGCGCAGCCCCATCAAAGCAAAGATATTTGCCGTGACAATTATGTAAGGGTCCTTCGTTAGACCAAAAATTGCAGGAATCGAATCGAAGGCGAATAAAACATCAGTCATTGCAATTGCAACGAGCGCCAAGGCAAATGTTGATGCACCCTTATTGCGCAGATAGGTTATAAACCTACCCTCCTCCCACTCCTCCTCTTCGCTCTCTTTGATAAGTTTGAAAGCGGTATAAATTAAGAAAGCCCCGAAGAAGAAGAAGATCCAGGCGAATCTGCTAACCACAACTGAACCAACCGCGATGAATCCACCACGCATTAAAAGCGAAGCCGCAATACCGAAGAGTAAAACTAATTGTTCTTTCTCTTTAGCGACCTTTAACCTTGCAAGGATTAATACAAAGACAAATAGATTGTCGAATGAGAGTGAGTACTCAGTTAGCCAGCCTGCAAAGAATTCATTTTGCGCTTGAGTATCGGCCCACTGTCCTAGTGAAATGCCGAAGCCAACTGCGAGAGCTATATAGAACAGAGTCCAACTGACGGCAGTCGCTAGGGAAGTTTCAACATTGCGTTGTTTGTAAGCCATTGCAAAGTCAAAGATTAAAACTAAAGCCAGAACACCTATTGTTATTTCCCAAACACCTAAACTCATAGTTCGTAAAATACATTAGTTTCTTTAAAAAACACCATTTGCCGCGAAACTATGACTTAAATACGGTTCCAGTACTTGAATGGCAATCGTAACCATTTGGATTCTTGGCCAAGTATCTTTGGTGGTATTCCTCCGCTGGCCAATAAGTATGGGATTCGGCACTTTCGATCTGAGTAACAATCTGACCAAAGCCGTCAGCTGTTAGCAGTGATTGGTAAATATCCTTAGTTGCGAGCGCCTCTTTTAATTGTTCCTCTGTAGTAGTAAATATCGCGCTTCGATATTGCGTCCCAATATCTCCCCCTTGCGCATTTAGCGAAGTTGGATCATGCATTACCCAAAATTCTTCAAGTAATCTGCGGTAGGAAACTTTGGTTTGATCAAAGGTGACACAAACTATTTCGGCATGGCTTGTGACGCCAGTACACACTTGTTCATAATTTGGATTCGCGCGATTTCCACCCATATAGCCAACGCTGGTTTGGAACACGCCTGGCAAATTCCAGAATCTACGTTCGGCGCCCCAAAAGCATCCAGTAGCGAAATAGGCAACCCTCAAATTTGCAGCATCCAAATCTTCAGTAGCTTTCATTGTTTAATCATTTCAGATATTTGCAGGTAAAATTTGCAGGTAGAGTTCAATCACTACAATCACTCCGGATATTTGGTATTTACTAAATAGGCCCCCGTAGCTCAGTGGATAGAGCACCGCCCTCCGGAGGCGGGAGCGCAGGTTCGATTCCCGCCGGGGGCACAAATCACACAATCAAATCGCAAATGTCCTTGTTATGTCTGGCAATCCACGGGAGAATACGTCCTATGTAACGGGTAGTTAATACCTATTACTTCCCCCGATTTACGAATAATTCTTTAGAAGGAGCCCACGAACATGGATTGGCGCCATCAATCTGCTTGCCGCGATGAAGATCCGGAACTATTTTTTCCGGTCGGCAACACTGGCCCTGCCCTTGCTCAAATCGAAGAGGCTAAAAAAGTTTGTAATCGCTGCATTGTTAAAGAGCCATGTCTTGCTTGGGCACTTGAAAGTGGACAGGATGCCGGAGTTTGGGGCGGCCTTTCAGAGGATGAACGTCGCGCACTAAAGCGTCGCGCCGCACGTAACCGTGCTCGTCAGCTTGAAAATCAAAATAGCTTCTAAACTTTTTAACTCAAAAATTAAGAACTGCTTGGGTCTCACTACCAACACGGATTAATCGAATACTCCCCTTGAGTTCATTCTCAGTAAGAGTCTTAACAATTTGCAGCCCGAGGTTTGATGATTGATCCCAATTAAAATCTGTTGGAAGCCCAACACCATCATCGATTATTTTTACTTCACATTTATTTGAATTTCTCGAAACTTCCACACGTAAATTTTCACCTGAATTGGCAAGGCCATGTTCTAGCGCATTGTGAATTAGCTCAGTAATAACAAGGGCAAGTGGTGTTGCAGTCTGCGAATCAAAGGTGCCAAAGGCCCCAACTTTTTTGACATGAATTTTATGGGTGCTCAATTCAATGGCGTTGTGAACGATGCGATCATAAACCTCATCGAATGCCACCGATTCCGTAGAACTATTCGAAAGCGTCTCGTGGACTATCGCAATTGATGCCACGCGACGAACCGCCTCTTCAAGTGCTGCTTTGGCCGTTACATCTTCTACTCGCCTTGATTGCAGACGAAGAAGTGCGGATACGGTCTGCAAGTTGTTCTTTACGCGATGATGAATTTCTCGAATTGTTACATCCTTTGTAACAAGGGCGCGATCACGGCGACGAAGTTCGGTGACGTTATGCAGCAGAACGATTGCACCGATTTGATCTTCACCAGCGACAAGCGGCATTACTAATAAATCAAAAATTCCGCTCTCATTCTCAAACTCTTCGCGGCGCAGATTCTTACCGCTCATGATGCTGGGCCAAGATTCATCAGTAGGGATACTCAAATTCGGCTTAATACTTTCAATCACATCGCCCAAAATATGACCCTCAAGTTCATCGCTCCATCCCGCACGATTAAATGCTGATCTTGCATTTGGACTTGCATAAGTTATTTGGCCAGATGCATCAAGGCGAATTAATCCATCACCAACGCGTGGCGCAGATTCTGCGCGATAAAAATTATTTTGAATCGGAAATGTTCCTTCGGCAACCATTTGATAAATCTTGTGTGCTATCTCGCGATAATTTAGCTCTAATCGTGATGGCGATCGCATTAGATCTGCATTTCGGTGCCGAGAGATAACTGCGATAACTCGCCCATTGAAAAAGACTGGAACGGTCTCTTCTTTAATAAGTATTTCACCAAGAAGTTCCGCTTCAGAATCTCGGTCAATCTCCCCCGTAGATAACGAACCATCAATTCTTGGATTACTTCCCCAGTTAATTACGTTGCCGATTACATCATGGGCGAAAACTGTCGCAGCCGTTGTTGGGCGAATATGTGCCATCGCGATATGTCCATCAGGCCAAGATTGATAATCCTTACGCTTGGGAATCCAGAGAATTAAATCCGCAAAAGATAGATCCGAAAGTAATTGCCATTCCGCAAGGAGTTCCATCAATCGTGCGCGATCTTCAGCAGTCAGGGCAGTTTGGGATGCAATCATTTCATCTACTGACAACAAGATTGATCACCGCCTAATCCAGAACTTGAAATGCGCTAATTAACTTCCTGTGCGATCCTACCAATCTCTGAGATTGCTTTGCCAAATCCAGTCTCCCGTTTGGTTGGCTCGACTAAGTTGGTATTAATCCGCTCATTCATGGGCAAGATAAATGATCTCTCACCATCACACATCTTCTTAAATCTATTGGCTAGGGCTCTATCCTCTCGAGTATTTCCGGATTGATTTAGGATATAAATAATTGGCAAATTTCGAAGTAGTACTGGGAACTGCGACATGAACTGTTCCAGTCTTATCAAACTTAAGCCATTTGATTTGCAGAGATAGATCAATGTGGTTGTTTCTTCTAGCGTCCTGTTGATAAATCCAGCTTGCCATCTGCGGTCATTGACTACTTCTTCCAGCGGCGGCAGAGGCCCAAGATCAACAACACTGATACGAGATGAATCGGCAATTTTTAGTTCAGTAGATTTCTCGTGCGATGCCAAATTAACTAGGTTTAAGTTCTCGCTATTCTTTTCGGCGCGACCAATAAAGTATTCAAGTGCCGGTGCGCGAATATCGGCATCATAAATATTTACGGTGGATTCGACTGCTAAATAATTTGCGATATTTAGTGCGACCGAACTTCTTCCCGGAGCCCCAACTGTGCCGGTGATCGTAATAACGCAAGGTTTGTGAACTTTAATTTGCTTGGTGGCCATATTCGATGTGGCGCTTAATTTATTATCAGTCGCCCCAAGGTCTATTGCCGATTGACCAACTCCTTCGAATATAAGGGGTAGCCGTAACTGGCCGCGGATATGGGTCATTAACTTATGTGAATTAGTTTCGATGTCATCGATGCAGATGTGGGTAACTTTTGAATTTGACAGAGATTGCATGGTTTCTGAATCAAAATCTGGCAAATCGCTCTTGAAAATAACCACGGTTCGCAGCGCACCGCTTCTTGCTTCTAGAAATTCAACCAGACCAGACATATCAATAGCTCGGTAGATAATGCTCCAACCCTGGCTGAAGAGAAGTTGCGATACAAAATCCTCGCAGTCGGCATCACTAATAGCCGTTATAACTTGCAGTTGTGGAATTTCAGATCGCATCTCTAACCACCAATATTCTTGAGTTGTTGAGCGTTGTCAGAAGGGTTAAAACATCCGGCTCTGGAATTTTAAGAACGATTCCTATATCCCCACCCATATCCCTTGATTTAATATCGATGCTCTCTACAAGAACACCCTCTGAAATCAATTCGGTTTTCCGGGCTTTCTGTGAATTTAAATCAGGAAGTGGCAAATAGTAAATATCTACGCTCTGACCTGGACTGAGATCACTTGGTAGATCATTTCTTGCAATCTTCATGGGGACGCTACGAATACTTATTCCAGAATATTTTGCCGATACTGCCGACGTTGGAATTAGTTCACCGCTAAGAATCCTTCTGGTTGCTGTTAAATCAATTATCTTGGAACTTACTGAAAGATATCTTGAAGCGTTGCTTGGTAAAAATACTTTCATCTCCTTGATGTTCGCCCTATTTATTACATCGCCCGCAACTAAATCCTTGCTCGCAGACCAGACACTTACCGATCTATTTGCTTTGCCGGTAATTGCAAATGCTGCAAAAAGTGAGAGAAGCAACAGCCCAATTGCAAAGTAAGTTTTTGCAGTTGCCCGTTTTAGCGCGATCTCCCTTATTGACTCAATATTTAGGTTTTTTAGATTATTTATATTTCTCATGGCTATGGATAACAAAACACTTCCATTTTGAATCTAGCTAATCCACAGAAATACGCTAGGTAGGTATCGCCTGCAGAAGGCCAAATTAATTCATCCTTTAGGAGGAGGTCTGCTGAGAACTGAGAAACCAAAGTTGCGCCATGGAAACTAAAACTGGAACAGAAACCAAAACTGGAACGGAAGTAAGAACAACTTCTTTTCAAATTCGCAACTACGGAACCCCTGGATCTCCTACTCCTATTGATCAATCACTTTGGAAGCATCCGATGCTTGCTCTTTATCTCCAACCCGAAGTAAAGGAAGCAAAAGAGGCGCCAGTAGTTCCAGCAAAGTTATATCTAGTACCGACTCCCGAATATTTTGGCAGAGGGGTCGAGAACTTTTCTGATCCAGATTTCTTGGCAAAACCTTCACCACTTTCCGACCTTCCGGAAATTCAAGAGTGGGTCACTAAATTTGCATTAAGTGTCGTTGAAATATGGGGTGGTCGTAGATCAGCTAATCAACTTGCAAGATGGTGTCACAGGCAAGTGCATCAACAATTATTGAATAAATCATCCACGATAAAAGTTGCACCAAAGATTCGCAAAATTTATATCAGTCAGCCTATTGAAGGAGTTGCCGAGACAACCGTGACACTTCGAATTGGAGAGCGCGTTAGATCACTGATACTTAGATTTGAAGGCGTAGATAAGAGATGGCTCTGTACTGAACTAGTGCTTCTCTAGACTTTAATGAGAATTAAGCAGCACCGTGGCAACGCTTATATTTGCGACCAGAACCGCAAGGACAAGGTGCATTTCGAGAAGTTCCACCGGTTGAAACCGCACTTCCATCTTCATCTGCTGCAGAATAACGAAGTTCGTTCTGTGGCTTAATCGCCGGACTTAAACCCTTTGCTTCAACGCCACCAGATTCTTCTTCGACATTTACTTCAACATTAAATAGGTAACCAACAAGTTCTTCCTTAATTGCATCCATCATGGCTGCGAATAAGTCGTAACCCTCTTTTTGGTATTCAACAAGTGGATCTCGTTGTGCCATTGCGCGCAATCCGATTCCCTCTTGCAAGTAATCCATTTCGTAAAGATGCTCGCGCCATTTACGATCTAAAACAGAGAGCAGAATCTTGCGCTCTAGTTCGCGAGTAACAGTTGGGGTTAAATTCTCTTCTCGGGCTTCGTAGGCCTTTTCAACATCTGAAAGAACTCGATCCAAGATAAATCCTTGATCAAGACCAGAACGTCCCCCAACTTCGGTAACTAATTCTTCTACGGTGAATGAAATTGGATATAAAGCTTTGAGAGCTGTGTGAAGGGTGTCAAGATCCCAATCTTCGCCAAAACCTTCGCTTGTAGCCATTTCAACGTAGGCAGTGATTGTGTCGCCGATAAATGTTTTTACTTGCTCTTGGATATCTGCGCCTTCAAGCACTTCGCGACGTTCGCTATAAACGACTTCGCGTTGGCGATTCATTACATCGTCATACTTCAAGACATTCTTACGCATTTCAAAGTTAAGTGATTCAACTTGGGTTTGAGCAGAACGAATTGCATTTGAAACCATCTTAGATTCGATTGGAACATCGTCTGCAACGCCTGCAGCACCAAGGAATCTTTCAACAATTCCAGAGTTAAACCGGCGCATCAAATCATCTTGTAGTGAGAGGTAGAAACGAGATTCTCCTGGGTCGCCTTGGCGACCAGAGCGACCGCGAAGCTGGTTATCGATACGACGAGATTCATGGCGTTCAGTTCCAAGAACATAGAGTCCGCCAAAACCAACAACTACTTCATGCTCCTTTGCAACTGCAGCCTTCTGTTTTGCTAATTCATCAGCCCATGCAGCTTCATAATCTTCTGGTGTTTCAACTGGACTCAAGCCTCGACGTTGTAATTCGAAGTCCGCCATAAATTCTGGATTGCCACCAAGCATGATGTCAGTTCCGCGGCCAGCCATATTTGTTGCAACAGTTACGGCGCCAACAGTTCCTGCACGAGCGATGATTGCTGCTTCACGTTCGTGTTGCTTTGCATTCAAAACTTCATGCGGAATTCCGCGCTTCTTAAGCAATGATGAAAGTTCTTCAGACTTTTCAACAGAGACAGTTCCAACCAATACTGGTTGGCCCTTCTTATGATGTGCCGCAATATCTTCTGCGGAAGCAATAAATTTGGCAATTTCAGTCTTGTAAATTAAATCTGGTTGATCTACGCGTTGCATAGGACGATTCGTTGGAATTGGAATAACACCTAGCTTATAAATCTGCATAAGTTCAGATGCTTCTGTCATTGCTGTTCCAGTCATGCCGGAGAGCTTCTCGTATAGACGGAAATAGTTCTGCAGCGTGATTGTTGCAAGGGTCTGATTTTCATCCTGAATTTCTAGGCGTTCTTTCGCTTCCAAAGCTTGGTGCAAGCCTTCGTTATAGCGACGGCCAGCAAGCATGCGGCCAGTGTGCTCATCAACGATCAGGAGTTCACCGTTCATAACTACGTAATCTTTATCGCGCTTAAAGAGTTCTTTGGCGCGGATACCGTTATTCAAATAGCCAATCATTGGGGTGTTTACAGATTCATAAAGATTTTCGATTCCAAGAAGTTCTTCAACCTTTGTTACGCCAAGTTCTAGAACGCCAACAGTGCGCTTCTTCTCATCAACTTCGTAGTGAACTTCGCGCTCAAGTTTTTGTACAATCGTTGCAAATTCTACGTACCACTTAGTTGGTTTATCTGCAGGTCCGCTAATAATTAATGGAGTACGAGCTTCGTCAATCAAAATTGAGTCTGCTTCGTCAATGATTGCGAAGTTATGTTCACGTTGCACGCAATCTTCTAACGTCCAAGCCATGTTGTCGCGGAGATAATCAAAACCAAACTCATTATTAGTTCCATATGTAATATCTGCGGCATATGCTTCGCGACGTTCTGTTGGTGACATGTTCGAGAGAATTACGCCGACTTTTAGTCCAAGGAATCGGTGGATTCGACCCATCCATTCACTATCGCGCTCTGCCAGATAATCATTAACGGTTACAACGTGAACACCTTTACCAGTTAAGGCATTTAAATATGCGGGCAATGTTGAGACGAGAGTCTTGCCTTCACCTGTGCGCATTTCAGCAACGTTGCCTTGATGAAGCGCCGCTCCACCCATAATTTGAACGTCATAGTGACGTTGTCCCAGTGTGCGCTTTGCAGCTTCGCGAACCGTTGCGAAAGCTTCAGGTAATAAATCTTCAAGCGTCTTGCCGGCAGCAAGTTGATCTTTAAGTTTCGTTGTTTGGGCACGAAGTTCGGCATCGCTAAGTGCGGAAATTTCTGGTTCAAACTCTAGAACTTCTTTAGCAATCTTTTCGAGTTGGCGAATATGGCGACCTTCTCCAGCACGCAAAATCTTGTCTAGTAGCGGTGACACATATCCTCTTTCGTATTAACGGCCGTCTTGACGGACATAGGGATATCTTAATGTGTAAATCCCGTTGTTACGCACGATGTAAGGACCCCATCGACCCTGATGCCGAGGTGATTTAGCGCCCTATTTGCAGCCTGAACCGTGCTTCCGCTCGTAACCAAATCATCGACAAGGAAAATTGCGGGATTGGTATTTGAAAGCGCCCGAATTCGATGTGTATCTGAATTCTTTATTTTAAATGCTCCCCTCATATTCATCTCTCTCTCATGGAAATTTAAGGAAGACTGGTCGGTAATCGTTTTTTGATGAAGTAAGCAATTTAGAATTTCAAAACTTATATTCGAACTCTCTCTTTGTAATTCTAATTTAAGTTCTCTAAGCAACAATTCAATATGCGCAAATCCCCGTGCACGATCGGCCGCTTTTCGCGATGGAATCGGAATAATTACTATTCGCTTCTGCCTCAGATTATTCTCAATTGAAATATCAGCCAATGCGACAATGAGCGATCTTGCTAGCGATTTGGCCAGAAATTTGCGAGGTAGCAATCGATTGCTTTCTTTTGCTGCCAAAATAATATGTGACAGGGTTGGTGAATATTTACTTCCAGAATAAATCTTCAATGACCCACGATGTGACTCAAATACTTGCGCTTCTAAGCCTTTGGCGCAATTGCGGCAGATTCCATTAATCTGTAAACCGCCTAAATCTCGACTGTAGCAAACGAAACAATTATCTGGATAGATTAGAGATGAGATCGCAGAAAGAAAAGTCACTGTGAAATTCTCTTAAAAATCTTCCAGCTTTCTAATTTTTAGGATACAAATTGTGAATTTAATCAGGCTGTGCAGATATCGGTTTAGATTGAATCGAACCACCAGCAAATTTGGGAATTGTTAAGACAAAGTGTGCACCTCTGCCGCGCTCGCCCCACACATCAATTTCACCTTGATGCAATTTTGCATCTTCAAGGGCAATTGAAAGCCCAAGACCGGTGCCTCCCGTAGTTCGCGCTCGCGAGGAATCTGCACGCCAAAAACGCTCAAATAATAATTTCTTATCGGTGTAATTAAAGCCAACACCATAATCCCGAACACCAATCGATACTTCATTTTCGGTCTGCTCAATTTGAACATCAACGCTCTTGTCTTCACGATGATCAACAGCATTTGCAATTAGATTTCGAATAATTCGCTTAATTCTGCGAGGATCAATATCAACCATTACAGGTTCATCAGGAGCCCAGAGATGGATGATCCGATCTTGGCTTGGATGAAGGTAGTCAATTGTTTCCTTTACTAGTGCGGTGATATCTACCTCTTCAATTTCAAGTACTGCTGCCTGGGCATCGAAACGACTGACTTCAAGCAAGTCAGTTAGTAGAGATTCAAATCGATCAATTTGTGAAATTAGAAGTTCTGAACTTCTTGCGACAGTTGGCTCGAAAGATTCTTTTGTTGCATGAATAACTTGGGAAGCCATACGTATAGTTGTTAAAGGTGTCCGAAGTTCATGAGAAACATCGGATACAAATCGTTGTTGCAGTTTTGAAAGATTCTCAAGTCTTGAAATTTGTTGTTGCAGCGAAACCGCCATTTCATTGAAGGAATACCCCAAACTGGCTATTTCATCTTCGCCTTGAATATCCATTCGTAGTTCTAGATTTCCCGCGGTTAACTCTTCAGCCACTTTGGCAGCATCTCGGATTGGTGAGATTAATCGACGGAGGACGAAGAATGTAATCAAACCAATTAAGAAGGTAAGGGCAACACCTGTCAGCCATAAATATTGCAAAATTAATGACATGGTTCTACTCTGCTGGGCAAGACTTGAAATTACATAAAGTTCATACTTACCAGCGCCCTTAATCGTTAATACATGCCCAACAACAATTGCAGATTCTGTCTTTCCGTCTACATATTTAAGTTTTGTGCGCTCCCATTGCGTAGCCGTTGATTTCCGAGTTTTCTCTCTGAATGATTCTGGGATTGATATTGGATCTACTAAATTCGAAGTGCCTGCATATTTGAATTTACTATTAGTGTTTGCAAATGAGAAAACAGCAAGTTCTCGTGCTGAACTTTCAAATGAACGAGGTGGCACGGCAAGAATTTCAGTAAATATTAATTTAAGTGCAGCTTTATCTTGATATGGCGAGAAAGTTAATTGGATCTGGGTATTTCTAGCAGTTGACTGTGCATCTGCAATTGAGAGTCGAAGCTTTTCATCAAAAATGCCTGATGAAATCTGGGTTTCAAGGGCGGATCCGATTAACCAAATAACAATTATGGTTAGGGAAACGATTGTTGTTGTGACTCGAAATACTAGAGAGGAGCGCCAGGATTTAAGTGGCGATTTAATAGGGCTCATTGCGGACTTCCAGGAACACCAGCCTTATAGCCAACGCCTCTAACGGTAAGAATAATCTTTGGATTCTCTGGATCAATTTCAATTTTAGAGCGCAATCTTTGAATGTGAACGTTTACTAGCCGAGTATCTGTTGCTGGCCGATATCCCCAGACTTCACTTAGCAGAGCTTCGCGCGTAAATACTCGACCTGGTTCTTTTGCAAGTGCAACAAGTAAATCGAACTCGAGGCGAGTAAGAGCAATAATTTGGCCATCTCGGATGATCGAATGTTCAATCTGATCAATTTTGATATTTCCAATTTGCAAATCAGTACTTACTTCAGCGGTGCTGCGACGTAGCCTAACTTTCATGCGAGCAACAAGTTCTGATGGATCAAATGGTTTAACCATGTAGTCATCGGCGCCAGCTTCAAGTCCTGCGACTACATCTTGTTTATCGCCTTTTGCTGACAACATAACAATTGGAACCATAGATTTTTCGCGGATCAATTTACAAACTTCAACGCCATTTAACCCGGGAAGCATCACATCCAAGAGAATTAAATCTGGGTTTTGCGCGGTGAAAAGTGGCATAACTTCATCACCGCGACTTACTAAATCCACTTCGTAACCGGCACCGGTTAATACGATGCCTAGCATCTCAGCTAGATCTTGGTCGTCGTCGACGACCATGATCAGAGTCATTAGCTACCGTGCTCCCAAGAGTTGAGGTACAGCTCTTGTGCTGGAGTTAATTTATCAATTGTTGATCCCATGCTCTCTAACTTCAAGCGCGCAACCTCTTTATCAATCTCAGTTGGAACATCATGCAATCCGGCACCAAGTTCTGCGGCAGCCTTTAACAAGTATTCGGCGGTGAGTGCTTGATCAGAGAAAGACATATCCATTACAGATGCTGGGTGACCTTCTGCAGCACCAAGGTTTACTAAACGGCCTTCAGCAAGAAGAAGAATGCGACGGCCATCTGCCATTACATATTCATCTGTTTGGTGGCGCATCTTGGCATTCTTAGACTTCGCATTTTGTTCTAACCAAGCAACATCGATTTCGATATCGAAGTGACCTGCGTTAGAAAGAATTGCACCGTCTTTCATAACCTTGAAGTGCTCTTCGCGGAGAACATCGCGGTTACCAGTAACTGTCACATAGATATCGCCATACTTTGCCGCTTCAGTCATTGGCATTACGCGGTAGCCCTGCATAAGCGCATCAAGTGCTTTAGTTGGATCAATTTCAGTAACGATTACATCTGCGCCCATACCCTTTGCGCGTTCTGCAACACCCTTGCCGCAATAGCCGAAGCCTGCAACAACGAAAGTTTTACCTGCAATTAGCGAGTTTGTTGAACGGAAGATTGCATCAAGTGTTGACTGGCCAGTTCCAAAGCGGTTGTCAAACATATGCTTTGTGTCCGTGTCATTCACTGCGATCATTGGGAATTTAAGCGCACCATCTTTTGTCATCTGACTTAGTCGAATAACGCCGGTTGTCGTCTCTTCGCAACCACCGATGATGCCATCGATTAATTCGGTACGAGTTGTGTGAAGCGTATTTACCAAGTCACAACCATCATCGAATACCAAATGTGGCTTGATATCTAGAGATGCATTGATATGTGAGTAGTAACCATCACGGTCTACAGCATTGCGGGCATAAACACTGATGCCATATTCGTGAACTAGCGCTGCTGCTGTGTCATCTTGAGTTGAAAGTGGATTTGATGCACAAAGTGCGAGTTCAGCACCACCAGCTTTTAGGGCGCGCATCAGATTCGCAGTCTCTGTAGTTACGTGCATACACGCTGAAATACGAATTCCCTTAAATGGTTGTTCTTTTTCGAAGCGCTCACGAATTTGTGCAAGAACTGGCATATTGCGTTCAGCCCATTCAATTCGCTTCTTACCTTCGGCAGCAAGTGCTGCATTTGCTATGTCATGTTTTACGGCAGTTTCAACGCTCACAAATAACTCCTATTAAAACTCGAATGAGAGGCTTCTCGTATTTATATGTAGGAGCGTAGGTTATCGCTTAGCCCTGATGATTGCGAGCAGAGCATCGCGCGCCTTGATCATCTGAGCCTCAGTATCGCCCTCGACATTTAACCGAAGCAGTGGCTCGGTATTTGAGGCACGAACATTGAACCAGAACTTTGGACCGGTCAAAGTTATTCCATCTAGATCATCAACCTCAAAGCCTTTTCCACCTTTTTCGGCATCGCCATATTCAGCAAGAATTGCATCAATCGCTGCAGGCACATCATTAACTTCGGAATTAATTTCACCACTTGAAACATAACGGTTGAAAGGTTTTAGAAGTGTTGAAAGTGTGCTCTTGCCCGAAGCCAATTCTGTTAGTGCAAATAGCGCGGCTAACATTCCAGAATCTGCCCGCCAAAAATCAGCAAAGTAGAAATGGCCAGAGTGTTCGCCACCAAAGATTGCATCTGAATCAGCCATCATCTTCTTAATAAATGAATGGCCTACACGAGAACGAAGTGGAGTTCCGCCATTTTCCAAAATTATTTCGGGTACAGCTTTTGAAGAAATTAAGTTATAAATAATAGTTGAACCAGGTTTGCGCCTTAATTCGCGCACTGCAATAAGTCCTGTTAGCGCAGAAGGATTTACGAGTGCGCCTTTCTCGTCGATTAGAAAACAGCGATCAGCATCACCATCGAAGGCAAGACCAATATCGGCCTTCTCTTTTAGAACTCGCTTCTGTAAATCAATTAAGTTCTTTGCATCAATTGGATTTGCTTCATGATTTGGGAAATTTCCATCAAGTTCAAAGTACATCGGGACTACTTCAACATTTAACCGCTCCATTACAGCGGGCGCAGTGTGACCTGCCATGCCATTTCCGGCATCAATCACAACTTTCAACCTACGCTGTGGTCTCTTTGCATCATTTATTTCAGGGAACAATGAAAGTAGAAAATCTACATATTCTTCCAATAAATCGCGTTTGATCTCTTTACCTACCGGGCGATTTGTTATTGGCATGCCCTGCGTTATTAACTGCTTGATGCGGCGCAACCCAGAATCTTGGCCAATAGGAACAGCCCCGCTCTTACATAATTTCATACCGTTATAAGCGGCTGGATTGTGGCTAGCAGTAAACATTGCCCCTGGCATATTTAATTTGCCGGCTGCGAAATACAACATGTCGGTCGATGCCAATCCAATTCGAATTACATCCATGCCTTGTGATGTTGCGCCATCTGAAAAAGCATCAGCCAGATTCGGAGATGAAGGGCGCATATCTTCCCCAATAATTATTGTTGATGGCTCGCGCTCTTCTTGCAGAAATGTTGCATATGCCCCACCAAGTGCGAATGCGAAATTCGGAGTTAATTGTGAATCGACAAGACCTCGAACGTCATAAGCCTTAATTATGGAATCTAAGAATTCGCCCGTGAACATGACACTAATCTAACTCAAATCTAAATTAGTTTGGAATTGCTCGAAGGTGGCCTCTGCGACCAATTTCAAGCGGCGGTATTTCAATTCCAGGTATTGCTGAAGCGCTCGTGCTCTCCTTCGAACCAGCTTCGCGTACCGCATCTGCTATTGCCATTAGGTCGTCATCTGTAGGACCAGCTGCAACGTCTTCAGGTTCATGTTTTATAACGGTCCAACCAACAGGTGCGCTCATTCGCAAACTGTGTTGATCGCAAAGATCATACGCATGCGGTTCAGAAAATGTAGCAAGCGGCCCAAGAACTGCAGTTGATTCTGCATAAATATAGGTAAGAGTTTTTGTTGCTAAGTGGCGACAGCCAACACGAGAACAGAGGCGACCTGTTCGAGGTTGTGGACGTGTCATGGCTATGAGGCTATCGCGCCTTGATGTAAAAACTTGGGATTTAGTCGCGTGTAATTATGCGCGCGTCTGCATTTGGGACCGCAGCACTTTCTAATTGTGCGCCTGCTACTAATGGAATATAACTCAATCCGGTTTTCTCTTTGAAAATAACTCCGCCGTAGACCTTGCTATTTGCTGTGCTGAAACGAGCACTTAAAACTCCACTCTTGGGTTGCCAGATTGCCAATTCATCGCCACTGCTATTTCGAATAGTTTTGCTGTAGACCTTACGATTCTTATCCGTCCATTGAATATCAACTTCAAAATTCTTGCCCTGGAACACCACATCAGGTCGCAGCCCACCAAAATAAACAGTCATATCCTTTAGCTCACTGCTGGAAGTCGACCAGGTAAATTCATTTCCCCCATTAAACGAACCGGAACTCTTAACTGCAGCAACTATTGGCCGATCAGAGTTAAGAACGAGTGCAAAGTTTCTGGCCTGAAGAACTGGTTTGAATGTTAGATCTTTAACTTTCCCGGCCTTGATAGTTATATCGTCAAGTTCGATTGGGGCGAAGGAGCCATCGGTAGAAACAATTTGAGCCCGAACATTCGCATTAACACTGCCTGGCGCCAGAATTCGCAAACTCTGCTTTGTACTGCGGCCAGATAACATGACATTACTGATAGCCGGGATAACAACTCGGGTAGCGGGATCTATTCCTTGCGAAACAAAATCGGCGCCAAGATTAACAAGCCCACGCTGGCTTTGATCATGCAGGAAAGTAGTTACGCGACCAGATCTAGTTATCGAATGAATCACAACTGAATTTTCGCCAGGTGCCAAGGTATCCAAATAGATCCGTTTACTTGAATTCTTCGAGATTCGTTTTGAAATTATTGATGAGACAGAATTAGGGGTATAAACAATTAGATCAACAATTGAAGTACTCAATCCACTGTTAATTATTTCCAAGGAAGAGCGACTAGTGACAGAACCCGAGCCGCCAACAAACCATTGATCGCCACTGCTAATTGAGCAAACAACCGTTGCAAGTGAGCGAGATCTTGACCGCGTAACATTTATGGAATTCTCGCTATTGCCATTAACTAGTAAAGGGATTGATGATAAATAGAGCGACGTTCTAGCCACTTTCAAGACGCTCTTCTTAGACGGTATTTGTCGAACCAATAATTTGGAAGATGGAAGTACCGAAGTTGAAGTTCCATCACTTAGATTTCCGGGGCAAACAGTTGCCGGATATGACTGGACTGTTGAAATTCCAGAATTGTCGGGTTTTATAATTACTACCGCCAGAATTGAGATAGATAGCGCGCAAAGTGCTGCTATTAACTGTCTAGTTCTCATGCAAGCTCCTCGAGTGGAACTTCGCGGCGGCGGCGCCCAGCAGGAAGTGAGAGAACTATTACGATTAATAATGCAATTAATTGAGTAGAAATTAGCGCCCGATGTTTTGTTCCATCATGCAAAAGAATCATTGGACCTGTTTCTGAAACTTCGAAAATAGGCAGACCAAATTGTGATTGGCCTAATTTCACCTGATTGCCATTAACAATCAACTTCCAACCAGCATCAAATTTTTCAGCAAGAACTACCGTTCCTGGGGTCTGTAAATTATCTGTCGCACCAACCTTTGCGGAATTTAATCCAGTTACAGCCCCTGTTATATCAAGTACTGAAATTCGAGGTTTGCTTCCAACAACTTGCCAGATTATTCCGGCGCTGGTTGATGAACTGCGTGTGAAACCACCGATTCCATCCACGGTTCGAGCAACGCCTTGATCTATTGGATTTCGCAAGAATAAGTATTGGATGCCATAAGCTCCCAAAATTTTGCTTGAAGTTATTCCCGCGCCACTTATTAAATCAATTACCGCGCTCTTAACTTCGGTTGGTGTTGCCACCGCAACATCTGCATCACCAATTTCTAAATCAGATCCGCGTGTTACAAAGTAATTTAATTGCTCACCGGTTCTACCAATAACTAGAGTTTTTGGTCGATTCGGGGTGTCGCTTAAAGAGGCGATGAAAGGTGGAATAACTTCTAATTTTCCGCTGGCAACTAGCGAATTGGCCCCACCAGTCACAGCCCAAACGCTTGTGGCTAAAATTGAAAATGATGTCGCAAGCACAACTAAAATTGCAAGTAAGTGACCTAGTCCGAGTTTAGAATTTCTCAACTTTGGAATTGATTCAGAGGCAATTTGTAAGGCTGGAACCAGAATAATTATTTCAATAAAGAGAATTAAAGTACCAGTCCAGACTTGACCACTGCTTCCATGGCCAAAGACATGAAGTTGTGAGACCAGGATTGCTATTGTAAATAACCCAATCGCAGATGCAGCTTGTGTCTGATATTTCTTAGTAACCGTAATAGCAATTAAGAAAATAATGAATGGCGTTAATATCCAACCTGGAACTCCAGAAGCGCCACCCGGATTTAGTGTAAGAATATTTCTAAGTGAACCGCCAGATAGTGGAAGTCCTGGATCTAAGAGTATTTGGGTTGGGTGCACAATTACCGAGGTCGACCACGGCGCATTAAGCAGACCAGGTATTAGAAACAGGGCAAGTGTCCGCTTGATTCGACTTAATTCTGCAGTCATTAAAAACTTTACTGGGCCAGCCTTTTTTATCTCTTCTCTGCGATCATAAAGTGCGATTGCTAAGAAGGCCATAAATAGCGCAGTCCAGATAGTTAAGAAGAAGGTAGAAAATGCAGAAAGAAATGCGGCCAACAAAATAAGGGAATAAGTCTTGCGCCAACTAATTGTTTCAAAGTGCAGAGTTTTTGGAAGGATGCTTAAGAAACTTGGCGCTAATAAGGCAACTAGTAGCGTGCCGATTCGGCCTTGGTTGATACTGCTCCAAATTACTGGTGACATTGCATAAATAACGCCGCCGAGCGCAGACCAGCGAATACTCAAACCAACTCGCTTAGCGCTGCGATACATCGCAAAGAAAGCGAGCGTAGGCACCAGAAGGAAAAAGATTGTTAGAAAAAGCCAGGTTTTCCCGAAAGTTAGTGCAGATGCACCAGCCAATATTGCAACCCATGGTGGCGTTGATGCTGCCGAACCCAAGCCAACTAAGTGCCACGATTCGCTGTACTTGGCAATTAAATCCATTGCGCCACTTGGTGAAACAGCCAATGCACCGCCACTAATTGCCCCAAATCTATTTCTGGATGCAATTAAAGAGATGAGAAATGTAAATGCTAGTCCAATTAGCAATGAACGATTTCGAAGCGTCTGCCAATTAGATTTTCGTGGTTTTATAACTACGTCCTGGTCATCAAAGCTTTCATCAATTACCCCAATATCGGCATAAGACATTGGATCATCGGAGTTTGCGCCATCAGCAACATCTGCTTTGAAGAACTTACGTAATGAGTAATTAACTTGCTCTAGTGCAAGACGAATCTGACTGCCAGGTGGCGGGATGAATTGTCTAATAACTCTTGGCGATAATAATCGCTTCTGCTTCCGCAATTTTCTTGCAACAATCAAATCTCCTGGTTTAATAATTAATAGACCTACCGCTGCGATTTCGTCGGCGGCATATCCAGGAAGTTTTGCAATTAAATATCCAACTGATCGAATAGCTGCGCTTCCAACAATTTGAATTGTTATCCACGGCAATAACCACCATGATGCATTTGCAAGTAGAACGTAGGCTGCATTTTTACGATCCAAGAGTCTAGGTCGATGCAGGAATGCTTCTTCGACATCAACACTTCTGCGTTCTGATGCGGCGGCTTCTGCGTGATAGACCAGGGCCTGGGGCGCAGTTAATACCGAAAATCCAGCGACTCTTGCCCGCCAACCTAAATCAACATCATCTCTAAAGAGTGCAAGGTTTGGATCTAGTCCACCCAAATCTTCAAATATTTTTCGCCTTGCCAACATTGCTGCGGTACTTACCGCCATAACTTCAGTTGGATGATCGTATTGTCCTTGATCTTGTTCGCGCGGATCTAAGCCAGTCCAACGTGCACCATTTACTGCGATGCTAATTCCAACTTCTAATAAATGTCTGCGGTCATACCAGCCAAGTAATTTCGGTCCCACAAAGGCAACTTGTGGCTTATCTCTTAGACCATCAATTAACTCTTGAAGTGCGGTTCTAGCTGGCGCACAATCATCGTGCAGAATCCAAATTAACTCTTCGCTGTCATTGCTTGATAATTTTTTAGCTGACCCAAGTGCTAAAGCAATTGCATCACCGAAACCGGCATCACGATCAGTTTTTATAACAGTTAAACCCGCATTACTTAGCATTTTTACTGAGCCATCGACCGAACCTGTATCGACCGCAATGATTCGATCTACCGGGCGGGTTTGGGCAGAAATTGCTGCAATAGATTCCGGCAACCAAGTTGCACCATCATGCGAAACCAAAATTGCGGTTATGAAAAAATTGTCAGCCACGGGTTAATCCTTGACTAATATTCTTAAAATAGCGATTAAGTTATTAAGAATAGGTCTAGTTATGCAGAGCGGCGCTTTAGGCGACGACGCTCACGTTCGGAGAGGCCTCCCCAAATACCGAAACGCTCATCATGTGCGAGCGCGTATTCCAAGCACTCTCCACGAACATCGCAAGATAAGCAGACGCGCTTAGCCTCACGAGTTGAACCACCCTTCTCAGGGAAAAATGCTTCTGGATCGGTCTGAGCGCAAAGTGCACGCTCCTGCCAGGAAAGTTCGATGCCGTCGCTATTGATTACGCCTTCTATTGATACTTGTTGAATCTGGCGTGGATCGCTCATACGGGTACTCCTTCAAACTTTAAAGCCACCCGGGTAGGGCGGGGTTACTGAGAGAATTACACGCGTGTAACTCGATTAAGTCAAGCCAAAGTGTGACTTATTTACGCTCAAAATTAATATATTTTGGATTATTTGGTGATTATCTTGGCATTTACGGCAAAAATCTTTGTAAATACGTAATTAGTAACCGAAATAATTATTTGCCGCAATTACATTTGCTGGGACCAAAAAGCCCTCAGCGACAAAACAATCTGTCAGCCTAACCCCTGCGCCAATTATCGCCCCATCGCCGATCACACTTCCCACAATTTGGGCTCCTTCGCCGATCTGGGCGTTTCGGCCAATTACTGTTCCACCTGAAATCTTTGAATCACCTGAAATCTTTGAACCAGGTAAGGCAAGGAAATCTCTCTTCATATCAAATACTAAATCACGTGACGCCTTTAGAAGTGCAGCAGGTGTTCCAATATCTAACCAATAAGAAGAATCGATATAACCAAATACCTTTGCGTCCTTTGAAAGTAATTCGGGAAAAGTTTCGCGTTCCACACTTACAACTTTGCCGAAAGGTATTGTGTCTATGACACTGCGGTTGAAAATATAGCAACCAGCGTTGATGGTATTTGTTGGTGGATTTTCCATTTTCTCGTTGAAGGCAGAAACTCGCCCCGTTTCATCTAATTCAACTGCGCCATATGCCCTAGCATCTTCGACTTCTGTTAAGTAGAGCGTTACATCAGCTCCTTTTGCTTCGTGGAATTTAAATTGCGCATCAAGATCATGGCTGCTTAATACATCGCCATTAAATATTGCTACTGGGGCGTTTTTATCATCCGAGCTATTTATTTGAAGCATCTGTGCGGCATTGCTTATTGCCCCACCTGTGCCAAGTGCAACTTCTTCAACTGCATACTTAATTGAAATCCCAAATTTTGTGCCATCGCCAAAATAGGGCTCAAAGAGTTCTGCTTTAAAAGAAGTTGCTAAAACAATTTCGGAGATTCCAGCATCTCGCGCTTTTATTATTTGATGTTCAGTAAATGGAACACCAGCAACCTGCAGCATAGGTTTTGGGGTGCTGTTAGTTAGTGGCGCGAGTCTTGTTCCCCGACCACCAACTAAGAGAATTGCGCTTCTATTCGGCAAATTTCTCAAACTTTAGGCCAATCTGATCTGCGATTTCCGTCATTGTTCCCATAATCGAAAGAATTTCAGAATGTGGCAACATAGGTGATTCTTTCTCGCCTGCGCGGAAACAGCGGGCAAATTCAATAGCTTCCTCACGAAGACCATGGCCCACATATCGCTTATCTGATCCGGCTACTACTTCATCTTTGTAGTTAAGCACTCGCCAAGTTGATGGGAAATAGAAGGTGCGATCGATTTCTAATCTCGCATCGCTTCCGATAATTACCGCGCGATTTGGTGTCGCTGCAAGGTTGGTCATATTCAAGATTGCTTGTGCGCCCGTTGGGTACTCCAAAATAACTGATGTCTGGCCATCAACTCCTGTAAATGCTTTAGTGCTTCTTGCGGTTACTCGAGATGGTGTTCCAAGAACCATTGAGGCAAAAGAGACTGGATAGATGCCAAGATCAAAGAGCGCACCGCCACCAAATTCTGGAGCGAAGAGTCGGAAATTTGGGTCCTTCTCAAACCATTGTCCGTGATCAGCGCGGACTGAAATAATTTCGCCAAGAATTCCAGATTTAATAACTTCACGAATTTTAATCATGTGTGGCAAATAGCGCGCCCACATTGCTTCCATCAATAACAAATTCTTTGCGTGAGCAGTATCAACCATCTTCTTGGTTTCGTCATAACTCATTGCGAATGGCTTCTCGCAGAGCACTGGTTTTCCAGCATTTAGCGCCATCAAGGTATCGCGCATATGCATTGGGTGGTGGGTTGCGACATAAACTGCATCAATATCTGGATCATTTACTAATTTTTGGTATGAATCATGGCGATTGGGAATTGCAAACTTATCTGCAAAAGCATCAGCCTTAACTTGGGTTCTAGAACCAACTGCAACTACGCGATGATCTTCAAGGCGCAAAACATCTCTTGTGAATTGCTCGGCAATTCCGCCAGCTCCTAAAATTCCCCAACGAAATGGTGTTACAGACATTTGGCTCTCCCACTACTCGGTAAGAATGAATTAAATCTTTGGTGAGTCTAATCGCAGAGGAGCAAAATTTATAGGGTTATGAAAGATTGGGCCTTAGTTGGTGAGCGAGTTAACCACAAAATTTGACACAAAAAGAGCCCCGAGTGTTTGAGAGACTTAACGTTTAATAGTTAGTCTCTAAACAACGGAGCTCTTTTCGCGGGTATAAGTAAGGCTATTCAGCCTTTCCAGCTGCTTTGTTTAGTGCACGAAGAACTTGGTAGCCGATAACTGCAACCAAAGTTCCGTTGATGATTCCACCGAAGGAATAATCTCCACGCTTCCAAGTCATGTCAGCAATACCGATAATCAAGGTTGTTGCTGCGATGAATAGGTTTGTTGAGTTTCCGAAGTTGACCTTGTTTTCGATCCAGATCTTGGCACCAAGAACACCGATCATTCCGTATAGAGCAACGCCTACACCGCCTAGAACACCAGCAGGTGTAGCGCTAAGGATTGCGCCAAACTTTGGTGAAAGCGATAGCAAGATTGCGCCAACGCCAGCTACCCAATAAGCAGCTGTTGAGTAAATTCTAGTTGCAGCCATAACACCAATGTTTTCAGCGTATGTAGTTGTACCAGAACCGCCACCGACGCCAGCAAGTGTTGTTGCAACTCCATCTGCGAATAGCGCATTACCCATTTGGCCATCAAGATCTTTTCCTGTCATTGCAGATACTGCTTTAACGTGTCCAACGTTTTCAGCAATCAAAACAAGAACAACAGGGATGAAGAGCAAGATTGCATTTGTATCAAATGTTGGTGTTGTGAATGTAGGCATTGCAATCCACTTTGCGGCCTTTACGCCATCAAAGTTAATATCGTTGTTAAATGCCGCATAGGCATAACCAACAACTATTCCACCGAAGATGCTGATGCGACCAAGGAAGCCCTTTGAAATTGCTCCGATTAGTGCAACTGCAGCAAGTGTGATGATTGCTGTAACTGGAGCCTGCTTAAAGTTATTGTTCGCAGCACCCGCAAGGTTTAGACCGATAATCATTACGATCGAACCTGTCACAACTGGAGGCAACAGCCAGTTAATCCAGCCGATTCCAACTGCATTAACTACCAAACCAACAACAGCAAGGATTACACCGGTTGCAACTACGCCGCCGAGTGCTACTGCCATTCCGCCATTTGTCATTGCTGCCGCGATTGGCGCAAGGAAAGCAAATGAAGAACCTAGATAGCTAGGAACCTTGTTCTTTGTTAAGGTCAGGAATATTAAAGTTCCTACACCAGAGAAAAATAGAGTTGTGCTTGGTGGAAATCCAGTAATGATTGGTACCAAGAATGTTGCACCAAACATTGCTGCGATGTGTTGAATACCCACACCGATTGTTAATGGCCATGCAAGGCGTTCGCCCGGCTTAACTACATCGCCATCTTTAATTGATTTTCCATTTCCATGAAGCTTCCAAGATAAAAGCGACATTGCTTTCCTTCCCATTTCCTTTGACGATCGCCATAGATCTTTCTATGGCCGGGGAACTTACGAAAAAATGGTAGGTCGCTACGCGGCAGTAGCCCCGTAATTACACGCGATTTTGCAGGGCTAATTCCGATAAGTATTGGGTGTTTTGAGCGTGAGGTGAAGAGAGAAAATAAATTACAAGGTGAATGGTGGGTAATCGTCGGTGACTAGAACTGCGGCATATCCGTAGACGCGGTTCCAGAATTCAATTGTTCCGAGAACGAAGTTTGCGATGCTCTCTGGATAATTTCCGGTCGCACTTGTAATGATCCATGCTGCGAAAGTTAGGACCAAAGCTATAACGGCATAGACCGCACCAACAATAAAAAGCGGAATTGCAAAGAGCCATTTAACTAACGGCAGAACGCGTGAGAGCTTCTTGCCGCCATCGATATCTGGAAGATCAACCTTGATATTTGGATTGGCTTCGATTGATGGATATTCATCGGTCAGCAGAAGTGCATATGCCGCAATACGAGCATTTAGTTCAAGCATTGATTTGTTAAATGAAAGAACATAACTTGGATAAACGCCACGAACTAGCAATGCCAGAAGGGCCGGAACAAATAGCAATCCACCGAATGAAGCACCAGCGTGCATTGTTTGGGTGAATGAACCAATGAAAATTACTGTAGGGAAAACCAAGATGCCGCGGAAGAAGACAGTTTTACGATCGCGATTTGTTAATTGAATCTCGATAGATGTTTCTACCTGGTTTGAAGCACCTTCGTTTAAGCCATTTACGTTGCTCATCATTGCCCCTATTTTTTCTTGTTATCTATCTCTTTGATCAATTTAAATTGACCATCGCCAAGTTGGCCTTGGCTGGCATACATTTCCAACTTTGCTCTTGTGTCTGCAATATCGAGGTTGCGCATAGTTAATTGACCAATGCGATCAGCAGGACCAAATGCGGCATCTTCGGTGCGTTCCATAGATAACTTATCTGGGTGATAACTAAATCCAGGGCCGGTTGAATTAATAATTGAGAAATCATCACCGCGACGCAGACGAATTGTTACTTCACCAGTAACAGCCGATGCGACCCAACGCATAAGAGATTCTCGGAGCATCAATGATTGTGGATCTAACCAGCGGCCCTCATATAGAAGACGGCCGAGGCGACGACCTTCTGCGTGATAGTTCGCGATTGTGTCTTCATTATGGATTGCACTAATTAAACGCTCGTACGCAATATGAAGAAGAGCCATTCCTGGCGCTTCATAAATTCCGCGGCTCTTTGCTTCAATAATTCTATTTTCAATCTGATCTGACATACCAAGACCGTGGCGGCCACCAACTTCATTCGCTTTTTGCATAAGTTCAACTGCGCCCAGTTTTTCGCCATTGATTGAAACCGGGCGACCTTTAGAAAATTCGATCTTCACATCTTCGGTTGCAATTTTTACTGATTCTTTCCAAAAGGCAACACCCATGATTGGTTCGACTATTTCTAGCGAAGTATCAAGGTTCTCTAAAGTTTTGGCTTCGTGGGTGGCACCCAAAATATTTGCATCTGTTGAATACGCCTTCTCAACGCTGTCGCGATATGGCAATTTGCGAGTTGATAACCATTCTGACATCTCTTTACGGCCACCAAGTTCAGTAACGAAATCAGTATCAAGCCATGGCTTGTAAATCTTTAAATTTGGATTAGCGAGAAGTCCATAACGATAAAAACGTTCGATGTCATTGCCCTTGTATGTCGAGCCATCGCCCCAAATTGAAACGTTATCTTCCAACATTGCGCGAACAAGAAGTGTTCCGGTGACTGCGCGGCCCAGTGGAGTTGTATTGAAATATGTTTTTCCGCCAGAGCGAATATGAAATGCGCCGCAAGCAATTGCCGCAAACCCTTCTTCTACAAGAGCTTCTTTGCAATCAACAAGTCTTGATCCTTCGGCACCATATTCTTTTGCGCGATCTGGAACTGAATCAATATCTGGTTCGTCATATTGGCCAAGATCTGCGGTGTATGTAAAAGGCACTGCACCTTTTTCGCGCATCCATGCAACGGCAACTGAGGTATCTAGGCCACCAGAGAAGGCGATACCTACTCTTTCGCCGACCGGCAGGGATGCAAGGACTTTGGACATGTGAGGAGTCTAGGACATTTGGCCAGAGAGCCGAAAACCATTTAGAAATGGTTTAGATGGAAAGTGTGAGTATTTCACTTAAAGCCGCTTTACGAAGAGAATCCAATTGTGTATCCATTAAATCATGCAGGATCTTGGCATTTGGGGTTGGGCTACTAAGTTCCACCAAGATGTTATCTATAGAAAAACTCAAAATTCCTATATTCATAGTCAACTTCGCAATTTCACGAATGCGAAAATTAATTGCATCTAGCGCCGTACTTTGGGCTATCGAATCCTTGGCGGCTACCGACTGATCCAAAATCGACATGGAGCCCGTAATAATTTTGATATCGGTAATTAAACGGTTCAAATTAGCTACCAATATAGAGTTACTCATAGCCCAATTATGGCGCAAAACCCACCGATTACGAACTGCAAGTAGAGATTTGCTCTGCGAGGTCGCATGTTTGTTGCAAACTGCAAGTGGAGATTATTGTTAACACAAGTTCTGGATCCATAATTTCTTGCAAATATTTTGTTATGCACAATCCAATCAGCGCAATGTCAGTGGCTTCAGCAATACTTCAAACATGCAAAACCAAACCGATGAAGTGCGCAAGATAGGCGAACGCATCGCCGAACTTTTGCATTTGCCAGCAGGTATCGAAGTTGTTAATGAACTTTGGGAAATCAAACCAGAATCCTTGGATTATGCAGGTCGCGTTGATTATCTTGCGGTATTAGAAAAACAGAGTGGTTGGTTTAATGTTTGGATGCAGAGGGCAATTGTTGTAGTGGCTGGCAATGAACCAAGTCGTGCTGATTCGATGTATTCCGGAGTAGATGATTCGGAGCGTGAAGAAATTGCAACAGCGCTGCGAATGTCCGGTTCAACTGCGCAAGGCCGGATAGATGTTGCTAGAACACTTACCCAATATTTTCCTGGAGCAACCGCGGCACTTGCAATAGGAGACATTTCGCCAGCACATGCAAATGTGATTGCAAGAGAGAGCGCGCAATTGATTCGACAAGGTGTTGCGCCTGAAGTTCTGAAATTGATTGAAGATGAAGCCATCGCTCATGCTGAATTTCATACACCTGCACAGGTCGCAAATAAGGTGCGATCTTGTATCGCCATGTTTGCGCCAGATCAATTTGAAGCGGCTGCGGTTGAAGAGAAAACAACTCGGAAAGTTTCTTGCTACCCAAATGCAAATGGAATGGCAACAATCGTGGCATTCCTGCCTGCTCCGGATGCCCAAACAATCATGTTGGCAATCGACCGATTAGCCAATAAAACAAATGGAGTAGCTAAAGAAAAACTTCGTGCGTTTCAATCCCAATACGGCCATCGCATGCGCGCGAGCGTGAACTCCCCCGCAACTTCCAATTCCCAGAGCGCCAGCATTAATAGTGGCGCAGGTATTAATAGTGGCGCAGGTATTAATAGTGGCGCAGGTATTAATAGTGGCGCAGGTATTAACTTTGAACTTACGGATTTCAGTGCTGACTTAATGGATCCAATGGATGCCCATCGCGCTGATGCAATTACTGCAATCGCCGCCATGTTCTTAGAAACGAATGAAGACCAAGTTATGAATCATGGACGCCCCATAACGGTGAATTTAACAATAGATCTACCAACACTTCTTGGTCTTGCGCATAATCCTGGACAATTAAGTGGATACGGAGCTATACCTGCTGCGGTGGCTCGCGAACTCGCGGCTGATGGAAAATGGCGAAAATTCATTACCGATCCAACTACGGGCAACCTCCTAGATTTTGGCCGCGAAAGTTACATTCCGCCACAAGCACTTCGTGATTTCTTGTTAGCAAGAGATAAGACTTGCAGATTTCCTGGATGTCGAAGATCGGGAATCAAAGGCGAAATAGATCATGCAATTCCTTGGGAAGAAGGAGGCGAAACTTCGCCAACAAATCTTGGATTACTCTGCAAGCGGCATCATCAACTTAAAACTCATGGCGGTTGGAAACTTGAAAGTTTCCAAGATGGATCCTGCGAATGGACCTCGCCACTTGGTAAGAAAAGATTTGTTCCAGCACGTCCTATGGATGAAGTTGCCTAATGCTTGGTAAGAAAAGATTTGTTCCAGCACGTCCTATGGATGAAGTTGCCCGGTGTCGGATTAAACTTTAGCCATGGAATCATTGGCTCTCTTGGTAACAATCATGATTTTGGTTTCGATATTGGGCGCACCAATTGGTTGGCTAATCTTGAAAATCCCAACTCATAAGCCAAATACTACAAATTTTAAGAAGTTAATCGCATTTGTATTCACGCTCTTTGGGTTAATGGTTGGAACAACAATATTGATGACTGGTCCAGCAATTGGTGGCATCTTCATTGCGCTTTTTTCTATTGCTTCTTCAATATTTGTATTCATCAAGATTTGGCTTAACAAAACTTATTGGGAGCAATAGTAAAAAATTAGTGCCCAAAGAAATCGGTATGGTGGAGGTGCCGGGAATCGAACCCGGGTCCTCTAGTGCAAAATCAGGGCTTCTACGGGCGTAGTGTTCTATTCGCTTTCTCAGTCCTGACTCTCACAAACACATGTAGTCAACGAACTCAGTTACAGATTTATTTCCCCAACAATGTCTGTAACACCATTATCAAGTGAGCTCTCTAGCGACGCTAACATCCAAGCCGAGAGCACTCTTGGGTTAACGGATTCACTTACCGCTTATGCAGCGATAGCGAAATCAGTGCGATTTGCATCTGCACTTATGTGTTGCGCGGGTTTCATGGTTTACGAGATCATCCCGGCTTCCTCGGCCCGCTTCACCTGACTCAACAACTAAAGTCGAGACCGTTCACCCCCATGATGGTTGTGGAACATGAAGCACTTACTTTTCTATATTAAGTTTTTTCCCCAATAATTAACCCTTTAGAGAAAATTATCAGAGGGCTAATTGTAAGGCGTCGCACTCTTTAAAGATAATTGCTAATTCAAACTTAGGCTTAACCCGTTGACCATCGCTGAGATTTGCAACTATCGCTGCAAGTAATGAGCCAGCGCTCGGATTTACCCTAGATTTAATTAATCCTCAATCTAGCGCTCGGATTCGCCCTAGATTTAATTAATCCTCAATCTAGCGCTCGGATTTGCCCGAAGTTCGCCTTGAAAGCTCGCGAGTAATTTCGCGATTCGCCTGTTTCTCCATAAGCGTGGCTCGCTTGTCATGTGCCTTCTTACCTTTAGCAAGGGCCAATTCAATCTTCGCTATTCCATCTTTGAAATAAATAGAAAGTGGCACAAGTGTTAGACCGCCTTGCTTAGTTTCAGCGGCCAATTTTTCTATCTCCTTCTTATGAAGAAGTAATTTACGTTCGCGACGAGGTGTGTGGTTGTTCCAAGTTCCCTCTGTATATTCGGGAATATGTACTCCGCTTAACCAAAGCTCTCCGTTATTCACCATTGCAAAACCATCAATAAGAGAGGCCCGACCGGCTCTAAGTGATTTCACTTCAGTCCCACTTAGGACAATCCCACATTCAAAGACCTCTTCAATGAAGTAGTCATGGCGAGCACTTTTGTTCTGCGCTATTAATTTTCTGCCCAGCTCTTTAACCATATTGACCACCCCATTTCTTTTCTTTATCAATAATTAGAAAACATAAATTATGTATCCAAGGATACGCCGTAAATCCGCATCCCCGTAACTATTAGGGTGCGTTACTTGTTTATTAGGGTGCGTTACTTGTTGCTGATTGCGGAAAGGCCACCTAATACAAGAAGTGCCTTTGCTATTTCTTGGCTCTCGGGCACGAGCAAATCTGGAGCAATTCCAACTTGATCAATGATCTGACCATTTGGTGTGCGATATTTTCCGATTGTAATTTCAAGTTGGGATCCATCAACTAATTCAATAATTTCCTGGACAGTACCTTTTCCATAACTTTTCTCACCAATAATCACTGCGCGATTGCGATCTTGCAATGCACCTGCAATTACTTCGGCTGAACTCGCAGTTGATCGATTAACAAGAACTGTCATAGGTGAAGAATCCGCGATTCTATTATTTGACTCCAGAACCACATCGGAGTTATTTTTTCTAGAATATGAAACTACAGTTCCTTTATCTAAGAATAAAGAAGCTAAATCGACCGCAACATTAATTAACCCACCTGGGTTATCGCGCAGGTCTAGAACTATTCCGTTATGGTGCGGGAATCTCCGAAGTGCGATTGCGACATCGTTAGCAACTTGGCTAGAGATTGCCGAAACTTCAATATAAACAATTTTCGTGGAAAGTTGATATGCCACAACATCACCATTGAAGATTGATTTACGGGCGATTTCAAATCTGATTTGTTCTTGGTTTCGCTCTAACCCAATTTGAAAGGTCGAATTTGGCTTACCTCTTAATGCGGCAACTGCTGTGGCAATAGAAGCGCCATCCATTCCAACACCGTTAATATCAACAAGTGAATCTAAAACTTTAATTCCCGCTTTTGCGGCGGGAGAATTTGGCTGAACGCTAGATACCTCAAGTATTCCTGACTTATTTTTACGCAACCAAATTCCAATACCGCTGTAACGACCTTCAAGGGTCTGCGTTAAATTCTTCACACTCTCTTTAGGAAAATAGTTTCCCCATTCATCACCTGAAGCTTTAAGTACTGCTTCGATTGCCGCGCGTTCTAAAACTTTTCTTTGAGGCGGGGTTGGATTCTTAGTCAGAATTTTTGTGATGGATTGCTCGACCGGAGATTTATTCCTCGATTGACCAACGAAATCACCAAGGGCAAAAGCGAGAATTATCGCAAGAGACGCGATGGCAGCTGTTGCATTGAAGCCCGCACTGCGAACTCGCGCAACTACCGATTGCCAAGGGGAAAGCATTTGAGAATTCTGCTAGCAATAGTGGAAATTGGCAAAGCTAAGCGAATATTTGCTTACTTTGCAGCGCTTTAATTCGTTTGAGTTGGGTCACACCTTCAGGTACTTGCGCAAGGTGAGGATTGAAGCGACTGTTGAAACTACGAATCCAGTGAGCAAAAGAATTCCCGATGCAACCCAAACATCTGACCAAGTAAAGAACTTAGTGAAACTGAGCAGCGGCGCGATCCTAGAATCAACTAATAACTTGAATGCAGATAAAAGACCCGTGGAGAACATCCAGCCAACTATTGCAGAGAATATTCCTTCAAGTAAGAACGGTAATTGAATCGAGAATGAGGAAGCACCTACCAATTTCATAACACCAGTTTCCCGGCGACGATTAAATGCAGCAATTCGAAGCGTGTTACTTATTAGAAGTGCGGCTGTTAAAACGCTAGCCAAACCAATTGCAAGAGCGCCATCTCGAAGAACGGCTAATAACTTAAAGAATTTCTCTAAAATACTCCGCTGATCTTGAACTGAATCGACGCCAGGTCTTCCAGCAAATGCGCTTTGCATTACTGCAAATTTTGTTGGATCTTTCAATTTAACGCGGTATGACTCTGGTAATTGATCTTGTGTCACATTCTGCGCAATTGCAGATCCTTTAAATCTTTCTTGAAAATGAATGAATGCTTGGGATTGAGATTCGTAATAAACCTTATCAACAACTGGAAGGGCTTCTATATCTGTCTTAATCAAATCCCGTTGTTCTTGTGAAACAGGTCCGCTTGCACAAGAAGAAGATTCGGATAGCGAACCGCAGAGAAATACTGAAACCTCAATCTTGTCGTACCAATAATCCTTCATAACTCGAACTTGTGAGTTAGCGAGAAGACCAATACCAAGCAGTGTTAAAGAGATTGCCACAGTAATCATTACTGCGAAAGTCATTGTTAAGTTACGACGAAGTCCAATTCTTACTTCACTTAATAAAAATCCTGCTCTCATTGCCTGCCCCTATCCCGCATATCCATAAACGCCACGAACCTGGTCACGAATAACATGGCCACCTTCAAGTTCAATTACGCGCTTGCGCATTGAGTCCACAATCTTCGAATCATGCGTTGCCATTACAACAGTTGTGCCTTCGCGATTGATCCGATCTAGAAGTTTCATAATTCCAACACTTGTTGCAGGATCTAGGTTTCCTGTTGGTTCATCTGCAATAAGAATTGCTGGGCGACTTACGTATGCCCGTGCGATTGCAACACGTTGTTGCTCGCCACCTGAAAGTTCGGAAGGTTTGCGATCGGCTTTCTCTTCAAGTCCAACAAGTTCTAAAACTTCCGGAACTTCACGGTCGATTTCTTTCTTTGAGTATCCAAGTACATGGAGTGTGAAGGCTACATTTTCAAATACAGTTTTATTAGGTAGCAATCGGAAATCTTGGAAAACTGTTCCAACTTGTCTACGTAGTTCTGGAATCTTATGTGCTGCAAGGGTATTCAGCTCTTTCCCCGCAACGATAATTTCACCTGAAGTAGGTCGCTCTTCGCGTAATACAAGGCGCAAGAATGTTGATTTACCTGAACCAGAAAGGCCTACAAGGAAAACGAATTCACCTTTAAGAATGTCAATGTTTACTGAATCAAGAGCTGCACGATCTTGTTTTGGATACATCTTTGTTACATTTTCAAAACGAATCATCAGCGCCTCCTTTAGCTTCCTTCTAATTGCAAAATGAATTCTCCAGGTTCGCGCGCAAATCAATTATGAGTAAATCAGGTTCTGCTCCTGATTTAGTACTCTAATTAATTTACATGCATCTGCCTATATCGGAAGTTTAGGCAAGAATTGCCGTTCAATCGCGGAAATACGCGCGAAAAAGGCTGAGAGATTTCTTTCCGTCACGCGTAAATATGGCTGAAAGGTGATTCAAGTCCGATTTCTAATTCACTTGCATAAATCTTCAATCGTTAATCTGTGGACTTACGCCACTTAATTCCGGCTTCAATAAAGCCATCAATTTCACCATCCAAAACTGCGGATGGGTTTCCAACTTCAAAATCAGTACGCAAATCTTTAACCATTTGGTATGGCGCTAAAACATATGAGCGCATTTGATTTCCCCATGAACCAGAATTATCACCTTTAAGCGCATCTAGTCGAGCGCGTTCTTCTTGGCGTCGACGATCTAATAACTTAGATTGCAAGACCGCCATCGCAGTTGCTTTATTTTGAATTTGTGAACGCTCGTTCTGGCAGGAAACAACAATTCCTGATGGAAGGTGTGTGATTCGTACAGCAGAGTCTGTCGTATTAACTCCCTGGCCCCCAGGACCAGATGAGCGATAAACATCGACTCGCAATTCTTTCTCATCAATTTCAATATGGTCGCTCTGTTCAACGACGGGAACAACTTCAACGCCCGCAAAGGAAGTGTGGCGGCGTGACTGGGAATCAAAAGGCGAAATCCGAACCAAGCGATGAGTTCCTTGTTCAACAGATAAAGTGCCATAGGCATATGGGGCATGAACTCTAAAAGTCGTTGATTTAATTCCTGCTTCTTCTGCATAAGAAGTTTCCAAGACATCAACTTTAAAACTATGGCGCTCGCAATATCGCAAATACATTCGCATCAACATCTGAGCCCAATCGGCCGCCTCTACTCCACCGGCTTCAGAACGAATTGTTATCAGGCAATCGCGATCATCATATTCACCACTTAACAGTGTTTGAACTTCTAATTCCCTAATTGCTCGAGTTACATCATCGAGTTCATTTGCTGCATCTGTAATTGCGCCTTGATCTTTTTCGCCTTGCGCAAGTTCCAGAAGTAATGGGACATCTTCAAGTCTGCGACGAATTGTGTTCGATTTATTCAATGTTGCTTGCACTCTTGAAAGTTTGCTTGTTACAACCTGAGCCTTTTCTGGATCATCCCAAAGATTTGGTGCACTTGCCTCGGCTTCCAGGGTCTTAAAATCTGCTTCTAGTTTCGGCAAATTCAATACTTGCTCGATAGCTGAAAGAGTTACGCGAAGTGCGTTAACTTCTTCGAGATATTCGCGAGCTGCCATGGCATAAGGGTAATGCCAAGAATCCCAAGTTGCTTGCCCTCAGTTTGCTGTGACTTCCGAGGTGGCTCCAATGGTTGCATTCACGCCGATATTGCCGCCATTAATGTTTGAAAGAATCGGAAAAGTTACTATCGCCCTAATATTCGAGCTGATGCTTGCAGTTATTTGATCACCAGAACAACTCCAACCCGCAACAACGATTAGATTCTTACGCAAATTTCTTGCGCTAACTTCAGAATTGAATTTAACCGCGGCCTCCGCGCAATCAAGTGGGACTCTTCCGTTTGAAATCCCACCTGTGCTGTAAGAACCGGAGTAATACTGATTTTCATCGAGTGAATGGGATGCGACGAGTATTGCATCCTCGCCAATTTGAATGAGTTCTCTTTTTGCCAAATAAGAGTCGGAAATATCAATTATCCCAACCGAGAGAATGAAAACTAGAAGAAAAAGGCCAGAGATTAAAACTGAAATCGAGCCAGTTTCCTGGCGAAGAAAAACATCTAGGAATTTTCTTGTCATTCGTTTCTTAAGCAATGATTTCATCTGCATCAGCTATTGCGCCAGGCATCAACTGTTTGAATTGCAGTTGCATTCGCCGAACGTCCTGTTGCTTGAGATGTCAGAAAGACTTTGACTTCAATTTTCCCGTTCGGTGAGAGACAGGGATTTAGTGAACAGTGAATTTCAATTCTAGGTTGTAGATCAATTTTGTTTGCGGCGAAAGTACTTTCCGCAAAAACATTTGTAACTGATTGAATTCGGGCGCCAGTTAATTCCTGGCTGGGGCTAGTCACATAAACACGTGCAATTTGGCGTGCAAAGTTTCGGGCTTCATATTGGATCTGTGCCGACTGATTTACATAGGTTAAGTAAATAACTAGTGGTACAAAAAGCGGCAGAGCAAATATTATGAATTCAACAATTGCGCTGCCTTCCTCATCTTTCAAAGACTTTATGAATCTACGATTGTTCTTTGCTCTATCAGTTCTCATCTATAGCGATTCCATTAGCTAAAAATTTATCCTGTGAAATAATTAATGGAGTTAATTTGGTGATTGCTATTTTTTTACTCCCAATAATTATTGCGCCCCCGCCTGGCAATGTAATTCGACCAAAATCAGTACCCATCGAATCCGTAGAGGGCGAGAGATTACTTGATCCCAAGAGAGCTTCCCTGCTGACTTCTCCCTGAATCGTATTCACAGCTATGCCTCGCCCAAGTACCGAGGCGGCAATTTGTAAGACGCTTAAGAAGAGCAGAACTGTTGGAATTAAAACTAGGGCGCTTTCAACTGTTCCTGTTTCGGATTTAGTTGCCGAAATTAATTTAAGCCCAAATTTGGCCATTCTTATCGGATGCTGTTCATTTATCGGATGCTGTTCATTTATCGGATGCTGTTCATTTATCGGATGCTGTTCATATTGTCCAAGGAGTTCTTGAGGATGCTTGAAAGTCTTGGCTGCGCAACTGTCCAGATGCCGGTCACTAATCCTGTTGTCATTAAAACTACAAGAACCCATCCCGGGACATCTCCGCGTTGCGAAGATGCTAATTCTTTAAATTCCTTTTGAGCACCCAGTAATCCATTTTCTATTTCATGTAATTTATTTACTAGGTATTTCCCGGAATTCCTTTTTTGTATTCTTCGAAATATTTTCTTTGTGCCATAAATACCATCAAGAACCAGTTGGTTCAGATCCAAAAAAGCTCCTGCCCGAAACCTTGAAGGGTGGGCCGTTGAAGGGTGGGCCGTTGAAGGGTGGGCCGTTGAAGGGTGGGCCGTTGATACTTGCCATGCGGATTTATTCATTGCGCTCCAATGTATTCGTTGTAGTTATATTCGACGTACCTGCTCTTTGCTGAGTATCAAGTTTTCAGTAAAAATTGAGGTGGTGCTTTTAGTTAGAAAGTTGTTGTGAAAGATTTCGATGGTGTTGATAACTCATCTCCGCTTCCAAAATACATTTGCATAATGCTCGGGCTTTCCCAAGATG